>NZ_JBFTKM010000007.1:0-170491 GCF_056395945.1 Arthrobacter sp. 05T442 | reverse complement strand
TCCGGTGATGCCTCCGGGGGTGCCGGTGGTGCGTTCGACCAGGGCGTCGGCCATGATCTGGGCGCGGGTGCGGGGGTCCCCGGCGGTGCGGAGGGTGTCGGCGTGGCGGGTGAGGGCGGCGTGCACGGCGACGGCCCGGGCGACGGGGAGCAGGGCCGTGAGGTAGGCCATGGTGTCCGGGGCCGGGCGGAGGCTGATGTGCCGGTCGGTYACGGCGTGGCTGGCACGCCGGGTAACAGAATGCGGGTCCAGCCGGTASGCGGCGGTCCGGGCCGCGCCGGTGAYGGCCCGGTCCCCGGCGCCGTCGAAGGTTCCGGTGTCGGGGGCGAGRTCGGCGTCGACGGCGGTCCGGTCCGCGGCGGTCAGGCAGGCGGTTTCGCGCACGAGGAGGGTGGCGCGCCATTCGTTGAGCTGCCCGGTCTCCAGGGCGGTAAGCGTGTGGGGCAWTTCGGTCACGAGCGCCTTCGCGAGGCCCAGGAGCCGGCCGCCGCGGGCGGGGGATTCACGCCGGGCCAGGGCGATCTGCGCGCCGGTCCCGGCACCGGGCTTCTCCGCGGGCATCCCGGCGGCGGCCTGGTCGCGGCGCTGGCACACATCGAAGGCGGCGGCGTCCCGGGCCTGCCGGGCGGCCATGGCGGATTTGAGGTCCTCGAGGTCCCGGATCTCGTCGATCAGTTCGGCRGCGCCCTCAGGGGCCGGAAGGCCGGCCAGGAGCGCGGCCAGGTCCGCGACCGTGACAGCAAGTGCCGGTGCCGCATCTGCCGGAACCACCTCGGGCCCCTGATTGGCGTCCATGAATCAAGTCTCCCAGCGGGCTATGACATTTATGGCCCTCCGCAGCCGCTCCACCGCTTCGGAGACCATCGGGGAGCCGCCGGGTCCGGGCGTAGGCCTCATCCCGTCAAGCCGCCGGTACTGTTTGCTGATCCCGGCAAGGTCCCCGGCCTGACGCAGGTCCCGGAGCGTGCGGGCGCGAACCGCGAGCAGGTCCCGGAGTTCGAAGTCACCCCGCCCTCCTACTGATGAAGCCGCCTCGGGCCCCTGCTTGCCGTCCATGAGTCCAGTCTCCCCGTAGGGTCTGACAGCAAAGGGAAAGTCAGAATCGGGAGATGCACCGGTGCGCCGCCGCGCGGTCCGGCGGGCCGGTCCGGGCCCCAAGTGGCATAGGGGCCCTACCCGGGGGTAGCGTCGAGGCATGACTCCTGGACGCCCCGTACCGCCGCCCCTTGCCAAGCCGATCCCCACATCCGTGACCACGGACAGCGCAGCCCGGGCTCCCCGCCTGGCCGCAGCCTACGGTGCAACGGCCCCTGACAGCGGGCTGGTTCCGCTGACGATTTCCCGACGCGCTCCGAAGGAAGACGACGTCGAGATCGCCGTCGAGTTCTGTGGACTGTGCCACTCGGACGTCCACGCGACACGCGGGGAATGGGGAACCCAGAACTACCCGCTCGTCCCCGGGCACGAAATCGTGGGCCGCGTCAGCAGCGTCGGCTCCGCCGTCGACGAGTTCAGTGTTGGTGAGCGCGTCGGCGTCGGCTGCATGGTGGATTCCTGCCGCGAGTGCGAGGCGTGCCTCGACGGGCTCGAGCAGTACTGCGAAAACGGCATGACCGGAACCTACGGTGCTAAGGACGCCCGGAACGGCAACTCGATCACCCAGGGAGGCTACGCCACGTCCATCGTGGTGGACCGGAACTACGTGCTGCGGATTCCCGAGAGCCTCGACCCGGCAGCCGCGGCGCCTTTGCTGTGCGCGGGCATCACGACGTACTCGCCCCTGAACCACTTCGAGGTTGAAGAAGGCGACGTCGTCGGCGTGGTCGGGCTCGGCGGACTGGGCCACATGGCTGTCAAGATCGCCAAGGCCATGGGCGCCGAGGTCAAGGTCTTCACCACCTCGGAGACAAAGTTCGCCGCGGCCCGCGAGCTCGGTGCGGACGACGTCATCCTGTCAACGGACCCGGATGCGATGGCAGCCGCGAACCGCAGCATCGATGTCATCATCGACACCGTCGCCGCACCGCACGACCTTAACCCCTACTTCCATACGCTGCGCCAGGACGGAGCCCTGTTCCAGCTGGGACTTCCCTCCGGGCCGATGCCCCCCGTCAACCCGGGCGCACTGATCCGGCGCCGGATCGCGTATGCAGGATCGCTGATCGGGAGCATCGCCGAGACCCAGGAGATGCTGGACTTCTGCGCCGAGCACGGCGTCGTATCCGACGTCGAGGTGGTCCGCGCGGACCAGCTCAACGAGTCCTATGACCGCATGGTGGCCGGCGACGTGAAGTACCGTTTTGTCCTGGACGCCAGCACCCTGGGGTCCCCTTCGGAAAAGGCGGACGCATGAGCACACTCTTCACCAAGATCATCAACGGCGAGATTCCCGGACGCTTCGTCTGGCGGGAGGACGACGTTGTTGCCTTCCTGACAATGGGCCCGCTTGCCGACGGGCACACGCTCGTCGTGCCCACGGAGGAAGTGGACAAGTGGACGGATGCCGCACCGGAACTGCTGGGCCGCGTCATGGAGGTAGCCCGCAGGATTGGCGCCGTCCAGGTCGACGTGTTTGACGCCGCCCGGGCAGGCCTGATCGTGGCAGGCTACGAGATCAACCACATGCATGTCCACGTGTGGCCCTCGAATTCCATGGCAGACTTCGACTTCGGCTCCGTGGACCAGCACCCGGATCCGGCCCGGCTCGACGCGAACGCAGAGAAGCTGCGCGCCGGACTCCGGAACGCCGGCCATGCGGAGCACGTGCCGGACGCCTGAGCACCCTAGACTGTTCGACTGCACGAAGCGCTGGCGCCTGCCGGTGTCCCCGCGGGGGCGCTACGCGGGCGCCAGCACTTTATTAAGCGCCGCGCGGATCCGTTTCTCCGAGACCGAATAGGCGGTCCCGAGTTCGACGGCGAACAAGCTGACCCGGAGCTCTTCGATCATCCAGCGGACGTGTGTTAACTCGGCCCCGGCGCGACGGCCGGGCAACAGTGCCGACACGGCGTCATCGTACTCGTCTTCCATGGCCTGGACCGCAGCCATGTGCTGGGCGTCGCGCTGGACGTTGCCGGGGAGCTTCTCCAGGCGCTTCTCGATGGCAGCGAGGTAGCGGGGCAGCTGGCTGAGCTGGGCGTAGCCCGTGCGTGCCACGAACCCCGGATAGACGAGTTGCTCCAGCTGGCTCTTGACGTCGTTGAGCGCGCTGATGAGGGCCAGGCTCGTGGTTCCCCGGAGCTGCTTTTCGATCCGGCGCGTGCTCGCCAGGATGCGTTCAACGACGGCGGTGACCGTGAAGACGGTGTCGATCAGCTCGGCCCGGACGGTCTCGTAGAGAGCTTTGAATGAGGCCTCATCCCACGGCAGTGCGGAGGGTGTCAGCTTGTCGATGGCGGCAAGCGCGCAGTCCGCGATCAGGGCCGAGACCGAGCCATGCGGGTTCTGGCTGAACGTCAGCTTCTCGGTGTTGTTCAGGTGCTCCAGGACGTAGCGGTCCGGCGGCGGCACTTTGAGGGCGAGTAGCCGGATGACGCCGCCGCGCATAGCCTGTTCCTGCTCGGACGCGGTCTGGAACAGGCGCAGGGCCACGGAGCCGCCCTCGTCGACGAGCGCGGGGTAGCCGGTGACGGTGTGGCCCTTGACGGTTCCCTGGACCTGGCGCTGCACTGTCCCGAAGTTCCACTCGGTGAGTCCGGACTTCTCCGTGAACCCGGTTGAGGCCGCCGCCGGCGAGGCTGCGGCGCGGGTGCGCGCCGCACCGCCGGAAGGCCCTCCGGCGGACGTGCCGTTGGCCCTGCCGTTGGCCGTCGGCGCCGTCGTCCCCGGCGTGGCGCCGAGGGACTCCGCGATGGCCCGGCGCGTCGCCGGCGCCAGGAGTTCCTGCAGCCGGCCCAGATCCTTGCCCTCGTCCAGGATCTTGCCGCGGGAATCCACCACGCGGAAGCTCACCCGCAGGTGCGGGGGCACGGCGTCCCAGTTCCACGAACCCGGGGGGATGACCTGGCCGCGGATCCGGCGCAGGACCAGTTCCAGCGAGGGCTCAAGGTCATCGGTGGCGGGGTCGAAGCCGGCCCCGAGGGCCGCCACGGCCTGGCGTGCCACATCCGGGGCGGGGACGAAGTTCTTGCGGATCTGTTTGGGCAGCGACTTGATCAGGGCGGTGACGAGTTCCACCCGCTGGCCCGGGATCAGCCAGCGGAATGCGGCGTCGTCGAGCTGGTTCAGGAACAGCACCGGGACCTCGGCGGTGACGCCGTCGGACGGGTTCGGCGGCGACCCCGGCGCCACCGGATGGAACTCGTAGCTCAGCGGCAGCTCGAACCCCTTGTGCAGCCAGGTCTTGGGGTAGGCCGAATCGTCCAGCGCGTCCGCGTCTTCGCTGATCAGCAGTGACTGGTCGAAGTCCAGGAGCGTGGGATCCTGCTGCCGGGCTTCCTTCCACCATTTGTCGAAGTGCCGTTCGGAGACGACCTCCTGGCCGATCCGCGCGTCGTAGAACTCGAAGAGGGTCTCGTCATCGACCAGGATGTCCCGGCGCCGCATGCGGGCCTCGAGCTCCTCGATCTCCTGGAGCAGGGCACGGTTGCGGTGGAAGAACTTGTGGTGGGTCTGCCAGTCGCCCTCCACCAGGGCGTGCCGGATGAACAGCTCGCGGCACAGCTCCGGATCGACCTTGCCGTAATTAATGCGACGGCTGGGGATGATGGGAACGCCGTAGAGGGTGACCTTTTCATGGGCCATCACCGAGCCCATCTTCTTGGACCAGTGCGGCTCGCTGTAGCTGCGCTTGACCAGGTCCGGGGCCACCTGCTCGGCCCAGAGGGGATCGAACTTCGCGGCCACGCGCGCCCAGAGGCGGCTGGTCTCTACGAGCTCCGCGGCCATCACGAAGGTCGGCGACTTCTTGAACAGGGCCGAGCCGGGGAAAATCGCGAAACGGCTGCCGCGGGCCCCGGCGTACTCGCGCTTGCGCTCGTCGAGGATGCCGATGTGGCTCAGCAGGCCCGAAAGCAGGCTGATGTGGATGCCGTCATGTTTGCCCACGGGATCGGCGAGCCGGACGTTGTCCAGGCTGATGCCCAGCGGCCGGGCGAGCTGGCGCAGCTGGGCGAAGAGGTCCTGCCACTCCCGGACGCGCAGGTAGTTGATGAACTCGTTGCGGCAGAGCCGGCGGAACGCGGTGGAGGAGAGCTCCTGCTGCTTTTCCTGGAGGTAGTTCCACAGGTTCAGGAAGCCCGTGAAGTCCGAGTTCTCGTCCCGGAACCGCGCGTGCTTCTCGGCGGCGAGCTGCTGCTTGCCGGAGCCGTCCCCCTGGGGACGCTCGCGCGGGTCCTGGATGGTCAGTGCGGCGGCAAGGATCATGACTTCGCGGACGCAGCCGCGCTTTCCGGACTCCACGATCATCCTGCCGAGCCTCGGGTCCACCGGCAGCTGGGCAAGCTGCTGCCCGACGGCGGTCAGCCCGCCGCCGTTCCTTCCGCCGGAACCGCCGGACGGCCGGCGGCCGGGGCGTCCGTCGCCGTCGTCCGTTGGTTCCTGCCGTGCCGGGCTGAGGGCGCCGAGCTCGCGGAGGAGGCTGACGCCGTCGTTGATGGCGCGTGAGTCCGGCGGTTCCACGAACGGGAAGTTTTCCACGTCCTTGGGGCCGCGGGCCACGCCCATGGCGGTCATCTGCAGGATGACGGCTGCAAGGTTGGTGCGCAGGATTTCGGGGTCGGTGAACGGCGGCCTGGACTCGAAATCCTCCTCCGAGTAGAGCCTGATGGCGATGCCGTCGGAGACACGGCCGCAGCGCCCGGAGCGCTGGTTGGCGGAGGCCTGCGAGACCCGTTCGATCGGCAGGCGCTGGACCTTGGTGCGGTGGGAATAGCGCGAGATGCGCGCTGTGCCGGTGTCGACGACGTACTTGATGCCCGGGACCGTGAGGGAGGTTTCGGCGACGTTCGTGGCAAGCACGATCCGCCGCTTGCTGCCCGGATGGAAGACCTTGTGCTGTTCCTCCAGGCTTAGCCGGGCAAACAGCGGCAGCACCTCGGTCCCGGCAAGCCTGCGGTTGGACTGGATCCTGGCGTTGAGGGCCTCCGCGGCGTCCCGGATCTCGCGCTCGCCGGAGAAGAAGATCAGGATGTCGCCGGGGGCCTCCAGCGCGAGTTCGTCGACGGCGTCGCACACGGCATCGAGCGGATCCCGGTCCTCCTCGAGCTCGTCGTCGGAGGAAGCAACGTCGCCCTCGTCGCCGGCGGCACCGCCGGCCGGCTGGGAAAGCGGCCGGTAGCGGATCTCGACCGGATAGGTCCGGCCCGAAACTTCGATGATGGGGGAGGGCTCGTCCTCGCTGCCGAAGTGCTTGGCGAAGCGCTCCGGGTCGATCGTGGCCGAGGTGATGATGATCTTCAGGTCCGGGCGCTGCGGCAGGATCCGTTTGAGGTAGCCGAGGATGAAGTCGATGTTCAGGCTGCGCTCGTGGGCTTCATCGATGATGATGGCGTTGTACTTGCGCAGCAGCTTGTCGCGCTGGATTTCCGCCAGCAGGATGCCGTCGGTCATGAGCTTGACCTTGGTGGAGCGGCTGACCTCGCCGGTGAAGCGGACCTGGAAGCCCACTTCCTGGCCGATCTCAACCTGAAGTTCCTCCGCGATGCGCTCGGCGACAGTGCGGGCGGCTAGCCGGCGTGGCTGCGTGTGGCCGATCAGGCCGTTCTCGCCCAGTCCGAGTTCGAGACACATCTTGGGGATCTGGGTGGTCTTTCCCGAGCCGGTCTCGCCGGCGATGATGGTCACCTGGTTGGCCGCGATGGCGGCCATCAGGTCTTCGCGGCGCTCGGAGACCGGCAGCTCGGCGGGGTAGGAAATGTGCAGTGTCATGGCTGGACACAGTCTACTGGGCCTGCTGCCGGCGGAGTTCCGGTGGCAGGCCCAGCGGGCGGATGGCGGGAGTGTGCGGGCCGCTTCAGGCTGTGCAGCTTAGAAGATCCGCAGGGTGTAGTTGACGCTGGGCAGATTCTGGGCGGTCCAGTACTCATGGGAGCGGACGGGCGGGTTGTGGCCTAGGCCATCTTTCCGCAGGCCACGCACGGTGGCTGCGATCGCGACGATGATCAGGACAATGAGTGCGATTCCGAGGAGTTCCATAACTCCATGGTTCTCCGGTGCGGGGAACAAAAGAAGTGGCAGAAATGCCCAAAAAGCTATAATTTCTGCCACAATGGATTCATGATCACATCAGTGGCAATGATCGTCGTTCCCAACTTCTCAATCTTCGAGTTCGGGACCGCATTTGAGGTGTTCGGCATCGACCGCTCGGCGCGCGGCGACGGCGTTCCCGCCTTCGATTTCCGCGTGTGCACTCCCGAACCGGGAGACGTGCCGATGAAGTCGGGGCTGTCCATGCATGTCGGCCTGGGCCTGGAAGCGGCCGCGGACGCGGATCTGGTCATCATGGCCCCGTACGGTGGGGATAAGGACGTGTCCGAGGCCGTCCTGGATGTTCTGCGGGCGGCGCATGCGCGCGGGGCCTGGGTGATGTCCATCTGCTCGGGTGCCTTCGCCCTCGCCCGGGCGGGCCTCCTCGATGGACGGCGCTGCACGACGCACTGGCACTACTCGCAGGAGCTGGCGGCCAGGTACCCCACGGCGCTCGTGGACGAGAACGTCCTCTACGTGGAAGACGGCCGGATCATCACGAGTGCGGGAACGGCTGCCGGAATCGATGCCTGCCTGCACCTGATCCGGACGGAGTTCGGCGCCAAAGTTGCCGCCGGCATTGCCCGGGACATGGTGGTTCCCCCGCACCGGGACGGCGGCCAGGCCCAGTACATCGACCGGCCGATTCCCCCGTGCGGCTCCGAACCCATGGAGCAGCTGCTGCAATGGATGGTCCGGCACCTGGACGAGGAGCACTCCGTCAACGAGCTTGCGGCCCGGGTCCACATGTCACCGCGGACGTTCGCGCGGCGCTTCCGGTCCGAGACGGGGGCAACCCCGGCGGCGTGGCTGAACTCCCAGCGGGTGCTGCGGGCGCAGGAGCTGCTGGAGACCACGGAACTGAATATTGACGAAGTCGCCCGGGAATCCGGCTTCGGGCACTCGGTGCTGCTGCGGCACCACTTCACGAGGGCCCTGGACACCAGCCCGCAGTCCTACCGGCGCACGTTCCGGGGCCACCTGGCCGCCGTTTAGGGACCTTCCGGGGACCCCATCGACTCGGCAGCGGCTTTGGCGAACTCGACCAGGTCCCGCCACGGCCCGGTCAGCGCGTGCTCGGGCAAGGTCGCATGGCGTTGGCCGGCCCGGATGTCGTAGATGAACCGGTCCGGCTGGCCTTCCGGGATGCGCCGGCCGGTTTCCGGGAGCGTGTCCCACGGGCATGCCTCAACAAGGGGCTGCCAGCGGTCTTGCTCGTCCGGCGACGCCGCCTGGACTGTCCAGATCCGCTTCATGCCGGTGATGCCGCCACTGCGTTCGATGATGATCTTCATGGCCTGGTTCCTGTATTCGGCCCGGGGTGCTCGGCCTGGGTGCCCGGCCTAGGTGCTCGGCCGGGCGGCCTGCCGGGGGGCTGGCCGTCCCGGCACGGTTACAGCTTGACCTTCACAGTCTCCCACGCGGTCCGCACGGCGTCATGCTCCGGGGACCCGGCCCCGAAGAGTTCCTTAGCGGACGCCGCGGTCGCCTTGGCAAAGGAACCGAAGGTGGCGTTCGGGGCCAGCGTGCCGCCGGTGAGGGTCTCGTACCAGATCCTCGCCGGGGCGTCCCAGGCGTTGCCGCCCAAGGCTGTGGCAACCAGGCAGAACGCACGGTTGGGGATGCCGGAGTTGATGTGCACGCCACCGTTGTCCGCGCTCGTGTGGACATAGGATTCCATCGAGTCCGGCTGCGGATCCTTGCCGAGGACGTCGTCGTCGTAGGCGGTCCCCGGCGCCTTCATGGACCGCAGGGCAGCGCCCTGGACCTGGTCTGTGAACAGGCCCTCTCCGATCAGCCAACTGGCCTCCGCGGTGGACTGCTGCTTCGCGTACTGCTCGACGAGGGCACCGAAGACATCGGAGAGGGACTCGTTGAGGGCACCTGCCTGGTTCCGGTAGGCGAGCCCCGCCGAGTACTGGGTGACGCCATGGGTGAGTTCGTGGCCGATCACGCTCAGGGATTTCGTGAACCGGTCGAAAACCTGGCCGTCGCCGTCGCCGAACACCATCTGGCGTCCGTCCCAGAATGCGTTGTCGTAGCGCCGGCCGTAATGGACCGTGGCGTCGAGGGGGAGGCCCTTCCCGTCGATGGAATTCCGGCCGAAGGCGTCCGCATAGAGCCGGTGGGTGTGCCCCAGCCCGTCGTAGGCCTCGTCCGCCGCCGGATCGCCGGTGGACGCTGCCCCTTCCTTCCGGACCAGGCTGCCCGGCAGCTTCTCCAACGACTTGGCGTCGTAGATAGTCCGCTCCGGGGGGCCGGGCTTGGCCTCGAGCATTCCCGGGGGAGTCGCCGGGGATGCCAGCGCCCGCGATGCCTGGAAGGTCTTGACGTGCAGCAGCGCTTGCCTGGCAGCCTGGGCCGCCTCGGAAAGCCGCGGTTCCTGCTGTGCTGCCAGGCGGCGGAGCAGGTACGGAGGAACGATGGAACAGAACATATGGGACCCCTTACGCTTCTGCGGGACCGGCCGGCGGCAGCTGACGCGTTTGCCGGCCGGTTGCCGGTACCGGCAACCCCGCTGCCGATGGGAACAGCCTACGAGCGGTCACCGACAATTGGCAGGGCCATGCGCACACTGCAGGAAACCGCGTGGACGTGCCGGTACGCAGAAAACCCCGCCGTTTCGCTGAAACGGCGGGGTTTTGCTTGTGCCCTCGATTGGAATCGAACCAACGACCTTCTGCTCCGGAGGCAGACGCTCTATCCCCTGAGCTACGAGGGCAGTCAGGGTTCCTGCCGTTTCCGGCGGGACGTCCTAGAGCTTAGCAGGAATGAAGCCTCCAACGGAAAAGCGGCGCGCCCGCGGGCCGTGTTCGATGGCTGGCCGGGAGCAGCCGGCGGAACCGCCGGCGTCCCCGAAGAGGGCCGCGGGCGCCGCCTCACGTCATGCCGGCCGCCAGATTCCGCCACATTGCAGGCCCACCGGTAGGCTGGAACTGTGACCCCAGAAGAACTCTCCCTTGCCATATCCGCCTGCCTGAAGGACGCCGTCGCGGCCGGTGAAATCGCACTGGCCGCAGCCGACGTCCCGGACCAGGTGCGCGTTGATCGCCCGAAGAACAGGGACCACGGTGACTGGGCCACCAACATCGCCCTCCAGCTGGCCAAGGCGGCGGGCACCAACCCGCGGGAGTTCGCCTCCGTCCTCAGCGCCCGGCTCAAGTCCATCGAGGGTGTGTCCGCCGTCGACATCGCCGGCCCGGGCTTCCTCAACATCACAGTCGACGCCGCGGCTGCGGGCACCCTGGCCAGGGCCATCGTCGAAGCGGGTCCGGACTACGGCACCAACTCAGCGCTCGCCGGACACGTGGTCAACATGGAATTTGTTTCGGCCAACCCCACCGGGCCGCTGCACATCGGCCACACCCGCTGGGCCGCGCTCGGTGACTCGATCGCCCGGGTGCTCCGGGCCTCCGGCGCCGACGTCACGGCCGAGTACTACATCAACGACGCCGGATCCCAGATGAACGTCTTCGCACACTCGGTGCTGTCCCGGCTGCACGGCCGCGGCGTTCCTGAAGGCGGCTACCCGGGCGAATACATTGCCGATCTCGGACACGAGGTGCTGACCCAGCATCCCGGCATCCGCGAACTCACCGACGTGGCAGCCCTGCCGGTCATCCGCGGGGCGGCCTACAAGGCGCAGATGCACGACATCAAGCAGACCCTGGCCGAGTTCGGCGTCGACTTCGACGTCTTCTTCTCCGAACAGGAACTCCACGACGCCGGCGCGATCGAAGACGCTGTCGCACGCCTCCGGGAGCAGGGGCACGTGTACGACGACGGCGGCGCCGTCTGGCTGCGCACGACGGATTTCGGCGACGACAAGGACCGCGTCATGATCCGGGCGAACGGCGAACCGACGTACTTCGCCGCCGACGCCGCGTACTACCTTTCCAAGAAGGACCGCGGCTACACGGAGAAGATCTATCTCCTCGGCGCGGACCACCACGGCTACATCAACCGGCTCAAAGCCATTGCGGCCGCGGCCGGGGACGACCCCGAAGCCAACATCGAGGTCCTGATCGGCCAGCTGGTCTCGGTCAACGGCGCCAAGCTGTCCAAGCGCGCCGGCAACATCATCGAGCTCAAGGACCTCATCTCCTGGCTGGGCAAGGACGCCGTCCGCTATTCCCTGGCGCGCTTCCCGGCCGATTCGCCCCTGACCCTGGACCCCGAGCTGCTCAAGAAGCACAGCAACGAGAACCCGGTCTTCTACGTCCAGTACGCCCACGCCCGCTCCCGCGGCACGGCACGGAACGCCGTGGCCGCCGGCGTGGAGCGCCGGGTGGACGGCAAAGACAGCTTCGATGCCTCCCTGCTGGAGCACGCGACGGAGAACGAACTCCTGTCCTACCTGGGCAGCTACCCCTCGATCGTGGCGAAGGCCGCCGAGCTGCGCGAGCCGCACCGCGTCGCGCGCCATCTGGAAGTCATCGCCGGCGCGTACCACCGCTGGTACGACGCCTGCCGCGTGGCACCCCTGGGCGAGGAGGCCATTACCGACCTCAACCGCACCCGCTTGTGGCTCAACGATGCCACAAGCCAGGTGCTCGCCAATGGACTGGAACTGCTGGGCGTCTCGGCGCCGGAACGGATGTGACCGCCATGACCGCAACCTCAGGACCGTCAGCCAGTGCGGGGAAGCCCGCGAGCGCGTCCTCCCCGCTCGCCCCGGACTGGCTTGAGGTCCCCGCGGACCTGAACGCCCTCCATGCGCCCCTGTGGGCGGCCGGTGTCGGGCGCAATGACGCCGGCGAACTCAGCATCGAGGGTCTGGCGGTCAGCGAGCTGCAGGCCCGGTACGGTACCCCGCTGTTCGTTCTGAGCGAGACCGATTTCCGGGCCCGTGCGCGGGCGTTCAGCGACGCGTTCAATAACGCCTTCGCTGATATCTGCGGGGGAGTGGACGTCTACTACGCGGGGAAATCCTTCCTGTGCACCTCCGTGGTCCGCTGGGTCGAAGAGGAGGGGCTGCGGCTGGACACTGCCTCCGGCGGGGAACTCGCCGTCGCGGCCAGGGCAGGCATCCCCGGCGCTGACGTCGCGCTGCACGGGAACAACAAGTCCGACGCCGAGATCCACCGCGCCCTGGACATGCAGTTGGGACGGATCGTAGTGGACAGCCTGGCCGAGCTCGACCGGGTCGCCGCCATCGCCGCCAACCGGGGCGAAACCGCAAGGGTCATGCTCCGGCTGACCCCCGGAGTGCACGCCCACACCCACGAATTCATCGCCACCGCGCACGAGGACCAGAAATTCGGCCTCTCCATGGCCGGGGACTCCACCGACCAGGCCGGGCTGTCCGCAGCCGAGGAAGCCGTGGCCGCGGCTTCGGGCTACCCCGGCATTGAACTGCTGGGACTGCACTGCCACATCGGGTCCCAGATCTTCGAACCGGACGGGTTCGCGCTCGCCGCGGAGAAGCTGCTGGACTTCCTGGCGGCCATGCAGGCCAAGTATTCCATCGTCCTGCCGGAACTCGACCTGGGCGGCGGCTACGGCATCGCCTACACGCCCGTGGACACTCCGCGCCCGGCCGCCGAAATCGCCCAGGCGATGGCCGCCGTCGTCCGGTCCAAATGTGCGGAACTGGGCATTTCCGCCCCCCGGATTTCGATCGAACCGGGCAGGGCGATCGTCGGCAGCTCCACGTTCACGCTGTACGAAGTGGGCACGCTCAAGACCGTCCGGGTCGACGCGCCCGCCGTGGACGCACAGGAAACAGCTGAAACGGCCGCGGAAAACGTTACGTACCCGCGCCGGTATGTGTCAGTGGACGGCGGCATGAGCGATAACCCCCGTCCGGTGCTGTACGACGCGGATTATTCGGCCATTCTGGCGTCACGGACCTCGGAGGCCGCTGCGCAGCTGTCCCGAGTGGTGGGCAAACATTGCGAGAGCGGCGACATAGTTGTTAGAGATGTATATCTGCCCGAGGACGTGGCAGCCGGTGATCTGCTCGCTGTACCGGGGACCGGCGCCTACTGCTGGGCCCTGTCAAGCAACTACAACTATCTGGCCCGGCCGGGCGTTGTCGCTGTGCGCGATGGATCTGCCCGGCTCATTGTCCGCGGGGAAACCGAAGAAGATCTGCTGAACCGCGACATGGGAGTCTGAATGACCGAATTGCGAACCCTGAAAGTAGCCCTGCTGGGCTGTGGCAACGTCGGAGCCCAGGTTGCGCGGATTCTCATTGACGACGCCGAAGCGCTTGCCTCCCGGACCGGTGCCCGCCTCGAATTGAGCGGCATCGCCGTGCGGAACATCGACGCTCCCCGCGATGTCGAGCTGCCGCACGGGCTGTTCACCACCGACGCCGAATCCCTGGTCAAGGACGCAGACCTCGTCATCGAACTGATGGGCGGGATCGAACCGGCCCGCACCCTGATCCTGATCGCCATGCGCAACGGGGCCTGCGTGGTCACCGGCAACAAGGCCCTGCTGGCCCAGGACGGCCCGACCCTCTACGAGGAAGCCGACAAGGCCGGCGTCCAGCTCTCCTACGAGGCTGCCGTGGCCGGCGCGATCCCCATCCTGCGGCCCATCCGGGACAGCCTGTCCGGCGACCGGATCACGCGGGTGCTCGGCATCGTTAACGGCACCACCAACTTCATCCTCGACCAGATGGACTCCACCGGCGCGCAGTTCGCCGACGCCCTGGCCGAGGCCCAGCGCCTGGGCTACGCGGAAGCCGATCCCACGGCCGACGTCGAGGGCCATGATGCCGCCGCCAAGGCCGCGATCCTCGCCTCTCTGTCCTTCCACACCAGGTTCGCGCTCGAAGACGTCTACTGCGAGGGCATCAGCTCCGTCAGCGCGGCGGACATCGCGGCCGCGAAGGACGCCGGATTCGTGATCAAACTGCTGGCGATCGCCGAAAAACTCCCCGCCGAAGGCACGGAAACAGACGGGGACACCGGCGTCTCCGTCCGCGTGCATCCCACACTGCTGCCGCGCGAACACCCCCTCGCCGCCGTCCGCGGCGCGTTCAACGCAGTCTTCATCGAAGCCGAGAACGCCGGCGAGCTGATGTTCTACGGCCAGGGCGCCGGCGGTACCCCGACGGCGTCGGCCGTCCTGGGCGACCTCGTGTCCGCCGCCCGCCGGATCGTCCTGGGCGGCCCGGGCCGGACGGAGACGACCACCGGTCATGTCCGCGCACTGCCCATCGACGCGGTCATGACGAGCTACTACATCGGCCTCGACGTGGCGGACCAGCCCGGCGTCCTGGCCAGGATCGCCCAGCTCTTCGCAGAGCACGGCGTCTCCATCGAAATCATGCGCCAGACCATCCACCGCGACGCCGACTCCAAGGTGGAGTCGGCGGAACTGCGGATCGTGACACACCGTGCACGCGAGGCCGCCCTGGCTGCAACCGTCGAGGCCGTCAAGGGCCTGGACGTCATCAATTCCGTCACATCCGTACTGCGGGTAGAAGGGGTCTAAATGGCTCACCAATGGCGCGGGGTCATCCGCGAATACGCTGAACGCCTGCCTGTCACGGAGTCCACGAAGGTCATCACCCTCGGGGAGGGCGGCACCCCGCTCGTGTATGCCCGGCACCTCTCCGAGCTGACCGGCAGCGACGTCTACCTCAAGGTCGAGGGCATGAACCCGACCGGGTCCTTCAAGGACCGCGGCATGACCATGGCCATGACGGCCGCTGTCGCCGCCGGCGCCAAGGCCGTGGTGTGCGCGTCCACCGGAAACACCTCGGCTTCGGCCGCGGCCTACGCGACGGCAGCCGGGCTCCAGTGCGCCGTCCTCGTGCCCGAAGGCAAGATCTCGATGGGCAAGCTGAGCCAGGCGATCGCACACGGCGCCACGCTGCTGCAGGTCGACGGCAACTTCGACGACTGCCTGGACATCGCCCGCAAGCTGGGGGAGTCCTACCCCGTCTTCCTGGTCAACTCGGTCAACCCTGCGCGGATCGAGGGCCAGAAGACCGGCGCTTTCGAAGTGGTCGACTCCCTCGGGGACGCCCCCGACTTCCACGTGCTCCCGGTGGGCAACGCGGGCAACATCAGCGCGTACTGGAAGGGCTATAAGGAGTACTCCGCGCCGTTTGAGTCCGCTACGGCCGGAACCTTGGCCGCCGTTGCCACGAAGACGCCGGTGATGTGGGGCTTCCAGGCCGCAGGCGCTGCGCCTTTCGTCGCCGGACATCCCATCACCGACCCGGACACCATCGCGACGGCCATCCGGATCGGCAACCCTGCTTCATGGGACACCGCTGTTGCCGCCCGGGACGAGTCCGGCGGCGTCATCGAAGCAGTGACCGACGAGGAAATCCTGTCCGCCCACCGCTGGCTCTCTGCCCGCGAAGGCGTGTTCGTGGAACCGGGCTCCGCCGCGGGCGTCGCCGGCCTGATCAAGAAGCACGCGGCAGGGGAGGTGCCCGCCGGGAAGACCATCGTCATCACGGTGACGGGCCACGGCCTGAAGGACCCGCAGTGGGCGCTGCGCACCGAGGACGGCAGCGACGTGGAACCCGTCAAGGTCTCCAACGACGTCGTCACCGTCGCCGCAGCACTGGGCCTGGAAGAAAAATAGCCGTGGAAACCACCCTTACCGTCCCGGCCGAGTCCGCCGCGGGTTCGCCCGCTGTCCCGGCCGGGATGCTGGTGACCGTCCGGGTCCCGGCGACCAGCGCCAACCTCGGGCCCGGCTACGACAGCCTGGGGCTGGCCCTCTCGCTCCATGACACGTTGACGGTGGAAACCCTGGCCGGCGGTGAGCTGGAGTTCGAACTCAGCGGCGAGGGTGCCGAATCGCTGCCGCGCGACGCGAGCCACCTGGTGGTCAGGGCCATCACCGAGGCGCTGCACCGCCTCGGCTTCCGGCATGACGGCCTGCGGATCACGGCGGACAACGTCAACCCGCACGGCCGCGGACTCGGGTCCTCCGCCTCCGCCGTGGTCGCGGCCGTCTCAGCCGCGAACGCCCTCGTTCCGGAAGCGGCGCGCCGCGGCAAGGACTGGATCCTGCAGCTCACGAGCGAAATGGAGGGCCACCCGGACAACGTCGCACCCGCGATTTTCGGCGGACTGGCGCTGTCATGGCAGGACAGTGACCGGTACAGCAGCACCTGCGCGACCGTCGCGGAATCGGTCATCCCGGTCGTCGCCGTCCCAGACTTCGAACTGTCCACGGAGGCCGCGCGAGCTCTCCTGCCCGCCTCGGTGGGGCACCATGCCGCGGCGATGAATACCGGCCGGGCCGCCCTGCTGATCCACGCATTGACGACAAAGCCCGAGTTCCTGTTCCCCGGCACCGAGGACTACCTGCACCAGAGCTACCGGGCCCAGGCCATGCGGCCCAGCGCGGAGCTCATCGCGGCACTGCGCCGCGAGGGCTACGCCGCCGTCGTCTCCGGTGCCGGGCCGACGGTCCTGGTCCTTGCCAACGGCGAAGCGGAAGCCGACGCCGTGGTCAGCTTCATTGGCGCGCACACCATCCGCAACACGCCGGAAGTGGGCTGGCGTGTGATGAAGCTGGCCGTGGACGTTGAAGGTGCTAAAGTGGAAGTGCACCGGCGGTAATCACGCAGGCGGTAAATCAGTAACCGTTATAAGACCGCGATGTTGGCCACGTAGCCTCTCTCATCTCCCACTGCGCAATATTTTCCGGTGCCACCTGCTTTCGGTCTGACGCAGGAACCCGCAGAGTTGCTCTGCACCCCTGTAGCGTCAGCCCGCCGTTCCTTCTGTTCGGAGCGTGCCAGGTGTAGCTGTATCCGGCCCTGCTGGCCAAAATCCATCCGGCAAGGCCGAAATCCCGGCTGCGGATCTGAACCGCAGCCCAGATCAAATCATCGCGTCCAGCTCCTAGTCTGGACGCCGTCGAGGGGGAAGGATCCTTCGTGACCGAAACCACTGAGCTGTCTCCAGCTGTGGAAACATCTTCTGCTGCCGGATCGTCAACGGCAGCACCCGCCAAGAGCAGCGGCCTTGCAGGCCTCAAGCTCGCCCAGCTGCAGGCTCTCGCCAGCCAGCTCGGTATTTCCGGCGGTTCCCGCATGCGCAAGGGAGATCTGGTCTCGGCCATTTCCGCACATCGTGCAGGCACCCCAGTGAGCAAGGCCCCGGCCCGCGCTGCTGAAAAGGCAACCGACAACGGCACCGTGGCGCACGCCGCGGCTCCGGCAGCAGCCGGCGACGCCGAGGCACCGGCCCAGGAGAACCCGCGGGCCCGTGGCCGTGGCCGCAGCCGCCGCGCAGGCAGCGACGGCATCATCACGGCGCCTGCTGCAGAGGCTCCCGCCGCTGCTCCGGCCGCGGAAACTGCGCCCGCCGCGGAAGCAGCCGCCGAGACCGGTCCGGCCGGTACCGAAGCCGGCGAACGCCGCCAGCCGCGCACCCGCAACCGCCGCCGCGGCGAAGCTGCCGCGCAGGGCGGATCGGCGGAAGCTGCCGAAGCCCCCGCCGAGCAGCGCCAGCCCGAAGAGCGCGCCGCCGAGCAGCGCCAGCCGGAGCAGCGCACGGAACAGCGCCAGACCGAGCAGCGCACAGAACAGCGTGCGGAACAGCGCACAGAACAGCGTGCCGAGCAGAGCAGCGAAGACGGCCAGCGCCGTGACCGCACCCGCGGAGGCCGCGACAACGCCGAAGCCCGTGAGAACACCCGTGAAACCCGCGACAATGACGACAACGACGGCGGCAGCCGCCGGAACCGCCGCAACCGTCGTGACCGCAACGACCGCGGTGACCGCCAGGGCCAGCAGGAGAGCCGCGACAACACCTCGCGGAACGACCGCTTCCGCGACCGTAACGACCGCCGTCGGGGCCGCGTCCAGGGACCGGACGTCGACGACGTCGAGGTCACCGAGGACGATGTCCTGCTGCCCGTCGCCGGTATTCTCGACGTGCTCGAGAACTACGCGTTCATCCGCACCTCCGGCTACCTGCCGGGTCCGAATGACGTGTACGTCTCCCTCGCCCAGGTCAAGAAGTACAACCTGCGCAAGGGCGACGCCGTCGTCGGTGCCATCCGTGCACCGCGTGAAGGCGAGGCCCAGCAGGGGGGTCAGCAGCAGTCTGCCCGCCAGAAGTTCAACGCCCTGGTCCGCGTCACGTCCGTCAACGGCAAGACGCCCGAGGAGCTCAAGGACCGCGTCGAGTTCGCGAAGCTCGTCCCGCTGTACCCCTCCGAGCGCCTGCGCCTGGAAACGGATCCCAAGAAGATCGGCCCCCGCGTCATCGACCTGGTGGCGCCGATCGGCAAGGGCCAGCGCGGACTGATCGTTTCGCCCCCGAAGGCCGGCAAGACCCTGATCCTGCAGTCCATCGCCAACGCCATCACCACCAACAATCCTGAGGTCCACCTCATGATGGTGCTCGTTGACGAACGTCCCGAAGAAGTCACGGACATGCAGCGCACCGTCAAGGGCGAGGTCATTGCCTCCACCTTCGACCGTCCCGCCGACGACCACACCACCGTGGCCGAACTTTCCATCGAGCGCGCCAAGCGCCTCGTGGAAATGGGCATGGACGTCGTGGTCCTCCTGGACTCCATGACCCGCCTGGGCCGTGCCTACAACCTGGCAGCACCGGCCTCCGGCCGCATCCTGTCCGGTGGTGTGGACTCTGCAGCGCTGTACCCGCCGAAGCGTTTCTTCGGTGCCGCCCGCAACATCGAAAACGGCGGCTCGCTGACCATCCTGGCGACCGCGCTTGTCGAGACCGGTTCCAAGATGGACGAGGTCATCTTCGAAGAGTTCAAGGGCACCGGCAACATGGAACTGCGCCTGTCCCGCCAGCTTGCGGACAAGCGCATCTTCCCGGCCGTTGACGTCAACGCGTCCGGTACGCGCCGTGAGGAAAACCTGCTTTCCCCCGAGGAAGTCAAGATCATGTGGAAGCTGCGCCGCGTCCTTTCCGGGCTCGAGACGCAGCAGAGCCTTGAGCTGCTGACCAACAAGATCCGGGAGACCCAGAGCAACGTCGAGTTCCTCATGCAGGTGCAGAAGACGACGCTTGGTGCGAAGTCCGATAACGACAAGTAGCTGTTCCAACCGCTAGATTCTGGCGGTCCCGCGCGCTAACGCCGCACGGATTTTCCGCCCCCGCCCCTCCGCCGGGTGGCTTACGATCTACGATCGCAAGCCACCCGGCGTCGGCAGGCCCGAAGCCACTCCCGGGGCGGAAAAATCCGTGCGGCTTCGTCGTTAAGTCACCAGCCGCGGCCCAGTTTTGTTGTCGTTACTAGACTTGTAAGAGTCGAAAGAGGTTTTGAAAATGTTTGAGTCCGTACAGGGCCTGCTGGATGAGCATGATGCCATCCAGGCGCAGCTTGGGGATCCTGCTGTCTATGCTGACCAGCGGCTGGCCCGGAAATTGGGGCGGCGTTCGGCCCAGCTCAACGGCATCGTGGAGGCCTACCACGCGTGGCACGGGATCCAGGACGACCTGGCCGCTGCCAAGGAGATGGCCGGCGAGGACCCCGAGTTTGCTGCCGAGGTTCCTGAGCTGGAGGCGGCGCTGGAGACCGCGGCCGCGAAGCTGCGCCGGCTGCTGATCCCGCGCGATCCGGACGATGCCCGCAACGTCATCCTCGAAGTCAAGGGCGGCGAAGGCGGGGACGAAGCGGCCCTGTTCGCCGCCGACCTGCTGCGCATGTACTCCCGGTACGCTGAATCCCGCGGCTGGAAGACCGAAATCATCTCGGCCAATGAGTCCGACCTTGGCGGTTACAAGGACGTCCAGATGGCCATCAAGGGCAGCTCCAACGACCCCGCCGAGGGCGTCTTTGCCCGTCTCAAGTTCGAAGGCGGCGTGCACCGCGTCCAGCGCGTTCCCGTGACGGAATCCCAGGGCCGCATCCACACCTCGGCCGCCGGCGTGCTGGTGCTCCCCGAAGTCGATGAGCCCGAAGAGCTCGAGATCAACCAGAACGATCTCAAGATCGACGTCTACCGCTCCTCCGGGCCGGGCGGGCAGTCCGTGAACACCACCGACTCGGCCGTCCGCATCACCCACCTTCCCACCGGCATCGTCGTGGCCATGCAGAACGAGAAGTCGCAGCTGCAGAACCGCGAAGCCGGCATGCGCGTGCTGCGGGCCCGCATCCTGGCCCACCAGCAGGAGCAGATCGACGCCGAGAACTCGGCCCAGCGTAAGTCGCAGATCCGCACCATGGACCGCTCCGAGCGCATCCGCACCTACAACTATCCGGAAAACCGCATCGCGGACCACCGCACGGGCTACAAGGCCTACAACCTGGACCAGGTCATGAACGGGGACCTGGAGCCGGTAATCCAGTCAGCCATCGAGTTGGACGAACAGGCCCGCCTCGACGCCATCGGCGACTAGGCGCGGGTCACCGGTGATGACAGCACGCAATGGATTGAGCCTCGCGGCAGCCGTCCGCGATGCCGCCACCGTCCTGGCCGCCGCCGGCGTGCCGAGCCCGAGGGTCGACGCCGAACTCCTGGCCGAGCACCTGCTCGGCGTGGGCCTCGGCCGGCTCCGGGCGATGATGCTGGGTGATTCGCCGGCACCGGAGGGCTACGCGGAACTCGTCGCCGAACGGGCGCAACGGATCCCGCTGCAGCACATCACCGGCGTCGCGCATTTCCGGCGCCTGGAATTGGCGGTCGGTCCCGGCGTGTTCATTCCCCGGCCGGAAACCGAGTCCGTGGTCCAGCTCGTGGTCGACCGCCTTCAGGGCATGGCGCACCCCAAAGTGGTGGACCTGGGCACGGGATCCGGCGCGATCGCCGGTTCGATCGCGCACGAGGTCCCCGGTGCCGAGGTCCACGCCGTCGAGTTCAGCGAGTTTGCGCACGCCTGGGCGGCGAAAAACCTCCTGCCCCTCGGCGTCGTCCTGATCCGGGGCGATCTCCGCGACGCCTTGCCGGAGCACAACGGAACGTTCGACGTCGTCGTGTCCAACCCGCCCTACATCCCTGCCGAGGCCATCCCGAACGAACCCGAAGTGGCACTCCACGATCCGCCGGAGGCGCTGTACGGCGGGGGAGCGGACGGCATGGAACTTCCGACGGCGGCTGCCTCCTCCGCGGCCCGGCTGCTGGTTCCCGGCGGCTACTTCGTCATGGAACACGCCGAGGTCCAGTCGGGCTGGATCGCGGCCATGCTGAACCGCAGCGGGCTGTGGACCGAGGTGGCCACGCACCGGGACCTCAACGGCAGGGACAGGGCCACCAGTGCCGTCCTGGCCGGCCCCGGCATAAAGTCAAGCGACAAGTGATGAAAGAATGGGCCAGTGACGACTAGCTACGATTGCACGGCAGCTGACCAGCGCGCCGCAGGACTTGAACACGCCCAGCGGGCCATCCGCGAGAACAAGTGCGTGGTTTTCCCGACGGATACCGTGTACGGGATCGCCGCGGACGCCTTTTCACCCCTGGCAGTGACCCTGCTGCTCGCGTCCAAGGGCCGCAGCCGGAAGATGCCGCCGCCCGTCCTCATTCCGCGGCTCAACGCCCTCGACGGCCTCGCCACCGACGTTCCGGCGGAGGCGCGGCGGCTCGCCGAGGCCTTCTGGCCCGGGGGACTCACGCTCATCCTGCACGCCCAGCCCTCCCTGGACTGGGATCTCGGCGAGACGAAGGGCACCGTGGCCCTGCGGATCCCGGCCGACGACGTCGCCCAGGACCTGCTGACCCTCACCGGGCCGCTGGCCGTTTCCTCCGCGAACCGCACGGGCCACGCCGCGGCCCAGACCGCCGCCGACGCTGAGGCGCAGCTGGCGGAATCGGTGGAGGTGTACCTCGAAGGCGGACACCGGCCCGTCGAAGGAGCCGATGCCCTGCCGTCCACGATCGTCGACGCCACCGCCCTTCCGCTGCGGGTGGTCCGCCAGGGCGCCATCAGCCTTGGGCGGCTGCGCGGGGTGGTCCCCGACCTGGTGGACGTGGATGGCAACGCACCCGCCGCGAGCGATCCCAGCCCCGCCGGCTCGGGCGCAGACTCGGGCGTGGAATGACCCTGGACCGGCAGCGCGTCCCCGTCCTTGACGTGGAAGCGACACCCCTGACTGTCTCCGAGCTGACGGACGTCCTCAACCGGTACATTGCCGAAGGCGGGACCCGGACCGTTCTGGGCCACAACCTGCACAGCGTCACGCTCCTGCATTCCGATCCCGGATTCCGGAACTTCTACGAGCGAAGCGACGTGGTCCTGATCGACGGCGCGCCGGTGCTGTGGCTATGGGCCAAGGCAGCGGAGAGCGAAGAGCGCAACGGCCCCGTCATGGACTACCGGCTCGGATCGACCGACTGGATCCCGGCCCTGGCCCGTGTCGCGGGGCTCAAGAGGATCGCGGTGATCGGGGCCGGAGCCGTGGCCAACGCAGGCGCGGTCGCGCGGCTCAAGGACATCGTCCCGGGTTCGCAGGTCGACGGAATGCCCGGCGAAGGCTGGAATGAGCAGGTTGAGGACGCCGCCGTCGCCTGGCTCGGGGAACTGCGCCCGCAGCTGGTGCTGATCGGACT
The DNA here is from genome assembly GCF_056395945.1 of Arthrobacter sp. 05T442. Taxonomy (NCBI): domain Bacteria; kingdom Bacillati; phylum Actinomycetota; class Actinomycetes; order Micrococcales; family Micrococcaceae; genus Arthrobacter; species Arthrobacter sp. 05T442. Next base: position 147,849 of record NZ_JBFTKM010000007.1, on the reverse strand, counting down.
CGGCATGCCCCTTCAGGAAGAGGTCCTGCAGCGCAGGCTGGCGGCGTTGCCCCCTGCCGTCTACTGTGCCGTCGGCGGGGCGATCGAACAGATTGCGGGCGTCCAGAAACTGGCACCCCGATGGATCGGCCGCCTCGGGCTGGAATGGGCATGGCGGCTCATGCTCCACCCGAAACGGGTGGCTTACCGGGTATTCGGCGAACCGTGGGTGCTGCTGGGACTGCTGGCGCGGCGGCGGCTGCGCCGGACGCAATAGGGACAGCGCCTAGAACTTCTGGTCCTTCAGCGGACCGAAACCTTTGCCGCGCAGCCCGGTGGAAAATGCCCGGAACCAGTCCGCCAGGCCCCGGACATCGCCACGGCGCAGGAAGTAGCCGAGGTAGCCGCCCACGTCCGCGACCAACGACTTCACCCGGAAGTGGCGGCGGATCATGTACCCGCGGTTCCGGTAGTAGAAGTGGCGTTTGAATGCCGAGTCCGGCACGATCACGTGCCATCTGGCGCCATAGACGTGCTTTGTCTCGGCAAAGGCATGCGGGTGGGTGATGGCGGCCGTAGTCACTGTGCCAAAGCGGATGCCGGCCTTCCGGAGCCGGAGCGTGAAGTCGACCTCGTCGCCGCGGATGAACATCCGCATGTCCGGCAGCCCGACCTTGAAGAAGACATCGGACCGGATGAGGGCGCCGTTGAAGAAGTGTCCGTCGTCCGGCAGGAACCCGACCTTCTCCACTGCGGTGCGATCGTGGGTGACCTTTCCGTCCAGGCGGAAGAAGAACGACAGCTGGTCAGGATGGCCCGGGGCCACCACCAGTGGAACGACGGCGTCGAGGCCGCGCGCCTCGGCCTCACGGAGCAATGTGGCCAGACAGTCCGGTTCGGCGGGCTCGGCGTCGTCGTCCATCATCCAGACCCAGTCCGCGCCGCTGGCCACCGCCTTGAGGATCGCCAGCGAAAAGCCGCCGGCACCGCCCAGGTTCGCCTCGGACCGGATGTAATCCACGTTGGAGTGCCGGCCGGCGACGTCCTTTGAGGCGACGGTGCCGCTGTCGACGAGGCAGATGGAGCGGACCGGCGCGGTCTGGTTGTTGATGGCGTCCAGCAGAACGGCCAGCTCTCGGGGACGGTCAAACGTCACGGCAGCAACTGCAACCGACAGGGTCATCGCGGGGTCCTTTCAGCACGGCCGTCAGTGGTTTTCCCGGCTGCAATGGGCCGTGTGACGCGAAGACAGGTGGCCGTTGGCATTAGTATCTTGACTAGAGTCCACTGTAATACAGCCCTGTCAGGCACTACGCACTGCCTGCCCTGAGCACGGCGACGGAGAAGTTTCATTTATCGAAAGACAGTTCCACGGCCATTGAATTCTGCCTGCTCTGAGGCCTCCGCCGGGCAGGTGGCCTTCCCATGATCATGTACCTGCTCATGATGCTGACCGCGGCGGTCGTGAGCTACGCGGCCACCTGGGGTGCCCGGCTAGTGGGCAACAAGCTGGAGCTCTTTTCCCCGATCCGCAGCCGCGACATGCACTCCACCCCGGTCTCCAGGCTTGGCGGGCTTGGCATCTTTGCCGGCGTCCTCGTGGCGCTGGTCGTGGCGAGTGAGTCGTTCTTCGTCAAGGACATCTTCCGGAACAACGCCGCGCCGTGGGGAATCCTGGCAGGTGCCGGCGTGATCGTGCTGGTGGGTGTGGCCGATGACCTGCTCGATCTGCGGTGGTGGGTCAAACTGATCGGCCAGAGCGCCGCTGCCCTCGTGGTCGCCCTCTGGGGAGTCCGGATAGCGGTCATTCCCTTCATACCGGAACCGATAGTCGTCCAGTCCCCGACGCTGAACATCATTCTGACCGCCGGACTGATTGTGACCACGATGAATGCGTTCAATTTCATTGACGGGCTGGACGGCCTCGCCGCGGGAGTGGCGATCATCGGGGGAGTGGCATTCTTCCTCACGGCATACTGGGTCCACCGGAACGCGCCGTTGACCGATTTCTCGGACCTCGCCACGCTGCTGACTGCCGTTCTCGTGGGCAGCTGCGTCGGGTTCCTGCCGCATAACTGGTTTCCGTCCAAGATCTTCATGGGCGATTCCGGCGCCATGCTCATCGGGCTCCTGATGGCATCGGCCGGCGTCGTGTCCACCGGGCAGATCACGTCCGGACTGTATGACAGGGCCAACGGTATTCCGACGATCATCCCGATCCTGTTGCCGTTCGCCGTATTGTTCCTGCCCCTGCTCGACCTGTGCCTGGCGGTGGTGCGGCGGACCGCGCTCGGCCGGTCGCCCTGGTCGGCAGACCGCGGGCACCTCCACCACAAACTCCTGGACATCGGCTACTCGCACCGCGGAGCGGTGGTGCTGATGTACCTGTGGACGTGCATTCTAGCGTTCGGCGGACTGGCCTTCGCCATCTTCCCGTGGCAGATTGTCCTTGCCGTCGATGTTGCCGCCACGGCCGTGATGACCGTGGTGACGGCGTGGCCGTACCTCCGCCAGCGCACTCCGTGACCGATGTCCGGAACGCGCGCGTGAACCGCATGTTTATCCACTTTTCCGAATAATTTCTATCTACTGTAGAATTCAGGTGCGCGGCCATCCGCCGCGCCTGTTGACCAGCACCCACCCCACGACGATTGGGATCTCATGACCTCCAACGCCGATCCCGGACCCGCGTCCGGCACCGGGCCCGTTGGTGTCTCCGGTCCCACGACATCGCTCTGGCTGCGTCTGCTGGCCATCAGTTCGGCGGCTGCCGCAATCGCCCTGGCGCTGACGGGAATTGCCGCGTACGCCTACAACGGCGCAACGGGGCTATGGTCCTGCCTCTTCGGGGGAGTCCTGGTCATGGCGTTCTTCGCCATCAGCCTGGCTGTCGGCCACTTCGTCGGCCGGAACAACCCGTCCGGAGCCATTGGCCTCTTTGTCGCCACGTATTTCGTCAAGGTCGTGGGTTTCGCTGTCGTGCTGTTCGCCATCGGCGCGCCCGGCTGGCTGCATGGCCGCTGGTTCCTGATCGGAGCCGTCGTGGCAGTCGTGTTCTGGCAGGCGGCCGAGATCTATGGCTTCAGCAAGGCGCGGCTCCAGATTTACGACGACCCCAAACCCCGCGAAGGCGGCACCGATGTTTAGCCGCAAAGCCGGACGCAAAACGGCACCTGAAACCCCCAAAAGCACCGCCGGCGCCCCCGGTGTCTCCGAGGATGGCGGGGACGGCGGATACAACGCCGGAATCGCCGTATTCAGCTACATTGTTGGCGGAATCATCGTCTGGAGTTTGATAGGGTGGGGTCTGGATAATCTGTGGGGAACCCGCTGGATTGTGCTCGCAGGCGCCCTGCTTGGAGCTGCGGGAGGGTTCTATCTTTCTCATATGCACGGCCTCACCAGCTCCAGAACACCAGCTGGCGGGGATACTACTGCACGTGGCCCGTCCAAGGACGAGGAACAGTAATGCCAAATAATTTCACAGGGGGAGAAGCTGACAGGAATGTCGCCAATCCCCGACCAACGCCCAATGATGGACACTGCAGAGAGGAAACGCGTTGATCGCGCTTGCGCTCCCGGCCCAAGATTCAGGACAGTTCACCCCGCCTGGAATTGAAGAATTGCACCTGCCGGCAATCCTGCCCTGGGGTGCGGCAGAAGGATTCTCCAAGCAGATGCTGCTGGTAATCCTGTCGGTCGTTATTATCGCTACATTCTTTCTGCTAGCTGCGCGGAAGCAGCAGCTTGTTCCCGGCAAACTGCAGTTCGCAGGCGAGATGGCCTATGGCTTCGTCCGCAACGGCATCGCCAAGGACATCATCGGCGGCAAAGACTTCATGAAGTATGTCCCGCTGTTGTTCAGCCTGTTCTTCTTCATTCTCGTGAACAACATCTACGGCGCAATCCCCGTGATCCAGCTCCCGAGCTTCTCGCACGTCGGCGGGGCCTATGTGCTCGCCGCGATCGTGTACATCACCTGGATCGCCATCGGCGTCAAGAAGAACGGCCTGAAGTACTTCAAGCTGGCCACCGTTCCTTCCGGTGTCCCGTTCTACATCCTGCCGATCGTGATCCCGATCGAGATCATCTCCAACTTCCTGGTCCGTCCTGTCACGCACAGCCTCCGTCTGTTCGCCACCATGCTGGCCGGCCACCTCATCGTCATGATCGCGGGATCCGGAATCGAATTCCTCGTCATGCAGGAGAACGTCCTCCTGAAGGGCGCCTCGGTCCTCGTCCTGGCCGGCTCCGTGGCCATGTACATGCTGGAAGCGCTGATCATGGCCCTGCAGGCCTACGTCTTCACGCTGCTGACCGCCATCTACATCGAAGGCGCCCTGCACGCGGACAGCCACTAGGCACCCACAGTCTTCCCCTCGCGGGGATGAAGTACACCAAACAACCTGCCACATAGATGGCATCTTGAAAGGAAAAAAATGGAAGGCTCCATCAACGGCTCCCTCAACCTCATCGGCTACGGCCTCTCCGCCATCGGCGGTGGTATCGGTGTTGGTCTCGTGTTCGCTGCCTACATCAACGGTGTGGCACGCCAGCCGGAAGCGCAGCGCGTCCTGCAGCCGATCGCATTCCTCGGCCTTGCGCTGACTGAAGCCCTCGCCATCCTTGGCCTGGTCTTCGCATTCGTTCTCAAGTAAACCTTCAGAACTAAGCGAACATCCAGAACCGAGTAGATAAGGACGGGTGAATTATGCATCAGATGATCATCTCAGCCGCCACTGAACCGGCGGCTAACCCGCTCGTTCCCAACCCTTGGGAAATGGGCGTAGTCCTCGTCGGCTTTGCTGTCCTCTTTTACATCGTGGTCAAGTTTGTTGTCCCGATGTTCGAGAAGACCTTTGCGGAGCGCGCCGAGGCCATCGAGGGCGGCATTGCCAAGGCCGAAAAGGCCCAGGCAGAGGCTTCCGCCGCACTCGAAGAATACAAGCAGCAGCTCACTGATGCCCGTGCCGAAGCCAATCGCATCCGCGAGGAAGCCCGGGCCGAAGGCGCTCAGATCCTCGCGGATCTGAAGGAGAAGGCAGCTGCAGAGTCTGCCCGCATCACGGCCCAGGCCCACGCGGCGATCGAATCCGAGCGTCAGGCGGCCGTTGTGTCGCTCCGCTCGGAGGTCGGCACGCTGGCCACGACGCTGGCGAGCCGCATCGTTGGCGAGTCGCTGAGCGATGATGCACGGTCGGCCCGCGTGGTGGACCGCTTCCTGGCAGATCTGGAGAACCAGAACGCAGGTGTAGCTAAGTAATGGCAGGTGTATCGAGCGAATCGCTGGCCGCGGCGTTGATGGCGCTGGAAGCCAAGCTTCCGAACGCCTCGCTGCAGTTGGCTAAGGAACTCTTCGGGATCCTGGGAACGGTGGACAGCTCGGCTGGCTTGCGCCGCGCCTTGACTGACCCGTCCCGCAGCGGTGACGAAAAGTCGGCGCTGGTCAAGCAGCTCTTCGGCGGCAAGGTCTCCGCTGATGCTGTGGAGATCGCGGGCGGACTGGCCAGCTCACGCTGGGCATCGGCCCGGGATATCGGCGATGCACTCGAGACTCTTGCCGCTTCGGTGGTAATTGCCGTTGCCGAGAACAAGTCGGCCGTCTCTGCCTCCGGACTCAGCGGACTGGAACTGCTGGAGAACGATTTGTTCTCCTTCAACCACGCCGTGGAGTCCAGCCATGAGGTCCAGCGTGCTTTGTCCGAGCCGCAGGCGAGCTCCGCGGCTAAGACTGCACTGGCCGAAAAGCTCGTACCCAGTGCCAGCGAGGAAGCGAAAGTCCTCGTCGGACAGGCTGTTACCGCTCCCCGCGGGCTCAAGGCAACCAAGCTCGTCGGCCGTTTCGCCGAGCTTGCAGCCAAGCGCCAGCAGCGCTGGATTGCGACGGTCAGCGTCACCCGTCCGCTGACGGAGACACAGAACAGCCGCCTGCAGGCAGGGCTGAACGCCCTGTACGGGCGCGAGCTCAAGATCAACATGAACGTTGACCCGGCACTGATCGGTGGCATCCGGATCCAGGTTGGCGACGAAGTGGTTGACGCTTCCGTCCTGGCCCGCCTGGGCCAGCTTCACCGCCAGCTTGCTTAGCCAAGCCGGACAAGCACAACTTAACTGATAGCAACCCCGGTCATCGTGAGCAACGATGATCACGAAAACAGGAGAGCAGGGACTGCAGATGGCCGAATTGACCATCAACGCCGACGACGTCCGTATTGCGTTGAACGAGTTCGCGGCGTCCTACGAACCCGGAAACGCAGAGCGCGTAGAGGTCGGCCGTGTAACAACCGCAGGTGACGGCATCGCCCGTGTTGAGGGCCTTCCCTCGGTCATGGCGAACGAGCTGCTTCGCTTCGAAGACGGCACGCTGGGCCTGGCCCAGAACCTCGACGTCCGCGAGATCGGCGTCATCATCCTCGGTGACTTCACCGGAATCGAAGAGGGCCAGGAAGTCCACCGCACTGGACAGGTTCTGTCCGTCCCGGTCGGCGACGCCTTCCTGGGCCGCGTGGTTGACCCGCTGGGCATGCCCATCGATGACCTCGGCGAGATCAAGGCCGAGACCACCCGTGCACTGGAACTCCAGGCGCCCGGCGTGACCCAGCGCAAGTCGGTCCACGAACCGATGCAGACCGGGCTCAAGGCTATCGACGCCATGATCCCGATCGGCCGCGGCCAGCGTCAGCTGATCATCGGTGACCGACAGACCGGCAAGTCGGCTATCGCGATCGACACGATCATCAACCAGAAGGCCAACTGGGCTTCCGGCGATGTCAAGAAGCAGGTGCGCTGCATCTATGTAGCCATCGGCCAGAAGGCCTCCACGATCGCGGCTGTCCGTCAGACCCTTGAGGACAACGGCGCACTGGAGTACACGACCATCGTGGCTTCCCCCGCGTCCGACCCCGCAGGCTTCAAGTACTTGGCACCTTACGCCGGTTCGGCTATCGGGCAGCACTGGATGTATGGCGGCAAGCACGTCCTCATCGTGTTCGATGACCTCTCCAAGCAGGCTGAGGCTTACCGTGCAGTGTCGCTGCTGCTCCGCCGCCCGCCGGGACGCGAAGCCTACCCGGGCGACGTCTTCTACTTGCACTCCCGTCTGCTTGAGCGTTGTGCCAAGCTCTCCGACGAGCTCGGTGCAGGTTCGATGACCGGCCTGCCGCTCATCGAGACCAAGGCAAACGACGTTTCCGCCTACATCCCGACCAACGTGATCTCCATTACCGATGGCCAGATCTTCCTGCAGTCGGACCTCTTCAACGCCAACCAGCGTCCCGCCGTTGACGTGGGTGTGTCTGTCTCCCGCGTTGGTGGCGCCGCCCAGGTCAAGTCCATGAAGAAGGTCTCCGGTACCTTGAAGCTGGAACTGGCCCAGTACCGCGACATGCAGGCTTTCGCAATGTTCGCGTCGGACCTCGACGCCGCATCGCGCCAGCAGCTGACCCGCGGCGCACGCCTGATGGAACTGCTGAAGCAGGGCCAGTACTCGCCGTTCCCGATCGAGAACCAGGTTGTCTCCATCTGGGCCGGCACCAACGGCTACCTCGACGACGTTCCGGTTGAGGACATCAACCGCTTCGAGACCGAGTTCCTGGAGCACCTCAAGCACAAGTCCTCCATCCTGACGACGCTGGCGCAGACCAACGTCATGGACGATGACACCGCAGAAGCACTGAAGACCGCGATCGTGGACTTCAAGAAGGGCTTCTTCGGCGAGGGCGACAGCTACCTGGTTGGTGCCGGGCATGAGGAATACGCCCCCATCGACGAGGACAAAGTCGACCAGGAAAAAATCGTCAAGCAGAAGCGCTAGTTTCGCTGGCAGGCACTGCCGGGACCCGCACAGGTTCCGGCAGTCCCTGCCATCGGGATCTTAGGAAAGGATAAGTATGGGAGCCCAGATTCGGGTCTACCGCCAGAAGATCAGCTCGACGACGTCGATGCGCAAGATCTTCAAGGCGATGGAACTGATCGCTACCTCGCGCATCGGCAAGGCCCGAGCACGCGTAGCAGCTTCACTGCCTTACGCAAACGCAATCACGCGTGCCGTTTCTGCTGTCGCAAGCCAGAGCGAAATCGACCACCCGCTCGTCACCGAGCCGGCTCAGATCCGCCGTGCCGCCGTCCTGGTCATCACTTCGGACCGTGGCCTGGCAGGCTCGTACTCGGCAAGCGTGCTCAAGCAGGCTGAAGGTCTCATGGAGCTACTCCATGAGGAAGGCAAGGAAGTCAAGACGTTCCTGGTTGGCCGCAAGGCTCAGGCGTACTTCGATTTCCGGAACCGTCCTTATGGACGCGTCTGGACCGGCAACACGGACGCACCGGTTTTTGCGACTGCGCAGGAGGTCAGCGAGGCATTGCTGACTGACTTCGCAACGGCCTATGAAGAGGGCGGTGTCGACGAGATCCATGTCGTCTACACCCGCTTCAAGTCCATGGTGACCCAGGAGCCGACGGTTGTCCGCCTGCTCCCGCTTGAGGTTGTTGAAGAGCAGGCCGCGTCCGAGTCGGACCTCCTGCCGCTCTACGAATTCGAGCCGGAAGCGGAGCAGGTTCTCGATGCCCTGCTGCCGCGATACATCGAATCCCGCATTTTCGCAGCCATGTTGCAGGCGGCAGCTTCCGAGCTCGCAGCCCGTCAGCGGGCAATGAAGTCCGCCGGCGACAACGCCACGGAACTCATCAAGAAGTTCACGCGTCTGCGCAACACTGCCCGCCAGGCTGAAATTACGCAGGAGCTTTCCGAAATCGTGGCCGGTGCCGACGCGTTGAACGCGTCCTAGCCATCCCCGGGCCTGGATCCTGCTGTACCTGCACCAAAGTAAACTTACCCCCAACGCCATCTACTGAGTGAAGTGAGAGAGATGACTGCCACTGCTACCGAACACGTAGCCGCGACGACCGGTGCTACCGGCCGTATTGCACGTGTTATTGGCCCGGTTGTCGACGTCGAATTCCCGGCTGACGCAATCCCCTCGATTTACAACGCACTCACCACCGAGATTACTCTCAACGGTGAGACCAAGACCATCACGTTCGAGGTCGCCTTGCACCTCGGCGATAACGTCATTCGCGCCATCTCCCTGCAGGCCACCGACGGACTCGTCCGCGGTACCGCTGTGGTGGACACCGGCGCCCCCATCTCCGTGCCCGTCGGCGACGTCGTCAAGGGACACATCTTCAACGTCCTGGGACAGCCGCTTGACGTGACTGAGGCCGAACTCGAAATCACCGAGCGCTGGCCCATCCACCGCAAGGCCCCGGCCTTCGCGACGCTTGAGGGTTCCACCGAGATGATGGAAACCGGCATCAAGGTCATCGACCTTCTCACCCCGTACATCAAGGGCGGCAAGATCGGCCTGTTCGGTGGTGCCGGCGTCGGCAAGACCGTGCTGATCCAGGAAATGATCACCCGTGTTGCCCGCAACTTCGGCGGCACCTCGGTGTTCGCCGGTGTCGGCGAGCGTACCCGTGAAGGCAACGACCTCTGGGTCGAAATGGAAGAGGCCGGCGTCCTCAAGGACACCGCCCTTGTCTTCGGCCAGATGGATGAACCGCCGGGAACGCGTCTGCGCGTGGCCCTGTCGGCACTGACCATGGCGGAGTACTTCCGCGATGTGCAGAACCAGGACGTGCTGCTCTTTATCGACAACATCTTCCGCTTCACCCAGGCAGGTTCCGAGGTCTCCACCCTCCTCGGCCGCATGCCGTCGGCCGTGGGCTACCAGCCCAACCTGGCAGACGAGATGGGTCTCCTCCAGGAGCGCATCACGTCCACCAAGGGGCACTCCATCACCTCGATGCAGGCCATCTACGTTCCTGCAGATGACTACACCGACCCGGCTCCGGCCACGACCTTTGCACACCTGGACGCGACCACGGAACTTTCCCGTGAAATCGCTTCCCGTGGTCTGTACCCGGCCGTTGACCCGCTGACGTCGACCTCGCGCATCCTGGATCCGCAGTACATCGGCCATGACCACTACAGCACGGCCGTCCGCGTCAAGCAGATCCTGCAGAAGAACAAGGAACTTCAGGACATCATCGCCATCCTCGGCGTTGACGAGCTCTCTGAGGAAGACAAGATCGTTGTCTCGCGGGCACGCCGCATCCAGCAGTTCCTCTCGCAGAACACCTACACTGCCAAGCAGTTCACCGGCGTCGAAGGCTCCACCGTGACCATCAAGGACACGGTTGAAGGCTTCACCGCCATCTGCGACGGCGACCTCGACCACATTGCTGAGCAGGCGTTCTTCAACGTCGGCGGCCTGGATGACGTCGAGCGCCAGTGGGCCAAGATCCAGGAACAGACCAAGTAATATGGCTGAGCTTGAGGTTGAGATTGTCGCAGCGGATCACTTCGTGTGGTCCGGAGCGGCCAAGATGGTCAAGGCCCGCACCAGCGATGGTGAAATCGGAATCCTGCCCGGCCACTCGCCCCTGCTGGCGATTCTGGCCGAAGGCGAACTGGCGATTGAGCCGGTGTCCGGTGACCGCATTGCTGTGACCGTTGACGGCGGATTCTTCTCCGTCGACAACAACAGGGTGGTCATTGTTGCCGACAACGCCCAAATGGGCGATGCGGCTGTCGCGGGGATCCGCTAGCCCGACCTTGATGAACGATATTGGTTCGCCGTTCATCGTCCTGGCAACGCTCTTTGCGCTGCTGGTTTTTGCACTGTGCCTCTCGGGGGTGCGCCGCGTCAATCTGCGGCGCGCCCTCGGCACGGTGGACGCCTCCATTTGCATGGCTGGAAACAGCTGGCAGATGGGGGTTTGCCGTTATCAGGACAACGACCTGGAATGGTTCCGCCTCGTTTCGCTCAGCATGCGCCCCAAGCACACCTTCCGGCGCAGTTCCCTGGAGCTGACCGGGCGGCGCAAGCCCACCGAGTCCGAACTCGTCAAAGTCCAGCCTGACGCCGTGATCGTGGAGCTCCGCTATGAAGGCCAGGACGTCCTTCTGGCGATGAGGTTCGATGCCTACACGGGCCTGTCCTCCTGGCTTGAGGCCGGGCCGGTCGTCGGCGTCGGCACCTGGCGCTAGTGCCGGTGGACTTCATTGAAGACATCCGCTTGGTGGACGGCCCGGTGGTCTGGATTGCCTGGGCGGCCGGCGCGGCGGGACTGGCCTACCTCCTGTGGCGCAGCAGCCGGAGGCATGCGGTCGGGACGACCACCGTGGTGCTCTCTTGCGTGAGCTTGCTCGCCGCGGCCGTGGTCGCGGGTGTGCACCTGCTGCTGATCTACGTCCTCTCGGTCTTCCCCGAGGAGCTCCCGTGGGAGACCCTGCTCTGGTCAGTCCCGGGCGTCGCGGCCATGCTGCTGTGGCTGCTGCGCCTGCACAGCATCTGGGGACGGAAGCCCTTTCTCTCACGCATACCGGAGGCAAGCCAGCGGGTCCTGCACCGTTGGCGCGACACTGCAATCGGCACCGGTGCGCTGCTGGGCGTCCTCATGCTCTCCGCGGCCCAGATCAACGTCTACTTCGGCCTGAACCATACCGTCAGTGACCTGACGGGAACCGCCGTGGCGCGGATCCAGCCGCTCGGCCAAGGGCTGCAGCGCCAGGCAGGGGATTCGCCCGCCACGAGCCTCACCGGATGGACCCAGTCTGGAGATCTTCCCGACGGCGTCATCCGCAAGGCCGCGATCCCCGGCACCCGCTCCGGCTTCCACGGCCGCGACGCGTACATCTATCTTCCGCCGGCCTACCAGTCCGTCCGGAGACCCGCGCTGCCGGTACTGGTGCTCTTCTCCGGCCAGCCGGGCAGCCCGGCCGACTGGCTGGTCGGCGGCGCCCTCCGGAGCCATCTTGACCGGTTCGCCTCGCAGCATGCCGGCGTGGCACCGGTAGTGGTGGTGGTTGACCCGAACGGCTCGGCCGGCGGCAACACCCTGTGCATGGACAGCCGCATTGCGCAGGCGGACACCTTTCTCTCCAGGGACGTGCCGGACTGGATCAAACGAACGCTTGACGTCGACCCGGATCCGCGGCAATGGGCCGCGGGCGGCTTCTCCTTCGGAGCCACCTGTGCGATGCAGATGGTGACGCGGCACCCGGACGTCTACAGCGCCGCGCTGGCGTTCTCGAGCGAGAAGGAACCGGCCCTCGCCAAGGAGCGGGACAAGACCATCCAGGCCTCGTTCGGCGGTGACACGGCCGCGTTCGAGCGGCTGACACCGCTGCAGCTCCTGAAAGAGCATCGTTTCGACGGGCACGGGATCTACTTCGGCGCCGGCGAGCGCGACCCCGAGTTCATCGGGTACATGGACCTGCTGTCGGACGCGGCGCGGAAGTCCGGATTCACCGTCGAAGCCCGCCGGATCGCCAATGCCGGCCATTCGTGGGAGACCGCGTCCAATGGATTGCCCGGGGGTCTGGACTTCCTTGCCAAACGTTGGGGCATCAGGCCATGAGGGCTGCCATGGCGTCCCGGCGCCGGCCCGCTATCCAGGGCGCCTCCCTCCTGGGCGTCTGGCGGCAGGCCGTACGCCGGGCCCTGCGCCACTTCCGCGCCGTGCCCTTCACGCTGGCGGTCCTTGGTGTCTTCCTCGCCACCGGCGCCGCCACGGGCAGTTTCCTCGCCGGGCCGCCGGACTCCCTGCTGGACGTCGTCTCCGTCAGTGCCCCCGGCCTGAAGGCAGGCCACTGGTGGTCCCTGTTCACCTCGCTGTTCTTCGCGACCAATCCGTTCGCCTACCTGGCGGCCGCGCTCATGATCCTGCTGCTGCTCGGCCTCGCCGAGCGGCACCTGGGCACGCTGCGCACTGCCGTGTTCTATTTCGCTGGACAGTTCGCCGCCGTGACGGTGTTCCTGTTGCTGACCCAGGTGGCCCGCTACGCGGGCGACGGCTGGCTTGGCCTGATGGTGGACGCCAGGCTGATCGGTCCCTATGCAGCCGTCGTCGCCGTGACCCTGGCCGCCAGCGGACTCCTGCCTACCCTGTGGCAGCGTCGGCTCCGCACCGCCGGGGTGTCCGTGTCCCTGCTGCTGGTGCTGTACGTGGGCCACCCGGAGACTGTCGTCGGGCTGACCGGGGCCCTGGCCGGACTGGCGGCGGGCTGGTGGATCCAGGGGGACCGGGGGACGCTTCACCGTCACCGCTCGACAGGGCGCGAAACCCGCAATCTGCTGGCCCTGACGGTGGCGATCTTCGCCGTCGGGCCTATCCTCACCGCCGCGGTCAGGAGCCCCACGGGGCCGCTTGCCCTGCTGCGGGACGTCGTGCTGAATCCGCTGCCGACCCTGAGCCAGCTGGAGCAGAACTGCGGGGGCACCGTGGATGTCAGCTGCCTAGAAGCGGGCAGGGCGGGTTTCGCCGGGCCGCTGGGACTCGCGCTCGCGATCGTCCCCGTGGTGCTCCTGCTGATTTGCGCAGACGGCATGCGCCATGGCCGGCGCCTGGCACTGCGGATCGCCATCATCGTCCAGCTGGCCGTGACGGCCTTGGCGGCCGTCTACCTGGCTCTGTTCGCCCGGATTCCGCACTACCCCGCCAGGCCCCAGACCGCCGTGATGGGGTCCGGCTTTGTCCATATCCTCCCGCTCGTGGCGGTGCCGCTGCTGCTCGTGGTGCTGCTCTGGGCAAACCGGCGGCAGTTCCGGGTGGAAACGGCCCCGCGGTCCCGGCGGAACCTGGGGCTCGTCGTCGGCGGGACCTGGCTGGTGCTGGCCGGCAGCTATGCCGCGGTCTGGCTTGCTGACGGCGGGATGGAGCGCGACGGCGGCCCGCTCGGACTCGTCGCGGAACTGGCAAGGCAGTACCTGCCGTTGCCGATTCCCGGCGTCTACAGCCGTATTTTCCAGTACCGCGACGCCGTCGAAGCGTTCCTGTTCGCCTACGCGGGGATCATCTTCTGGGTTATTGCCCTCGCCGCCGTGTGGCTGGTGCTGCTGCGCCGGCTGCACCGCACGGAGGTCGGCTCGGGGGACCGGGAGGTGGCGCGCGCGCTGATCCGTCAAGGCGGCGACTCGCTGTCCTGGATGGCACTGTGGGAGCCGAACAAGTTCTGGTTCACGGCCGACGGTCGGGGCGGGGTGGCCTACCAGCAGCACGGAAATGTGGCGCTGACCCTGGCCGGCCCGTTCGGTTCCGCCGCATTCCATGAGGACACTGCGGAAGGGTTCATGCGGTACTGCGCCGAGCACGCCCTCATCCCGTGCTTCTACTCCTGCACCGACGAGCTGTGGCCGATGCTCCAGGCCCGCGGCTTCCGGCGGGTTGCGGTGGCCCAGGAGACCAGGCTCGCCGTCCGGGAACTCGAATTCAAGGGCAAGGAGTGGCAGAACGTCCGCACCGCCCTGAACCGTGCGGCGAAGACCGGTGTGCGGGCCGTGTGGGGACGCTACAGCGGGCTTCCCGCGCCGTTGCGGGCCCAGCTAAGTGAGGTCTCCGAGGAATGGGCGGCCCAGAAACCCGTGCCGGAAATGGGGTTCACGCTGGGGAGTATTGACGAGCTCGACGACGACGAAGTGCTCTGCTGCCTGGCGGTGGACGCCGAGGGGCGCGTGCAGGGCGTCACGAGCTGGCTCCCGGTCTTCGACGGCGGCCGGCTGGTGAGCTGGACGCTGGACTTCATGCGCAGGCGCGCGGACGCCTTCCCCGGCGTCATGGAATTCCTGATTGCGTCCGCGGTGCGGGAACTCAAGCAGACGGTGGAGGTCATCTCCCTGTCCGGCTCGCCGCTCGCCAAGGGCCGGGCCGAGGACTCCGCCGGCGAAGCGGGCGGATCGGCCTCCGGCGCCGGCGACGCAGGGGACCTGGCCGGGGACAACCCGCGGGCCACCGCCGGAGACAACGCGGACACCGCGGGGGGCGGCCGTGCCGCCGGCAACGGCGATGCCGACGATGATCACGACGGGCCGCCCGACGCCGGGCCGGAGGGGCTGGCGGGAATCCTGGACGTGGTGGGCAGGGCGCTGGAACCCGTCTACGGGTTCCAGTCACTGGCCACCTTCAAGTCCCGTTTCAAGCCCGACTACCGGACGCTCTACCTGTATTACCAGGACCCGTTGCAGCTGCCCGCCATGGGACGGGCCCTGAGCAGGGCGTACCTTCCCGGACTGTCGGTGCGGCAGAGTGCGCGGCTCCTGCGGACCCTCGTGGGCTGACGCGCTGTCCGGTTCTTCCCGTCAGGTTCTTTCCATAAGGCACGTGTCGGCCGTGGCGGGACGGCGACCGGACCGGCGGCGGGAACACAAAAAAATGATCCCCGGCACTAGTGCCGGGGATCATTTCCGTGCTCGTACTCATTGTGCCGGAACTGCCTCAGGCGGTTCCCACGCGGGAGACTAGACCAGCGTCACGCCGGTGGCCTGGGGGCCCTTGGCGCCCTGGCCGATCTCGAACTGAACGCGGGCGTTTTCGTCGAGGGTCTTGAAGCCACCGGTCTGGATCTCGGAGTAGTGAACGAAGACATCGCCATCGGAGTCATCCGGGGTGATGAAGCCGAAGCCCTTTTCTGCGTTGAACCACTTGACGGTTCCCTGTGCCATTTGTTTCTCCTCATTGTGGATCTTGATAAAGCTCGGCACACTGCGTGCCGGGCTTGGTCACTCTGCGAGAAGAACCTCGGCTGTGGGCCCGGATTGACGGGCTTGGGCGGCAGGAGCTTCACGCTCGCAACATGTCTTGCGAGCATGAAAAAACACCTACACAAAGACTCGTATAAGAATTTCATGACACTTGCGTCAGGTCAACGGCCGCACGGCAGAATTACATAAATTTTGTGCAAAGAACTCTAAAGCGTCCGCGGCCGCGCATTGTGGTGAAAAGCGGAGCCCGCGTTTGCAGAACCCGGAATGCCAAATTGTCAGAAGAGCCGGGATTCGCTGTCATCCACGCCACGCATGGCATCGTAATCGAGGGTGACGCAGTCGATCCCGCGGTCGTTGGCAAGGACCTTGGCCTGCGGCTTGATCTGCTGTGCTGCGAAGATTCCGCGCACCGGCGCCAGCAGCGGGTCACGGTTGAGCAGTTCAAGGTACCGCGTGAGCTGTTCGACGCCGTCGATGTCGCCCCGGCGTTTGAGCTCGATGGCCACGGTGGCGCCGTTGGCGTCCCGGGCCAGGATGTCCACGGGGCCGATCGCCGTGAAGTATTCGCGGCGGATCAACGAAAAGCCGCTGCCCAGGAGCTCGATCTGTTCGGCGAGGAGGCGCTGCAGATCCGCCTCCACCCCGTCCTTGATGAGGCCGGGATCCTGGCCCAGCTCATGGGAGGTGTCGTGCAGCTGCTCATGGATGTTGATGATGAGCCGGTCATCGGTCTTTGCGGACTGGACTGTCCACTGTTCGATCACGCCGACTTCGACCTCGATCTCATCCGGGGTCGAGACGCGCAGGGAGGCCGGCGGGCTCATCCAGTTCAACGGCTTGTAGGAACCGCCGTCCGAATGGACCAGCACGGAGCCGTCGGCTTTCACGAGCAGGAGCCGGGTGGCCAGCGGGAGATGGGCTTTGAGCCGGCCGACATAATCAACGGAGCAACGGGCTATGACTAAACGCACCCGGTCAACTGTACCGTCTGGGAGAGCGGGCGGCAGCCGGACTGGGGCAGAATGGAGGCATGCCCCGCTCCAACCGACCCCGCCGCCCCGTGTCCGGAAAAGCAGGGTCCGGAAGAGCAGGGTCAGGAAAAGCCGGGTCAGGAAAAGCCGGGACCGGAAAGGCAGCAAAGCCCGGAGCCAGGCGCGGCCCGGTGCCGGAGCCGGACCTCGAGCGGGCCCGCACCGGCATTGCGCGCAGGGAAAGCGCCCCGGACGGCGACTGGATTGTCCGCTCCATCACGGCCAGCAGGGCGGAGAAAACCTACATCTGCCCCGGGTGCTCGACGGCGGTGATGCCCGGGGTGGCCCACCTGGTGGTGTGGTCCGAAGACCATCTCTTCGGCGCCGCCGCCGGCCTGGCGGAGCGCCGGCACTGGCATTCCAACTGCTGGACCTCGCGAAGGTACCGGTATCGCTAAGCTTGAGGGCATGACTTCTGACCGCAGGACTTTCGACCCGGCGTCGTACGTTTTTACCCAGCCCGGCGTGCCCTCCGCGATCCGCGCATCCACTGTGCTTCCCGCCCACCGCGAGAACGTGGAACTTCGCACGAGTGACGGGCACCGGCTCGTCGGCGAGCTCGCACTTCCGGAGTCCGGCGAGATCACGGCGACCCTCATCACCTTGCATCCGCTGCCCACGCACGGCGGCTTCATGGACTCGCACGTCTACCGCAAGGCGTCATACCGTCTGCCGGCCCTCGCCGGAATCGCCGTCCTCCGCTTCAACACCCGGGGCACGTCCTCCCCGCGCGGAACCAGCAGCGGCGCGTTCGAGGAGGGCGTCGGCGAACGGCTCGACGTGGAGGCGGCCGTGCAGTTTGCCGTGGACCGCGGCCTACCGAACCGCTGGCTCGTCGGCTGGTCCTTCGGCACCGAGCTTGCGCTGATGTACGGCGCATCCGAGCCTGTGGCGTCCGAGGTTGAAGGGGCCATCCTGCTTTCGCCGCCGCTGCACCGCGCCACGGACGTGCACCTCAAAGAGTGGGCCGCGGCCGGCAAACCGCTGAAGGTGCTCGTCCCCGAGCACGACGACTACCTGCAGCCGGCCGCCGCCGCGGAGAGGTTCAGCCTCGTGCCGCAAGCGGTCGTGGTGGGGGTCGACGGCGCCAAGCACCTCTGGGTGGGGGAGAAGTACGCTGCCCGGGTGCTCAACGAGATCGTGGACGAGGTCATCCCCGGCCGGACCGAAGGTTCGGCGCTTGCCCAGGAGTGGGACGGGCCCGTCGCCACGGCGCACGCCTAACCGGAACGGCCGCGGCGGATCCGGAGATCCGCTACGAAAAAAGACAGCCGCTGCGGGGATCCACGCAGCGGCTGTCCGAAAACGGGGCGTTAACCCTCACGGGGCACCGGGTCAGTGGTTGTCCTGGCGCACGATGAAGATTTCCTTGATGAGCAGCAGGATCGCAGCCGCGGTGGGGATGGCGATCAGCGCGCCAAGCACCCCGAGCAGGCTGCCGCCGGCGATGACCGAGATGACAGCGACGGCGCCCGGCACTGCGACAGCTTTCTGCATGATGCGCGGCGAGATGAAGTAGGCCTCGAACTGGAGGTAGGCGAAATAGCAGATGGCGTAGACGACGGCCGTCTGCCAGCCGGCCGTCAGTGCAATGAGTGTCACGACGACGCCGGCAATCATGCCGCCGACGAGCGGGATGAACGCGAGCAGGGCCACCACGAAGGCGAGCAGCACGGCAAAGGGAACGCCGACAATGGACATCACGATGAAGGCGAACGTCGCGTTCAGCAAGGCCACGACGGCCTGGCCGATGACGTAGTTGCCGACCGAGCCGGTGATTTCCTCGGCCAGGGCCTCGACCCGGGCACGGCGGGACCGGGGGGCGAGCCTGTAACCCCATTTCTTCATGGCGGGCAGGGCGGCCAGGAAGTACAGGCTCAGCACGAGCACGATCAACGCGCCGAAGAGCCCGTTCGCCACCGTCGAGCCGAAGCCGACGACGCCGCCGAAGATGCCGCCCATGGCCTCCGGGTTGTTAACGAACTTCCCGAGCTCCTGGGTGATGCGGTCCCGCACGCCGAACTGGCTGTCAACGGTGCGGAAGAAGTCCGAGTCAATGAAGTCCTGGATCCAGCGGGGCGCCTGCTGGACGATTTGGGTCACCTGCTGCACGATCGTCGGGATGAGCGTGGCGAAGAACCCGGCCACGGCGAGCGTCAGGGTGGCGACGGCGAGGACGATTCCGGCCGCGCGGGGGACATTCTTGCCTTCCAGCCACCGCACCACCGGATCCAGCCCCAGGGCGATGAAGAGGGCTGCCACGATCCACAGGAGCAACTGGGTCGTGTTCGAGCCGATCCAGTAGACGAGCAGGGCCACCCCTACGCCAACGGTCCCCATGAAGCCGACGTAGAGCGGGTGCTGGGCCGACATCCGGGGTCCGGGGTCTCCAAAGCGTGCGGAGGTTCCGTCCGCTTCGGTGGCAGCGGCTGCCTCGTGCTCGGGTGGCATCTCGAAGCGGAGCCGCGGCTGGGCGCCGGGAAGGGGCTGCCGCAGGCGGCGTGCCATGGCGATCAGGACCCCCGCGGCGGCTGCCCGACGGTTCGAGATTCCTGCCGGGGCACCGCGTTCCTGGCTGGCGGATTCCTGGGCTTCTTCCCGTCCTGAGGGGGACGAATCCGTTCGTTCAGTCACTGCGTTGAAAGCCCTTTATTCTGTGCGGCGCCACACGGGCGGCCCGGGTGTGATGATCACCGCAAACACTATCAGCAGGCTTGCCAGCTGGGGCTTTGGCCGCCCGCGGGGTTCCCGGGCGGGGGGTTGACAAAGCGCCCGATCTGACTCGCGGGTAACAAAATGGTTACTATTGAAGCTAAGTGTCCGCTGATGATAGGTAATATTTTGCGTTTCAAGACTGCAGTTGCATTAGTGCTGCTCGGCCTCCTGACACTGCTGGCCGGAATCGGCCAGAAGACATTCTGGGCTCCGCCGGAAAGCGTCACGGCAACGGCCCCCGCTGGCGCCACGGCCGCCCCGCTGACAGTTTTCGACGAGAAGCTGCGCACGATGCACAGCGGCACCGTCAAGATCAATGTCAAGGGTGACGGCGCTTTCATGCTGGCCGCCGGACGTCCGGACGACGTCGACGCGTGGGTCGGCAAGACCGCCCACAACACCGTTGCCGGCGTGTCCGAGGACCACAAGGCGCTGCAGTTGACGCATACCGACGGCGAGGCCACTGCGCCCTCGCCCGCCGGTTCCGACCTTTGGGTCACCACCGAGAACGCCAGCGGCGAAATGAACTACACCTGGAACCCGCCCGCCGACGGCGACTGGTCGCTCCTGCTCGCGGCGGACGGCACCAAGCCCGCCCCGGCGTCAATTACGATGACGTTCCCGAACGACACGTCCACGCCGTGGGCGATACCGTTCATGGTTGTTGGCGCGCTCCTGATCCTGGCCGGCGGCGCGCTGCTGGTCCTCAACCGGCGGTCGGGCGGCAACGGCAAGGGCGGAGCCGGCGGCACGGGCCGCCCGCTCGGCAGCATGTTTGCCCGCCGTGCGCAGGCCAAGGCGGCAGCACGCACCCAGGCCAAGGTATCCGGAGGCACCACGCCCCAGCCGAACACCGTGTCCCGGCAGGTCCGGCGGACAAGCGCCCTCGTTGCGGCGTTGACGGCTACCGCCGTCGCCGGCACCGGGGTCGCCGCGCAGGCCAGCCAGACTCCGGCCCCCTCACCAAGCGCCTCGTCGTCGGCCTCGTCGTCGGCCTCGTCGTCGGCCTCGCCGTCGGCCTCCGCGGCGGCCGCCTCAGACAAAGCGCCCGACGCCCCCGTCCTGATCGACGCCCAGTTCCGCCGCATCCTGGAACAGGTTGCCGGCGCGGTTGACGCCGGGGACGCCGCCAAGGATGCCAGCAAGCTCCAGCCCCGGGTGGCGCAGTCCGAGCTCGACGTGCGCACGCAAAACTACAAGATCCGCTCGCAGGTCGGCTCCTACGAGGCCCGGATGCCTGTCCGTGCCACGAAGCTCCTGACCACTGTGGTCACCAACAAGCGCAGCTGGCCGCGGTCGGTCATGGCCGTGACCCAGGGCGAGGGTAACGTCGTCCCGCAGCTGCTCACCCTGAGGCAGGACTCCCCGCGGGAGAACTACAAGCTCGTGGGCAGCACGCCCCTGCAGCCGGGGGCGACGTTCCCGGGCATCGGCCGGGGCGGCACGGAGACCCTTGCGCCCTCGGACAAATCCGGCCTGCTCTACAGCGGCGAGGAAGCGCTGGCCGGACTGGCCGACCGCCTGACCACGGCTGACTCCGCGTTCAAGGACAAGCTTGTGGAGGGTCAGTCCTCCCCCTACATTGCGGACACCCTGGCGTACCAGGCTGATGCCGTCAGCTCCGGCGTGAACGGCACGTTCGCCTTCACCCACAAAGTGGCGCCCGAGAACACCGTCGTCTTCCGTACGGCCGACGGAGGGGCGCTGGTCCTGGGCCGCCTGAACTTCGCCTTTGACGGCACGCCCAAGGCCGCCGGCGACAAGCTGACGATCGGCGACGACGCTGCTGCCCTGGCGGGCGGCAAGGAGACCAGCACCGGCATGGTGCTGACCTTCGCCGAGTCGATGGCCGTGTACGTCCCACCGGCGGGGTCCAAGGACCCGATGAAGCTGGTGGCCGCCACCCGCGGCCTGGTAGGGGCCAGTTTCAAGTAGCACACGCGCCACAGCAGGACACATCGAAGGAGGACCGGGCCGAATCGGCCCGGTCCTCCTTCGTCCGGGGAGCGGGGCCCGCACCGGGGCAACGCCCAGGCCCCGCACCGGGGCGCCACCCCGGCCCCAGCCAGGCGCAGCGGACCGGGGGTAGCACCGGCGCAGCGGACCGGGGTAGCACCGGCGCAGCGGACCGGGGTAGCACCGGCGCAGCGGACCGGGGTAGCACCGGCGCAGCGGACCGGGGTAGCACCGGCCGGGGCAGGAGTGGCTAGAGTGGAGCTATGACTTCGCCAGCTTCCCGCCCGGTCCCGCCAGCTGCCGCCAACCCGCTCAACCTGCGGGGCGCCGTCGACCTCTCCTCCCTCAAGCAGCGCCCCGCGCCGCCGTCGGCACCGCAGGCGTCGCCGCCCGCGGGAGCCCCGGCTTTCCCCGCGCCGGACGCCGCTCCCGGAGCTGCCGAACACCCCGGCCGTCCCCTGCGCGTGGAGGTGACCGAGGCGAACTTCCAGGAACTCGTAGAACTCTCCGCCCAGGTGCCGGTGGTGATCGGACTCTGGGCCGCCTATTCGCCGGGCTCGAGCCAGCTGATGGACGTCCTCGAGCGGGTCGTGGAAAGCTACGATGGCCAGCTGGTCCTCGGCGCAGCCGACATTGAAGCCTTCCCGCAGCTCGCGCAGGCCTTCCAGGTGCAGGCCGTGCCGACCGCCGTCGCCGTCGTGAAGGGCCAGCCCGTTCCGCTTTTCCAGGGCGGCGCCGAAGAACCGCAGGTACGGAGCCTGTTCGATGAACTGCTGAAGGTGGCAGCCGCCAACGGCGTCACCGGGCGGATCGGCGCAGGCGGCCCCGGCAGCGCCGAGTCAGAGCCCCCGCCGCTGCCGCCCCTGCACCAGAAGGCCTATGAGGCCATCGAAGCGGGGAACTACGCCGCGGCTGCCGCCGCATACCGGCAGGCCCTGCTGGAGATGCCGGCAGACGCCGAGGCCAAGGCCGGACTCGCCCAGGTGGAGCTGATGGACCGGCTCCAGTCGGTCTCCGGCACCGAAGGCGACGCCTTGCGCCGCCTCGCAGCCGACGAGCCGGACAACCTGGACGCCCAGCTCGGTGTCGCAGACCTCGACATCGCCGGCGGCCACATCGAGGATGCCCTGGGCAGGGTCGTCACGTTCATCGGCCGGAACTTCGGCCCGGAACGGGAGACGGCCCGCGTCCGGCTGCTGGAACTGTTCGACGTCGTGGGCACCGGCGACGAGCGCGTCGCCAAGGCCCGCCAGGGACTCGCCCGGGTGCTCTTCTAATGGGGTCCGCTCTTTTCGCGCCGCTGGAGCTGCGGTCGCTGCGGCTGCAGCACCGCGGCTGGGTCTCGCCGATGTGCCAGTACAGCTGCGAGCCGGAGACCGCGGAGGGCGTCCCCAACGACTGGCACCTCATGCACTTGGGTTCCTTCGCGACCGGAGGAGCGGCGCTTATCCTCACCGAGGCCGCCGCAGTGAACGCCGCCGGCCGGATCAGTCCCCGGGACGCCGGCCTCTACAATGACGACCAGGCCGCTGCCTGGGAACGCATCACCTCGTTCGTGCACCGCCACGGCACCGCCGAGACCAAGATCGGTACCCAGTTGGCGCACGCGGGCCGCAAGTCGTCCTCGTACTGGCCGTTCTCCGGCAAGCAGGGCTCCGTCCCGGAGTCCGACGGCGGATGGGCCACTGTGGGTCCCGGCACGGGCGCCTTCGACGGCTACGTCCCGCCGGCGGCCATGACGGAAGCCCAGATCGACGGCGTGATCGCCGACTTTGCCGCCGCCGCGGTCCGCGCCGTCGACGCCGGATTCGACACCATTGAGATCCACGGCGCCCACGGCTACCTGCTGCACCAGTTCCAGAGCCCCCTCGTCAACGACCGCACCGACGCCTGGGGCGGGGACGAAACC
Organism: Arthrobacter sp. 05T442; assembly: GCF_056395945.1. Classification (NCBI taxonomy): domain Bacteria; kingdom Bacillati; phylum Actinomycetota; class Actinomycetes; order Micrococcales; family Micrococcaceae; genus Arthrobacter; species Arthrobacter sp. 05T442. The sequence goes on along the minus strand of NZ_JBFTKM010000007.1, from coordinate 124,717 downwards.
GGCCGGAACCGGCTGACCCTCGCCGTCGTGGACGCCGTCCGGAATGTCATCCCCGATTCCATGCCGCTGCTGCTGCGGATCTCCGCGTCGGACTGGGCCGAGGGCGGCATCGACGCCGAGGCTTCCGTCCGGATGGCGCGGGCCGCCGCGGAACACGGGGTGGATCTTGTGGACGTCTCCAGCGGCGGTGCCGTGGCCCATCAGCAGATTCCCGTGGGGCCCGGGTACCAGACCGGCTTCGCCGCCCGGATCCGGCGCGAAACCGGGATCCGGACCGGCACCGTGGGCCTCCTGACATCGGCCGGCCAGGCTGAGCACGCAGTGGCCACGGGCCAGGCCGACGGCGTGTTCATCGCCCGCGCGGCGCTGCGGGACCCGCACTGGTGGCTAAGGGCCGCCTTTGAACTGGGCCATGACCTCGCCTGGCCGCCGCAGTACGAACGGGCGATGCCGCGCCATTCGTTCTAGGCCCGGTACGCTCCTGAGGCGCGCCAGGCCGTCAACCCCTGGCCGGGTCCGACGGCACGGTCCGCAACGGCGCCGGCTGGGATACCCTGCCAGTAGCGCACAGCACGAACCGCCCACGTCACGGCAGATCAGCAGAGGCAGGGACCATGGAAGTCGTCATCCTTCCGGGCAGCAGGCCGATCGCCGGCCTGGCCTCGGACGCGGTCGAGGCCCTGCTCCGGCGCAAGCCCGACGCCGTCCTGGGGCTGGCGACAGGTTCGTCGCCGTTGCCCATCTACAGCGAGCTGGCGCTGCGGCACGAGCGCGACGGCCTGGACTTCAGCCTGACGAGAGCCTTCGCCGTGGACGAGTACGTCGGGCTTCCGGCCGGGCATCCGCAGTCCTACCGCGAGGTTATCGCCCGGGAATTCACGGAGAGGGTGAACATAGGCCCGGCCAATGTCCACGTGCCCGACGGCACCGCCGGGGACATTCCCGCAGCCTGCCGGGCCTATGAAGACGCCATCCGCGACGCCGGAGGAGTGGACCTGCAGATCCTCGGCATCGGCACGGACGGCCACATCGGCTTCAACGAGCCTGGATCCTCCCTCGTCTCCCGGACGAGGATCAAGACCCTGGTAGAGCAGACCCGCCGGGAGAATGCGCGGTTCTTTGGAAGCCTGGCCGAGGTGCCCCACCACGTCCTCACCCAGGGCCTGGGCACCATCCTGGACGCCCGCCATGTGATCCTCGTTGCCACCGGTGCGCAGAAGGCGCAGGCGGTACGGGACCTGGTCGAGGGGCCCGTCGCCGCGATCTGCCCGGCGTCCGTGCTCCAGCTGCATCCGCATGCCACGGTCCTGCTGGACGAGGCCGCGGCGTCGTCGCTGCGGCTGGCCGACTACTACCGCCACAGCTACGACAACAAACCCACATGGCAGGGCCTCTAGCACGCCCGGCCGGAAGCCGCCGTCGCTATTGGGTCCGCTCCAACGGCTAAGATAGGTCTCATGACTAGCATGACCGATCCCCTCGAAAACGACCCGATGCGTGAGCTCTCCGGAGCCGGGACGTCAACGGCCACGATCGAGCGCGAGGAACTGCGGCAGGAAGTGGAGCCCGGTGACCGGGAGCGCTTCTCGCACTACGTGCGCAAGGAAAAGATCATGGAATCCGCGCTGACCGGCGAGCCCGTCATTGCGCTGTGCGGCAAAGTGTGGACCCCCGGCCGCGATCCCCAGAAGTTCCCGGTCTGTCCCGAATGCAAGGAAGTCTACGAAGGCCTCCGCCCCGGCGGCGACGGCGGCGGCAAGGGTTCCGGCGACAAGTAGCAGCCCGGGCGGCGGGTCACGCCGTTCGCCCGCCGCGCTTGCCCCCGCCGCGCTGGCGGGTGCGCGCGCACCCCAAGGGGTGCGCTGCAGTTCCTGGCCGTGCGGCGCGGTGCACGCCCTCCGGTCCATCCGAAAAAAGATTGGTGTTTTTGTGCTTATTAGGGTTTCTCCTTCAGCCGCAGCAGTGTGCGGAATGGAAGGTACCTAAATGACAGAGACACTCTTCGGCGGCCCCACGCTGCCGCCCGCCTATCCGGAACGTGCCGCCTGGGGTACCGCGCCCAAGCTCCGCGCCTGGCAGCAGGAAGCGCTGGACAGCTACTTCAGTGTCCATCCCAAGGATTTCCTGGCCGTTGCTACCCCCGGCGCCGGGAAGACCACCTTCGCACTGCGGGTGGCCTCCATGCTCATTGATTCCGGAGTGGTCAACCGCGTCACCATCGTGGCTCCCACGGACCACTTGAAGCGCCAATGGGCCGACGCCGCCGCCAAGGTCGGCATCGCCATCGACCCGAACTTCAAGAACGCCGACGGACAGCACGGCCGCGGCTTCATCGGCGTCGCGGTCACCTACGCGCAGGTGGCCAGCAAGCCCATGCTGCACCGGGCCAAGACTGAAGCGGCCCGCACGCTCGTGATCCTGGATGAAATCCACCACGGCGGCGAGGCCCTCTCCTGGGGCGACGGTCTCCGCGAGGCCTTTGAGCCCGCTGCCCGCCGGCTCTCGCTGACCGGTACGCCGTTCCGCTCCGACACTTCCCCCATCCCGTTCGTGGAGTACGCCGAGGACCGTGACGGTATCCGGCGCTCCAAGGCCGACTACACCTACGGCTACGGCAAAGCGCTGCGTGACCACGTGGTCCGCCCGGTCATGTTCATGGCCTACTCCGGGCAGATGCGCTGGCGCACGAGCGCCGGGGACGAGATGGCCGCGTCGCTGGGTGAATCGGCGGTCACGAAAGACATCACCTCCCAGGCCTGGCGCACCGCGCTGAACCCCGCCGGGGAGTGGATCCCGGCCGTGCTGGCTGGGGCGGACAAGAGGCTCAGCGAGGTCCGGCGCAGCGTCCCCGACGCCGGAGGCCTGGTGATCGCCACGGACCACGAGGACGCACGGGCCTATGCAGGCCAGCTGAAGCGCATCACGGGGGAGTCGCCCACCGTTATCCTCTCCGACGATGCCAAGGCCTCCAGCAAGATCGAGGAATTCACCGCCAGCGAGAAGCGGTGGATGGTGGCCGTCCGCATGGTCTCCGAAGGCGTGGACGTACCGCGGCTCTCCGTCGGCGTGTATGCGACGTCCACCTCCACGCCGCTGTTCTTCGCCCAGGCGGTGGGCCGCTTCGTCCGTGCACGGAAAAGGGGCGAGACGGCGTCCGTGTTCCTGCCCTCCGTACCGCAGCTGATGGCCCTGGCTAACTCCATGGAGGCCGAACGGGACCACGCCCTCGACCGCCCGGAGAAGGAGGACGGCGACGGACTCTTCAACCCCGAAGACTCGCTCATGGACGAGGCGAACCGTGAGGAGAAGGCCTCCGACAGCCTTACCAAGGGCAAGTTCGAGGCCCTCGATTCGCAGGCGTCCTTTGACCGCGTACTGTTCGACGGCGGCGAGTTCGGCACCGGCGGCGAAGTCGGGTCCGAGGACGAGCTCGATTTCCTCGGGATCCCCGGCCTGCTCGACGCCGAACAGGTCGGCACCCTCCTGCGCCAGCGCCAGCACGAGCAGCTGAACCGCAAGAACAAGCGGGCGCCCCAGGCCGCCGCGCCTGCGCCGGCCGTCCCCGACCACCGGATGCTCATGGACCTGCGCACCGAGCTGGCCAAGAACGTGGCCGCCTGGTCCGCGCGGACCGGCACCCCGCACGGGGTCATCCACACCAAGCTCAGGACGGTCTGCGGCGGCCCCGCCGTGGCGCAGGCCAACGAGGAGCAGCTGCAGACCCGCCTGCGGAAACTCCAGGACTGGTTCATCGGCCGGAAATAACAGTCACCGGCACAAGCGGCGCACAACAGGCGTGTCAGTTTCCAAAGTCGTCTGCACTGGCTCATAGGGGATGAACGCTCCGGTGCAGCCGGCTGTTGATATTGGCTTGTCCGAAGTCCTCTTGATGATGACTTGTGGCGTGTTGCCACTTCTCGAGTCAACGGTCATGGGTGTTCAAACGTCTTAGGGTTCCATGGGGGTCCGATCGCCTGTGGTGGGCTGTGGCAGAAGCTTGATCGCTGGCGTGGTGGACGACGGGTTCTCTCCGTGTGTCGGTCAGGTGTTCGTCGTTCTGGCGGCCATGATTGGCATTGTTAGTGGCGTCATTTCTAGCCCGCAAGATCACGCGCGGTACGAAGCCGCCTTCGAATTGCGCGTACGACCGGTTCGCCTCGTTGCTGAGGAGTGGGAAATTGAGAGCCGGCTCCGTCGCCGTTACACGCCGGAGCAATGTTCAAGTCTCGAGTGGCATCTCGACCGCTACCGCGACCTCAACTCAAGATTGGCCCAGGCGGATTTGGACGAGGCCATCATCGAAACATCAGGATGCGGACCCCGCCATGTGGCGACAAACGTGCTGAAGCATTTGTCTCTAAGGCCCTGATCAGACACTGTCTGGTGTCCCACTTCCTTGGTTCTATGGGGGGTCCGATCGCCTGTGGTGGGCTGTGGCAGAAGCTGTCACTAGAACCACACCTGTGGCCCATGTCAGAGGGGCGCGCCCGACGGCGCCTGACCTGCACAAACGAGGTCTGTTCCTTGCCGGAGTCCCGTCGGACCCCGAGAGAACTTAGGAACTGAGGCGGTAGGCAGCTGCGTCAATCTCCGAAGTAGTCTGCACGGAAAGGTGCTGCCCCGCCGTTTCCGCTGCTGCGGAGAGGGGCGGACGGCGGGGCAGGCCTTGCCCGTTGCTACAGTGCGGTGAATTTGAGCAGAAGTGCGTGTTCGGGGTTGAGGGCGGGCATGGGCAGCCCCACCTCGGCAAGGAAACGCCCCCCGCAACGGCGCCGTCCGCTAGCCAGACCGGAGGGCGGACCTGTGTGAACGTGTGCGAATAGTCGAAGTCACCCGGAGCCGGGAAGACGGCCTCCACACGGTACTCCCGGTCCGGCTCCAGACCGGGGATGGAGATCCGTCCCGGTTGTTCAGCGACCGCGGTGCGTGTGCTAACCAGGGCGAACAGCGCCGCCGTCGTGCCCTGCGCGACACCGCTGGGGGCCACTACGCCGTGCAGCATGAGGGAATCGTCGGGCACGTCCGCGCGGACCGTGCGCCCTGAATGGATCAGGTTCCGGTGTTCTTTGTAGAGTCCGATGAAGCGTTTGAGTTCCTTTCTTTCGGCGCCCTGAACGCTGCGGACATCCCATTCCATGCCGAAGTGGCCGAACAGGGCGGTGATGGCGCGGAAGGACAGGTCGTGCGTGCGGGCGGTGGTGTGTGAGGTGGTGGGCCCAATGTGTCCGCCCACCAGCTCCGGCGGAACCACCACGCCGGTCCAGCGTTGGATGGTCTGGCGTTCCAGCGCATCGTTGCAGTCCGAGCCCCAGATGCGGTCGGTGCGTTCCAGGATGCCAAGGTCCACACGGGCGCCGCCTGAGGAGCAGCTCTCAATTTCGACGCCGGGATGGGCCTTGCGGAGTTCGTCGAACAGGCGGTAGGCGGCGAGGGTCTGCTCGTGGACGGAGGAGCGGCCGGCGTGGCCGTGTTCGAGCAGGTCGCGGTTTTGGTCCCATTTGAGGTAGCTGACGTTGTTTTCACTCAGAAGGGCGTCAATGCGATCGTAGATGTACTGCCACGCCGCCGGGTTTACGAGGTCAATGACGTGCTGCTGCCGCCATTCAAGTGGCAGGCGGCCGCCATCCTTGTAGCTCTGGACGGACGGGCCAACAATCCATTCGGGGTGCGCACGGACGATGTCGGAGTCGAGGTTGACCATTTCCGGTTCCACCCAGAGGCCGAACTCCATGCCACGGGAAGTCACAGCGTTGATCAGTGGCGTGAGGCCGTCGGGCCAGAGTGATTCGTCGACGTACCAGTCGCCCAGTCCGGCGCGGTCGTCGCGGCGTCCGCGGAACCAGCCGTCGTCGAGCACAAAACGCTCAACACCAAGTTCCGCGGCGGACTCGGCCAGTTCCATCAGGGTGGCCAGGTTGTGGTCGAAGTAGACCGCTTCCCAGACATTCAGCACGACCGGACGAGGCTTGCCGGCGGGCAGGCCGGTGGTTGCTGCCGGCAGCACGTGGTGGGGGCGGGACCGGAACCAGCTGTAGAACGCCTCGCTGATGCCGTCCAGGCCGCGGTCCGAGTAGGCGGCGAACAAGGTGGGGGTAGTGTAGCTGCCTCCCGGCTCAAGGACGACCTCGGCGGGGCCCAGGAGCTCCGAACCGCCGATCATGGTGCGGCCGTCCCCGATGCTGTCCGCGAACTGCTCGTGGTTGCCACTCCAGGCCAAATGAGTGGCCCAGACCTGCCCGTGCCGGTTGCCGAAACCGGCGGTTCCGGCGGCGAAGAGTAGGGAGGAGTCGTGCCCGGTGCGGCCGTGCCGGCCCGTGCGGACCCAGGTGCCCTGCTGGATGGGGCGGCGCTGCGGGTGGCGTTCCCGGCACCAGCGCCCGGTCAGGTCAAGGATTTCGACGGCGTCCGGCGCCACAGGGAGGACGGTGGCCAGTTCGTCGAGCTGATAAGGCGTGGTGCCATCGTTGGTGAGGGTGTGGCGCAACTCCAGCAGGCCGCCGTCGTGCAGTGTCAGGGCGGAGGAGACGGTGAGGCCGGCGTCGGGATCGGACTGGACGATCACCGCGGAGGTCCCCTCGGCATCGGCGCTCACTACGCGGAGGCGGGCTGAGAAGTCCAAGCCGGAGACGCCGTCGGCGATGCGGTGGCCGCGCAGGGCGGGACGGCCCCGCCAGCCGGCTGAAGCCTGCGGCAGGAGGCCAATCGGTACAGTGGCGTCGACGGACGACGGCGGGATGGCCGCCGTGAGGATGGCGAGGTCCGGCAGCGTGCTGCCAAGGTCCGCGCCCCAGTGGATGACCTCAGCTTCCCCGCTGTCGAAGCTGATCACTAGGGTGGTTCCGGCGGAACGGAGGTGGAGGGGATTCATGAATGCTGTCCTTCTGTGTGGGAGTAGGGGGGTGGGGGCCGAGTACTGCGGGGAATTCGACGCCCGCGGCACGCAAGCAATAGAGCTGGTGGCCTAGTTGAAGAGGGCGTTGACCTTCTCGTTGGCCTCGCTCAAGGTGCTGGGGCTTCGTTCTTGCCCGATATCACAGCGTCCATGGCCGGGCCCATGAGTCCATAGACCTTTGCCGGGTTATCGGTATTGGGGAAGAGGAATGTCGTGCTGTCCTTGACGTGGGTGGGTGAAGGCGCTGACGTCTGCCCTTGGCTTTGAAGGCCGCGGCGGCCTTCTCAGAGGAGCTTTTGTTGGCGGGGAAAACTACGCCCTTGGAGGCTGCGACGTCCTGGCAGCCAGCCGAGGCGAGGTACTCGACCCACTTGACGGAAGCAGCCGGGTTCTTCGTCCGGGCCCAGATCGAGTTGGCAAGTCCGTTGAACGCTTGCCCCCGGGGCCTTCCGGGGCAGGGGCGACGCCGGCCGGCACTGATGATGGTGAGGCGGGTGCCAAGGCCACGGGTCAGGTCCCAGCCGGACACTTTAGCTCCACCTGCCGACAGCGGAACTTTTCTCCGCCCGGGGGTTGATCTCGGATTCGACGGCGAATTTGTCGATGGCCGTCAGCTCGTCCTGTGTGAACGCCAGGTTGTTGATGGCGGACAGCGTGTCCTCGAGCTGCTGGACGCTGGAGGCACCCACCAGGGCGGAGGTCACCGAGGAGCCCTTGACCTGTTCGCGGAGGATCCAGGCGATGGCCATCTGCGCCAGTGATTGCCCGCGGCCGGCGGCGATCCTGTTGAGCCCGCGGACACGGTCCATTTTGTCCTCGGTCAGTGCAGATTTGGAGAGGAACCGATCCTTGGCCGCGCGCGAATCGGCGGGGATGCCGACCAGGTAGCGGTCCGTCAGCATGCCCTGTGCCAGCGGGGAGAACGCGATGGAACCGGCTCCCACCTGTTCCAGCGCCTCGTAAAGGTTCGGCGTTCCGTTCTCGGTCCAGCGGTTCAGCATGGAGTAGCTGGGCTGGTGGATCAGCAGCGGCGTGCCGAGGTCCTTCAGGATCCTGGCCGCCTCGAGGGTCTGCTCCGGGGTGTAGGAGGAGATGCCGGCGTAGAGCGCCTTGCCGGAACGCACTGCATGGTCCAGTGCCCCCATGGTCTCCTCCAGGGGCGTTTCCGGATCCGGGCGGTGGCTGTAGAAGATGTCCACGTAGTCCAGGCCCATGCGCTGCAGGGACTGGTCCAGGCTGGAGATCAGGTATTTGCGGGAGCCCCACTCACCGTACGGGCCGTCCCACATGTAGTAGCCGGCCTTGGTGGAGATGACCAGCTCGTCGCGGTAGGGCTTGAAGTCGTCCTTGAAGTGACGGCCGAAGTTGGTCTCTGCCGAGCCGTCCGGCGGTCCGTAGTTGTTGGCCAGGTCAAAGTGGTTGACGCCGAGGTCGAAGGCGCGCCGGAGGATGGCGCGCTGTTCATCGAAGCGCTTGTCGTCGCCGAAGTTGTGCCACAGACCAAGGGAGATGGCGGGAAGTTTGAGACCGCTGAGTCCGACACGGCGGTAGGGCATGGACTCGTAGCGGTTTCCCGCAGCGGGGTAAGTCATAGGTTCATCCTGTCGGGACCGCTCACGTGCAGGTCCGGGGTCACGGGGTTCTCTGTTGGTTGAGGTGGTTTCCGGCTGCTATTCATCGTGGGATGAGTGGTTCCTGGTCACGGTTTCCAGGGGAAACTTTTCCCATCGCGGGTTACCATTCCTGCTTTTCCTGGATGGATCCGTACGGGATATCCGGGTGGAGCTGGACGGTGAAGTCCCGGGGGGAGTGCCGGGCAACGAGGCTCCCTTTGCCGCCGCAGAGCGGGGCCCGCTCGGCGAGGATGTTCACGGCTTTGTCCAGTTGGTCCTGTAGTTGGCTGCGTTTCTGGACGCGAATGTGGAGGAGGTCTTCATTTGATGCATCGGTGTACATGATGGTCCTGTGGATCGTCGTCGCGCGGGCGGAGGGGCGGAACCGAAAGGGCCCGCCCCTCCGTGGCGTCGAATGGTTACTTGAAGAGGGCGTTGACCTTTTCGTTGGCCTGGGTGAGGGAACTGGCCGGGGCCTTGCCGGAGACCACTGCATCCATGGCGGGATTCATGATGCCGTCAACTTTGGCAGCCTTGTCCGCGATCGGGTAGAGGAACGTGGTTTCATCCTCCACCTGTTGGGTGAAGGCGGTGACGTCGACGCCCTTGGCTTTGAAAGTCGCGGCAGCCTTGGCGGTGGAGGACTTGATGGCGGGAAAGACGACTCCCTTGGACGCGACGACGTCCTGGCAGGCTGAGGAGGCGAGGTATTCGACCCACTTGGTGGCTCCTGCGGGGTTCTTGGTGCCGGCCCAGATGGAGTCGGCCAGGCCGTTGAACATGGACGCGCGCTTGCCGTCCGGTCCCGTCGGGGTGGGTGCGATGCCGGTCTGGATGCCCTTGTAGCCGGTGTACTGGCCGGTCGTCCAGTCGCCCGAGGTGTTGATGGCGGCCTTGCCGGCGCCAAAGTTGTCCTGCATGCTGGCGCCTACCGTTGTTTCAAGTTTGGGCATGTAGCCCTTGTCCGCCAGCCCGGCCCACCAGGCGATGGTGTCCTGGAACTTAGGGTCGTCGTAGTTGAACTTGGTGCCCCAGGGATTCTTGTCCGTGTGGGTCCAGCCGGTGGTGGCCGTCAGGAAACTCCACTGGGTCTGGCCCTGGCCCGAGCCCGAGGACTCCAAACCCAGGCCGTAGACGGCCACATTGTTCTTATCGAAGCCGGCTTCGTCTCCGCGTTTACCGTTCTTGTCAACGGTCAGGTGGGCGATGGCCTTCTCGTAGCTGCCACCATCCTTGGGGTTCCAATCCAGGTTCGCCATCTGCTCGGCCGTGAGGCCGGCGGAGTCCGTCATCGCCTTGTTGTAGAACAGGCCTACGGTGTCCCAGTCCTTGGGAAGGCCGTAGCGCTTGCCGTCCTGGCCCACCCAGAGATCGGCCAGGCCCTTGTTGTAGATCGAGAGATCGACGTGGTCCTTGGCCACGGCGTCGTCGAGGGCCAGCAGCTGCTTCTGGGCGGCGAATTCTGGGTACTTGGACAGGTGGTCGGCGAAGACGTCCGGGGCGTTTCCGGCGACGAATCCGTTGGTCAGGGTGGTCCAGTAGTCACCCCAGCCGCGCTGGGTGATCTTGACTTTGATGTCCGGGTTGGCCTTGGTGAAATCCGCCGCGCACTGCTGGTAAGCGGGCAGCTGATTGGCATCCCACAGCCAGTAGTTGATTTCGCCCTTGGCCTCGGTGGTGGTGGATCCGCCGCTGCAGGCGGAGAGGGAGATGGCGATGGCTGCGGCGGCAGCGACGGCAGCTATGGCGCCGGGGGATTGTTTCATGATGAACCTTTCGAATAGGGCATGAGGTTGCCCGGAGTGGAGTTTGGTGGGGGTGAGCGGTTGGGATTAGCGGTCTATTTGATACCGGAGAATCCGATGGAGTTGACCACTTTTTTGCCGAAGGCGAGGAACAGGATGAGGATGGGCACTGCTGCAACGATGGTGGCGGCCATGAGTCCGGACCAGTCCGGTGCGCCCTGGGGGGACTGGGACTTGAAGACGCTGAGGCCCACGGTGAGGACGCGGATGCTCTCGTCGTTGCCGACCAGCAGTGGCCAGAAGTATTCGTTCCATTGGCCGATGAACGTCAGCAGCGCGAGGGTGGCCATGGGGGCGGCGGCGTTGGGCAGAACGATCTGGAAGAAGATACGCAGGCTCTTGGCCCCGTCGAGCATGGCTGCCTCCTCCACTTCGCGGGACATGCTGAGGAAGAACTGCCGCAGGAAGAAGATGGCGAACGCGGACATGAAAAGGAAGGGCAGTGTCAGGCCGGCGAACGTGTTCAGCAGGCCCAGGTTCTTGATCATGAGGAAGTTGGGCAGCGCGGTGAAGATCCCCGGAATCATCATGGTGGCCAGGAACACGGAGAAGACCTTGTCACGCCCGGGCCAGCGGAGCCGGGCGAAGGCGTAGGCGGCAAGTGCGCTGAAAAAGACCTGGGCTGCGGTAGTGACGGTGGAAAAGAGTATCGAGTTGCGCAGGTACAGCCAGAAGTCGATGACCGCCCCGGAACCTCCTTCGGCGATGGCCTCCTCTGTGGTCTGCATTCCAAAGACACGCTTGAACGCGCCCCAGGAGAAGTCCGCCGGCAAAAGGTTCCCGGAGTTGGAGGCCAGCGAGTGGTTGCTGGAGAGGGCCGTGCGGAGCATCCAGAGGAACGGGAAGATAGTGACGGCCAGGGCGAGGGCGATGACGGCCCACGCCCCGATGCGGTGCCAGTTGATTGGCTTCGTGCGGGAGAGTGTTGATGTTGTCATGGCGGGGTTCCTTAATCCAGATCTGATTCGTTGCCCTTGAGGAACTTCATTTGCACGAAAGCCACCAGGGCAAGAATGAGGAAGAGAATGACGGACAGGGCGGAGGCGTAGCCGAAGTCCGATTCGCCGAAGGCTTTTTGGTAGATGTACATCTGGATGACGCGGGTGGCGTTGACGGGGCCGCCGCCGGTGGTTACAGCGACGGTGTCGAAGACCTGGAACGATCCGATGACGGTGACCACCAGGACCAGTGCCAGGACCGGACGCAGGAGCGGCATGGTGATGCTCCAGAACGTCCGGGTGGGGGACGCCCCGTCGAGGGACGCGACCTCGTAGACGTGGTGGGGGATGGCCTGGAGGCCGGCGAAGATGAGCAGGGCGGTGTAGCCCATGTGGCGCCAGACGTTGACTAAGGCGATGGTGGGGATGGCCCATTGCTCGCTGCCGAAGAAGGCGATGCGGGGAAGGCCCATCCAGCTGATGATTTCGTTGACGATGCCGATCTGGTAGTCGAGCATCCAGAACCACAGCAGGGCCACGATCACGTTGGCCACCAGGAAGGGAAGCAGCAACGCGCCGCGGACCAACGTGGATTTGGCCACGCGGTGCATCAGCAGCGCCAGGCCGAGGGCGATGACAATCTGGAAGACGATGTTGATAGCGACGTACTGGATGGTCACAGCCATCGCGTTCCAGAAGAGCTCATCCTTGAAGATCGCCGTGTAGTTGTCGAGGCCGACCCATTTGGGCTCTCCGAGGATGCTGTACTCGGTGAAGCTCAAGTAGATGCCGCGGATGGTCGGGACTAGAGAAAAAGCAACGAGGCCGATCGTCGCCGGGAGGATGAACAGCAGTGCGATCCTGAAGTCGCGCACTTTGGCCATCCGACGGCCTGGGTTTGAACGTTGCGGCATCTTCTGCGTTACGGCGGGTGGGTGCTTGGTAATAGTGGTCATCTTTGATCCCTCTCCTGTGAGGCAGGTAACAATTGACCGCCACTCTACGCGCGTAGCTAAGAAAAAGGCAACCTTTTCCTTGCAAAGCAGAGCTTTTTGGCTAGTCAAAAAAACGCTCTTGACGCGCGTAGATTTCATGGGCATACTTTTTCCATGACTTCTTCAATTGGAATCGTTGGTGCGGGACAGTTCGCAGGCGTCTTCGCCAAGCTCTTCGCCGCCCATCCCGGAATCTCAGACATCTTTCTCACTGACCTCATCACTGAGCGTGCGGAGGCCCAAAGCAGCAGCGCCGGCGCCGCAGGGACGTTCGAGAGCTTCGAGGCAATGCTTGAAAGCGACGTCGACGCTGTTGCGATCTTCACCCAGCGCTGGACCCACGGACCCTTGGTGCTGCAGGCGCTGCGCGCCGGCAAGCACGTCTACTCCGCCGTGCCCATGGCGATCTCCGAAGAGGAGATCGCAGAAATTATCGAAGCGGTCCGCGAGACCGGGCTGACGTACATGATGGGTGAGACCAGCTACTACAACCCCGCAACCGTCTTTGCCCGCAAAAAGAATGCAGAGGGCGCCTTCGGCCGGATCTTCTACGCCGAGGGCGACTACGTCCACGACATGGACCTCGGCTTCTACGACGCATACCAGTACAGCGGCGGAGAAAACTGGAAACGCACCGCCAGCTACCCGCCCATGCTCTACCCCACCCACTCCGTGGGCGGGGTGCTCGGAGCAACCGGCTCCCACGCCGTCAGCGTCAGCTGCGTCGGCTACCGGGATGAGCGCGGCGACGGCGTCTTCGACCGAGAGGTAAGCATGTTCGCCAACGACTTCTCCAACGCCAGCGCCCTGTTCGAACTCGCCGACGGCGGGTCCATGCGCATCAACGAGTTCCGCAGGGTGGGCTACCCCTCCCACCTGCGCGAGAGCCGCTTCCGCTACTTCGGCACGGAGGCCAGCTTCGAACAGCTCGCCCTGGTCAGCGTCTGGCAGGACAAGCACGTCGTGACCGACATCAGTGACCAGCTCGAGACCCAGGCCACCATGGACGCGGACGACCCCATGTTGGCCGACGTGGCTCCTGCACTTCGCGATGCCTTTATTTCCGGCATGGCCTCCGTGCACGACGCCGGACGACTGCCGGCAGAGTTCCGCGGCCTGCCCAACGGCCACGAGGGCAGCCACCACTTCCTCGTGGACGACTTCGTCACCGCCATCAACACCGGCACACTGCCTCTGATCAACGCCTGGGAAGCGGCGCGCTACACGCTTCCCGGCATCGTGGCCCACCAGTCGGCCCTGCGCGGCGGAGAACGCCTGCCGGTGCCCGACTTCGGCGACGCTCCGGCAGAGCTGCCCCGCCCGGTACTTCGCGAGTCCGCCAAGTGAAACGCCGATAGCATGGTTGCCATGCCGCACCCGACCTCACACACCAAGCCCGCCGTTACACGCGACGATGTCGCCCGGCTGGCAGGGGTCAGCAGCGCCGTCGTCAGTTACGTGGTCAACGGCGGGCCCAGGGCCGTTTCCCCTGCGAACGAGGCCAAGGTGCGGCAGGCAATCAGGGCGCTGGGCTACCGGCCAAACGCGGCAGCCAGGGCACTTGCCTTAGGTTCCAGTGAGATGCTCGCCATGATCATCCCCGATGCCCTGAATCCGTTTTTCGCCTCACTCGCCCGCGCCGTCGAGAACGCCGCGGCGGAGCGGGGCTACACCCTCCTGCTGGCGGACTCTCAGGCTTCGCTGCGGACTGAGCGCCGCCTCATCAAGAACTTCGCCGCCCGGAGGGTGGACGGAATGTTCCTCTGGAGCGAACTGTCCGATCCCGATCTGATGGACCTTGAACAGGCAGACATTCCCGTAGTGCTCCTGAACCACAGCACTGACCTTCCCACAGCAGGCAGTCCCGCCGTCATGAAACACAGCGCGGAAGACCACGGCGCCAACTCCGTCGGTGTAGCTTTCCGGGACGGAGCGCGCATGGCGGTCGAGCACCTCATCGGCCACGGCCACGAATGCATCGGGCTGGTCATGGGCAACACTGCTGGCGGCGACCTCGACGCGCGCGAGGTCGGATGGCGCCAGGGCATCCTGGACGCCGGCCTCACCCCTGGCCCTATCGTTCGGGTTCCGTTTACCCGCGAGGGCGGGTACCGCGCCGGGCTGGAGCTGCTGGCCCGCAGCGAGCGGCCGACCGCGGTCTTCGTCAGCTCCGACCAGCAGGCTGTTGCTCTGCTCTGCGCCCTCCAGGAGGGCGGCCTGCGGATACCGGAGGACCTCGCGGTGTTCTCCTTCGACGGCTCACCCGAAGCTGAATACACCTGGCCCCGGCTCAGCACAGTCGCCCAGCCCGTCAAGGACATGGCCCAAGCCGCCCTGGATGCCCTCCTGGCACCGCCCGGAAAAGAAACTCAGACCAATATCTTCCCCGCCGAACTCGTACTGCGCACTTCCTGCGGCTGCCACTAAAACACAGCCTCTCCGGCTGCGCTAAGGCGATCACCTGCCGGAGGGGCCGGCATCCCCCGGCACTGGGAGAACCGGCCCCTCCGGGGCCGACGTCCGTCCGCAACCGCCCACCGGCGAGTGCGTTTCCTTGCTGACCGGAGGTCACCTGGCAGCCGCCGCGGCTGCCCATCTGCCAGCGGCGTACCTACCGATAAACCACAAAGGCACCCAACGTCATGACTGCTATTTCCGCACACGAGGATGACATCTTCAGGCCCGCCATCCACTACACAGCCAAAAACACCTGGCTGAACGACCCGAACGGACTCGTCTACCACGAGGGCATTTATCACCTCTATTACCAGAACAACCCCTTCGGGAACGTCTGGGGCAACATGTCCTGGGGCCACGCCACCTCGGCGGACCTGGTCAACTGGGACGAGCAGCCCGTGGCCATCCTCTGCGACGCCGAAGAGGACATCTTCTCCGGCAGCATCGTCATCGACCAGTACAACACCAGCGGCCTCGGCAACGGGCGGACCGCCCCACTGGTGGCAATTTACACCAGCGCCTACAAAGACGGCTCAGGCCGCCGGGGCACACAGGCCCAGTCCCTGGCCTGGAGCTCCGACGGCGGCTACACCTGGACCAAGCACCAAGGCAACCCCGTCCTCGACAGGAACTCCGCAGACTTCCGCGATCCGAAGGTGTTCCGCTACAACGGGCCCCCGGGCAGCTATTGGGTCATGGTGGCCGTCGAAGCCAACGAGCACAAAGTGGTCATCTACAGCTCCGATAACCTTCGGGACTGGCACTACCTCAGCAGCTTCGGACCCGCCAACGCCACCGGCGGCGTCTGGGAGTGCCCCGACCTCTTCCCTTTGCCACTGGACGGCGACGAAGAGCAGACCAAGTGGATTCTCACCCTGAACCTCAACCCCGGAGGGCCCAACGGCGGATCCGGGGGCCAATACTTTGTCGGCCACTTCGACGGCGTGGCCTTCACATCCGAAACAACCGTCACCGACGGCAGAAGCCAAACGGCCGAACTCGACACCTACCACTGGCTCGATTGGGGACGCGACTACTACGCGGCCGTCTCGTTCAACAACGCACCCGATGGGCGCCGTCTCATGGTCGGCTGGATGAACAACTGGCAATACGGCGCCGCCATCCCGACCTGGCCATGGCGCAGTTCCATGTCACTCGTACGCGAAATGTCCTTGGTCACGGACCGGGGTCAGCCCCGACTGTCCCAACGGGTCGCCGACGAGTATCGAAAGGGCAGCTCGCTGTCCGTGAACACTTGGTCTGATCTTCCAATAGATGAAGGAATACACCACCCGCACGGGGGAGCGCCCGTAGAGATCATCGAGGTGACCTTCAGCCCGGGATCCGCAGAGGAATTCGGGCTCATCATTCGAGGCAAGGGCACCGAAGGCACGCGTATCGGCATCCGTCCCTCCAACAACCGGCTCATCATGGACCGGACAAGATCCGGCAATACGGAATTCCACGACGCCTTTGCTTCCACCGATACAGCACCATTAAAACCGGCCCCCGACGGGTCCTACACTCTCACCCTCTTCATCGACCGCTGCTCAGTGGAAGTCTTCGCCCAAAACGGCCAGGTCACCATGACAGGGCTCATATTTCCCGAGCCGGATAGCAACCGTCTGTCGCTTTACGCCAAAGGGGGGACCGCCGCCGCCCCCTGCCTGAAAGTGACGCGACTCGCGGAGCCGCCGGTGCGAATCGCAGAACCATTGATCCTGAGCCGGTAGCGCCTAACGACCAATGAAGAAGGCTTCCCAAGGCTCAGAGTGTGCCTTCGATGATGCCGGTCCACCCCCAATCAAGGACGTCATTGCAGTAGTGCAGACGGCTTCTGACATTCCGTGCAGACGCCTTCTGAAACTGACAAGGCGCACGAGCGCCGAACAGCGCACGCAAGGGCACAAAAAAGGAACCGGACGGCCCGGTTCCTTTTTTGTGCGGCGCTATTCGGCGTTTCGCAGCGGTGCGGGGCCTTACTGGCCGCAGACCTGGCTGAAGGTCTGGCCGGCCGAGGTGTAGCTGGCCTTCAGGTCCTGGAGCTTGCCGGCGTCGGGGTTTTCCTTCGTGGATTCGTCCAGGAAGTCGACGACGGCCTTCAGCGACGGCTTCAGGTCGTCCGAGGACGACGCCGCGATGGGCCTGATCTGGTTGGCGAGCTTAATCATGCCGGGCTTGTCCGAGCCGGACGACGGGGCGGCGACGACGGTCTTGATGCGGGCGCAGGTTTCCTCGTTGGTCATCTTCGGGGCAGAGCAGCCGGCGGCGCCGAGCAGGGCCCCGGCAGCGATCAGGACAGTGAGGGTCTTCTTCATGGTGTACTCCGGGGTTCTACGGGTCTGACGATAATGGCAGTCATTTCGAGTCTACTGTGAGGACAGGGTCTTCCAGGCAGGCGTCGCGACGCCCCGCCCCGCACGGGAGGAGCCGGCTCAGGCGACGTCAACCCCGCCGAGCTCCATCTCCGCGACGGCGTCGTCGAGATCCTCGGCGATCCCCACCGTCAGGCCGCGCAGGACGGTGACGGAATAACCGGCCTGCACAGCGTCCAGCGCCGTCGCCTTTACACAGTAATCGGTGGCGATCCCCACCACCACCACGTCCTCGACATCGTGGCTTTGCAGCCAGTCGTCAAGCCCGATCGCATCCTCGTCCGCGGCGGAGGCCTCGGCGGCAGGCGAGCCAAGCGGCATCGAGCCGGGTGTCCGGTCCCCGGTGGGGACGGCGTCGTCCGGAGCCAGGACACCTTCGAAGCCCGAGTAGGCCGCGGTGAACTGTCCTTTGCGGAAGTAGGCCTGGATGTACTCCGGGTCGAGGTCCGGATGCAGCTCGGCGCCGCGCGTGCCGGCCACGCAGTGCGGCGGCCAGCTGTCCACAAAATCCGGGTCCTCGGAGAAGTGCCCGCCCGGGTCGACATGCCAGTCCTGCGTGGCCACGATGTGGTCGAACTGGCCGTGGTGGGCGTCGACGTACTCGCTGATCTCGCCGGCCAGCTCGGCCCCCCCGTCCACGGGCAGCGTGCCTCCCTCGCAGAAATCGTTCTGGACGTCAACGATGATCAGGGCGCGGGACATTTAGTCCTCCTCATAGGCGGTGGGGACGGCGGGTTCGCCGCGCTGGAGGCGGTTGACGACGGCGGGGAGTTCCTTCATGGTCTCCGCGTGGCGCCGGCGGGCGCGCTGGACACCTTCAGCGCCGGTCCAGCCCGGCAGGAGCTCGCCGTTCTTGATGAACTGCTGCAGCAGCTGGCGGTCGTTGCCGTCGTCCTCCGGGCGGTGGCCGATGCCCACGATCTCCTGGGTGGCGGTGCCGTGCGCGTTGAGTTTGCGCAGGGCGTACTTGCGGCCGCCCTTGCTGGTCTTGTTTTTGGCCGCCTTGGCCACCGGAATGAACTCTCCGGCGTCATCGGTGCGGCTGACCAGTTTGTAGACCATGCTGGCCGTCGGGGCTCCGGAGCCGGTGACGAGGGAGGTGCCGACCCCGTAGGAATCCACCGGCGCGGACTGCAGCGCGGCGATGGCGAATTCGTCGAGGTCCGACGTCACCACGATCTTGGTGTGGTCGTTCCCGAGCTCGTCGAGCAGCTGGCGGACCCACTGCGCCTGCGCCACGAGGTCCCCGGAGTCCAACCGGACGGCGCCGAGCCTGTTCCCGGCGAGCTCGACGGCGGTCCGGACGGCCGCTTCGACGTCGTAGGTGTCCACGAGGAGGGTGGTTCCCGGGCCGAAGGCGGCGATCTGGGCCTCGAACGCCTCGCGTTCGGTGTCGTGGAGCAGGGTGAAGGAGTGCGCGGCCGTGCCCACCGTCTTGAGCCCGTACCGCAGCCCGGCCTCAAGGTTGGAGGTGCTGTCGAATCCGGCAATGACCGCGGCGCGGGCCGCCGCGGACGCGGATTCCTCGTGGGTCCGGCGTGATCCCATCTCGATGCAGGGGCGGTTGCCGGCGGCCGTGATCATCCGCGAGGCGGCTGAGGCGATCGCGCTGTCGTGGTTGAGGACGGAGAGGAGGTAGGTCTCCAGGATGCAGGCCTCGGCGAACGTGGACTCCACGATCAGGACGGGGGAGTTGGGGAAGTAGGCCTCGCCCTCCGGGTAGCCCCAGACGTCGCCGGAGAAGCTGTAGCCGGCCAGGTAGTCCAGCGTTTCCTCGTTGACCACGCCCGTGCGGCGCAGGAAGTCGAGCTCGGCCCCACCGAAGCGGAAATTCACGATCCCCTCCAGCAGGCGGCCGGTCCCTGCCACGATCCCGTAGCGGCGGCCGTCCGGCAGGCGCCGGGCGAAGGCCTCGAACACCGACTTGCGGTGGGCGGCGCCGGACTGCAGCGCGCCTTGCAGCATGGTCAACTCGTAGTGGTCGGTGTACAGGGACGTGCGGGGATGGTCCCAGCCGGCAGAGGTACTCACAAATTCACTCTAGTCCCCACCGGCTCCCTCGTCTCGCTTCGCTTCGCCGCGGGGCCCCTCGCCGGCGTGGGCCCACCCTCCCCATAGAATGGACAGATGACCCTCAGCGTTGCGCTCGGCCCCGACACGCGGGAGAGCACCCAGACCGGAACAGTGACGTCCACCGACGTTTTGACCGCCCCGGACATCCCTTGGAACCTCGTCATCTGGAACGATCCGGTGAACCTGATGAGCTATGTGAGCTACGTGTTCCGCAGCTATTTCGGCTATTCGGAGGCCAAAGCCAACAAGCTCATGATGGAGGTCCACAAGAAGGGCCGGTCCATCGTGGCGCACGGCAGCAAGGAACAGGTGGAGCAGCACGCGGTCGCCATGCACGGCTACGGCCTCTGGGCCACCGTGGAAAAGGCCACCGGCGGCGACGGCACAGGATCAGGCAAGGGCAAGGGGAAACGTGGCTAAGGCATTCAAGAACGGGCTCAAAGGCATCACCGGCTATCTGGAGCCGGCCGAGCGGGAGCTGCTGCGCAGCCTCTTCGATGACGTCATTTCGATGCTTGAGCCGGAGGAACGCGCCAACCAGGATCCGCTGGCCGCGCTGGTCGGGCTCGACACCGAAGCCCGGGAGCCCTCTGACCGTGCCCTGCGGCGGCTGCTGCCCAACGTCATGAAGAACGACGACGACGCTTCCCTTGAGTTCCGCCGCTACACCGAACGCTCACTGCGCGAGGGCAAGATCGGGGCCCTGAAGGCGGCCTCGCTGGGGCTGGACAGGAACGAGCTCGTGCTCACCGCGGCGGAGGCCCGGCACTGGGCCACCGCGCTCAACGATGTCCGGCTCGTGCTCGCCGAACGCCTCGACATCCGCGACGACGCCGATGCCGACAACGTCCACCTCATGCAGGACTGGTCCCAGGCCGAGGACGTGGAAAGCTACCTGGCACTCGTCTACAACTTCACCACCTGGCTGCAGGAGTCCCTCGTCCAGGCCATGGCGCAGTCGCTCGAAACGCGCCGCTGAGCCGGGACCCCGGCGCGGCGCATGTGACTGACCAGACACGAGTCGCACGACACAATGTCATGGCCGCACCGGAGGCTAAGCCCTATCCTCGAATAATCATGACTTCAGCATCGAGCATGGATCCGGCAGCGGGAGCTGCAGCGGAGTCCCCAGCGAGCAGCACCGCCCCCAGCCGGATGGGATCGCGGCCCATCGGTGTCTTCGACTCAGGCGTCGGCGGACTCACCGTGGCACGGTCCATCATCGACCAGCTGCCCAACGAATCCATCCTGTATGTCGGGGACACCGCGCACGGCCCCTACGGCCCGCTGCCCATCGCCGAGGTCCGCGCCAACGCGCTCGGCGTCATGGACGAGCTGGTGGACTCCGGCGTCAAGCTGCTGACCATCGCCTGCAACTCCGCCTCCGCTGCCGTGCTGCGCGACGCCCGGGAACGCTACACGGCCCGCTACGGCATCCCCGTGATCGAAGTCATCCAGCCGGCCGTCCGCCGCGCCGTCGCAGCGACCCGCAGCGGCCGTGTCGGCGTCATCGGCACCTCCGCGACGGTCGGGTCCCGCGCCTACGAGGACACCTTCGCGGCGGCCCCGGACCTGGAAATCACCTCCGTGGCGTGCCCGGCGTTCGTGCCCTACGTGGAGGCCGGCATCACCACCGGTCCTGAACTCCTCGCCGTCGCCCGCGAGTACCTCGCGCCGCTCAAGGCCGCGGGGGTCGACACGGTGGTGTTGGGCTGCACCCACTACCCGCTGCTTACCGGCGTGATCTCCTTTGTCCTCGGCGAGGACGTCACCCTGGTTTCGAGCGCCGAGGAAACGGCGAAGGACGTCTACCGCGCACTGGCCTCCCGCGGCCTGGAACGGATGGACGCCGCGGCCCCCGAGCACCACTTCATCGCGACCGGGGATGCCGCCCAGTTCGAACACCTCGCCCGGCGCTTCCTCGGCCCCGAGGTCCTCAGCGTCCGCCACGTGGACCACGTCGCCGCGCAGTACCCCACGGGCAGCCTCGCACGGATCACCCCGGAGATGATCGCCGCAGCCCAGGCCGGGGCGGGCCGTCCCCGGATCTCCAACTTCGTGGCGCCGTCCTCCCAGCGGGGGCGTGGCCTGTGAAGCTGACCATTGTGGGCTGCACCGGATCCTTTCCGGGACCGGGCTCGCCGGCGTCGTGCTATCTGCTGACCGCCAACGACGGCGAGCGGAACTGGAAGATCGTGCTGGACATCGGCAGCGGAGCCCTGGGCGCCATCCAGCGGTACACGGACCTCGAAGACATCGACGCCATCTTCCTCACCCACCTCCACCCGGACCACTGCATGGACCTGTGCGGACTGCACGTCGCGGTGCGCTGGAAGCCGGGCGGCTGGGGCCGGGGCCGGATCCCCGTCTGGGGACCCGCCGCCACGGCTGACCGGATGGCCACAGCCTACGGGCTGGATCTTGACCCGGGCATGCACGAGGAATTCGACTTCAGCAACTGGGCCGAACGCACGCCCGTGACCCTGGGCCCGTTCACGGTGACGCCCTACGCCGTCAACCATCCCGTGGAGGAGTGCTACGCGCTGCGCGTCGAGGTCACCGAGCCTGCAAAGGACGGTACGCCCGTGACCCGGGTCCTGAGCTACTCGGGCGACACGGATTCCTGCAGCGGCCTGGAGGACGCCGCCCGCGACGCCGACCTCTTCCTCTGCGAGGCCGCCTTCGAGGAAGGACGCGACGACGGGATCAAGGACGTGCACCTGACCGGCAAACGGGCAGGCGAGGCCGCCGTCGCTGCCGGTGCGCGGCGCCTGCTGCTGACCCACATTCCGGTCTGGACCTCGCCGACGACCGTCATGGCCGAGGCCAAGGACATCTTTGGCAAGGACGTGGCCGTCGCCGTCGCCGGGGTGCACTACACGGTCTGACTGCGTCCGGCAGCCCGGCGCGGGCGGCGCTGCGTGAGTCGATAAGCTAAGGGCATGACTTCCGAAGCCCTTACTGTCCCCGTCATCCGCGCCGATGGCCGCACTCCCGACCAGCTGCGGCCGATCAGCATCACCCGAGGCTGGTCCAAGCAGGCCGAAGGTTCGGCCCTGATCGAATTCGGCAACACCCGGGTCCTGTGTACGGCTTCCCTGACAGAAGGCGTTCCGCGCTGGCTCAAGGGCGAAGGCCGCGGCTGGGTGACCGCCGAATACGCCATGCTGCCCCGGGCGACAAACACCCGCTCCGACCGCGAGTCGGTCAAGGGCAAGATCGGCGGCCGCACCCACGAGATCTCCCGGCTGATCGGACGCTCACTGCGTTCCATCATCGACACCAAGGCCCTGGGCGAGATCACGATCGTACTGGACTGCGATGTCCTGCAGGCCGACGGCGGCACCCGCACCGCCGCCATCACCGGCGCCTACGTGGCGCTTGCCGACGCCATCCGCTTCGCCCGGGAGAAGAAGATGATCCCGCGCAACGCCGAGCCCCTGATCGATACCATCGCGGCCGTGTCCGTCGGCATCATCGACGGCGTCCCGATGCTGGACCTGCCCTACGTCGAGGACGTCCGGGCCGAGACGGACATGAACGTCGTGGTGACAGGATCCGGCAAATTCGTCGAGGTCCAGGGCACCGCCGAAGGCGCGCCTTTCGACCGTGATGAGCTGAACAAGCTGCTGGACCTGGCTTTGCTGGGCACGGAGCAGCTCGCCGCCATCCAGCGCGAGACCCTGGCCGAAGCGCCGTGACCCAGGCCCCCGCCGAACCGGTGCTCGTCCTTGCCACGCACAACAAAGGCAAACTCCGGGAGCTCCGGGAGCTTCTCAGGGACCAGGTGCCCGGGCTCGACGTCGACACGCAGGTTGTGGATGCGGGAGCCGTCGGAGCACCGGACGTCGCCGAGACCGGCGTGACATTCGCCGAGAACTCGCTGCTGAAGGCGCGGGCGGTCGCCGAGGCGACCGGGCTGGTGGCGATCGCCGATGACTCCGGACTGTCCGTGGATGTCCTGGGCGGCGCGCCCGGGATCTTCTCGGCGCGCTGGGCCGGCCGGCATGGGGACGATGCCGCGAACCTGCGGCTGCTGCTGGCGCAGCTGGCCGACGTGCCGGATGAATACCGTGGCGCAGCGTTTGTTTGCGCGGCAGCCCTGGCGGTGCCGGGCACGCCCCCGGACGGCGGCCGGGAAGTCGTGGAGTACGGGCAACTGGAAGGCACGCTCCTGCGCGAGCCCCGCGGCGAAGGCGGATTCGGCTACGATCCGGTGCTCCAGCCGAGCGGGCTGGACCGGAGCTGCGCCGAGTTGAGCTCCGAGGAGAAAAACGCCATCAGCCACCGCGGCCACGCTTTCCGGGCGCTGCTGCCGGCAATCGTCGAGGCCTTGGCCGGGAAGTAGCGGCCGGTCTTCCCCGCCTTAACCACTTGAAGGCGCCCCACCGTGCGGGGCGCCTTCAAGTGGTTTACGATGCCTGCGTCCTAGGGGGTCTTGCGCTCGTCTTCGGGCTCGTGTTCTTCGATGAACTCGTCCACCGCATCCGTGCCGAACTTTGCGGACTGGCGCCGGGCGATGAAACCGCGGATGACCTCAATGGCGATCGGGATGACGGAGACCAGCACGATGGCGATGAAGATGATGTCGAGGTTGTCCCGCACCCACGGCACGGTGTCGCCCAGGAGGTAACCGAGCAGCGTCACGCCCCCGCCCCACAGGACAGCGCCGACGACGTTGTAGAGGAAGAACTTGCGCTTGCTCATCTGGGCCACGCCGACGATCACGGGAACGAAGGTGCGGATGATCGGCACGAAGCGGGCCAGGATCAGTGCCTTGCCGCCATGCTTTTCAAAGAAGGCGTGGGCGTTTTCCACGTGTTCCCGCTTGAACAGCTTGGAGTTGGGTTTGTTGAACAGGGCATGGCCGGCTTTGGACCCGATCAGATAGCCTGCCTGGTTCCCGAGGATCGCGGAGACGATGATCAGCGCCGCCAAAGCCCAGATGTTGAACTTGATGGTGCCCGTGGCGACGAGCAGGCCGGCGGTGAACAGCATGGAGTCTCCGGGCAGGAAGAAACCGATCAGCAGCCCGGTTTCGGCGAAGATGATGCCGCAGACCAGGAGCACAACCCACGGGGCCAGCGACGGGTTGGCCAGGAAGACCTGCGGGTTGATCCAGTCCGGCAGGAGGGAGGACAGGTGCGGCTGCACCGGCCCGGCGCCTCCGAGTGCGGACACGGCATAGTCGGTCATTGCTATAGGGTTCACCGGTTAAGCGTACTTGACGGCCGTCGTCGGGCATCGTCGCCGCGGCGACAGGCGGGGGCGGTTGCGCGTCGGGCCGGTCGCCGGCGGTAAAGTTGAGGCGTGGGTTTGGACTTTACGGCGATCGATTTTGAGACCGCGAACGGCTTCCGCGGTTCACCGTGCGCCGTTGGCCTGAGCAAGGTCCGCGGCGGCGTCGTGGTCGAGGAGGCATCCTGGCTCATGCGGCCGCCGGAGAACCACGACGCCTTCGACCACCACAACGTCCGGATCCACGGCATCCGGCCGGAGCAGGTGGCGGGCCTGCCCCGCTTCGGTGAACTCTTCCCGGAGATCGGGGCCTTCATCGGCGGGGACGTGCTGGCCGCCCACAATGCCGCCTTCGACCTCGGCGTGATCCGTTCCGGCCTGGAGGTCTCCGGGCTGCCCGGGCCGGCCTACGATTACGTCTGCACCGTGATGCTCGCGCGCCGCTGCTACTCCCTGGTCTCCAACTCGCTGCCCTACGCGGCCCAGGAAGCCGGGGTGCCGCTGGTCAACCACCACGACGCGGCCGAAGACGCCCGGGCGTGCGCCGGTATCCTGATTGATATTGCCGCCCGCAACGGCGCCGGCAGCATCGCGGAGCTGTACCTGTCCCTGGGCCTCGCGGTGTCCCACCAGCCGGCGTTCGACCCCCGGCGCGATGCCCTGTCCAAGGCGACCGTGTCTGCCCTCGCCGGGGGACCGGGCAGCGCAGGGGCACGCGAAGCCCGCCCGTTCCAGCCCGGCTGGCCGGAGGAGGGCGCCAACCCGGCGCCTAACAACGCCGCCGCACCGGACCACCCGCTGTTCGGCCAGACAGTCGTGTTCACCGGCGAGCTGGCGATGCCCCGGCCCGAAGCGAAAATCCGTTCCGCGGAACTCGGGGCGAGGCCGGAAAGCCGCGTCACCGCCCGCACCACGGTCCTGGTGGTGGGGGACGGCTTCGTGGCCGCGGACCTGCGCTCCGGCCGGCTGACCGGAAAAGCCCGGCGCGTCCTGGAGCTGCACGGGCGCGGTCAACGGATCGAAGTCCTGTCCGAAGGTGAATTCCTGCAGATGGTTGGAAGCCACCTGGCCGCGGCCGCCCCTGCCTAATGCGGGGCGCGTCGGGTTTCTCCGGCTGACGCCGGCCTATGCCTGGCTCGCAGGGCTACGCCGGTCCGCGGTTCGCCGGTCACACGGCGCAACATTCATTTCCGCGGTGGTGCGATGGCTCCTAGCCTTGACGGATGAGCAAACTGATCGATGCACGGACTCCGGCGCTGGCTTCGCAACGAACCGACTGGCGCAAGCTCTTCGCGTTCCCGAACCCGGTGAACGAGTACTCCGCCCGCCTTACGGCCGCACTCGTGGTGGTGCTCTCCGGCGTGACCCTGCTGACCGGCTTCGGCTGGGGGCTCGCTGTCATCGCGGCAGGATTCTGGCTGCGCGTGCTCTTCGGCCCGCGGATCTCGCCCCTCGCGCTGCTCTCCGTCAAGGTACTGACGCCCTGGCTGGGCCGGACCCGGCTTGTGCCGGGGCCGCCCAAACGCTTTGCGCAGGGCATCGGCGCCGCCATGTCCACGGCGGCCGCGATCCTGTTCGCCGTCGGCGTCGCACCCGCCGCGTGGATCCTGCTGGCGGTCCTGATCGCCGCCGCCTCGCTCGAGGCGTTTGCCGGCTTCTGCCTCGGCTGCACCATCTTCGGGTTCCTGCAGCGCCGCGGGATCATCCCCGACGACATCTGCGAGGCGTGCAACAACATCTCACTCCGGCGCGCATAAGGCAGGCGCCCGTATGCGGACCCGCGGGAGCGCCAAACCAGGCGCCGCGCGGACCGCTGTTCAGGCTCCGGTGACGGCCGCCAGCTGTGAGGCCATGCCCCGGATGACCTCCGGGGCTTCCAGCGCCGCGAGCCACGCCGCCGGAAGGCAGTCCTCGCCGTAGAAGGCGCCCAGGATGTTTCCGGCAATCGACGCGGTGGAATCGCTGTCCCCGCTGTGATTCACGGCAACGGCGATCGCCGCCCGGAAGTGGGCCTCCGGACCGCAGCCGGCTGCCGCCGTCGTCGTACCTGTGGTTGACGTTCCCGCGGTGGTGACCGTACGGGCTTCCGTCCCAGGGGCCGGCCTGCCGGGGGCGGTGGCCAGCACCGCATAGAGCCCGACGGCGAGTGCCTCCTCGGCGACCCACCCCTCGCCGAGTTCGCGGACGAGTTCCTCGGGGCTGAGCCGCGGCGTGCCGCCCGTGTGAGCGGTGAGGCGCAGCGCCGCCTGCAGGCGCCCGCTGAGCGCGGGATCGGGTTCCTCGCCCCTGCCCAGCTTCTCTTCCTGCAGGTGCCCCAGCGCGAATTCCGCTGCTTCGCGCAGGCCGTGGCCCGTGGTCAGTGCATGGATGACCAGGCTGAACGCCCCGGCACTCTGCCGCGCCGAGGGGTGCCCGTGCGTCAAGGACGCGGCATCGGCGCTGAGCTTGTAGACCGACCCGGGCGGGATGTGCGGGATCAGGCCGAACGGCGCCGACCGCATCACCGTGCCGCAGCCTTTGGAGTCCGGGTTGACCGGCCGGTACACCGTGCCCATCTCGCCGGTGGCGAGTCCGCTGAGGCAGGCATTGCCCGGTGCGCGCCGGTTCTTGAGGACGCCCTGGGTGTCGATCCAGCGGGGAGGCTGCACCGGGGCCGAGGGCGGGACAGCGACTCCCTGGGTGCCCAGCCAGCGCAGGTAGGCCAGCCAGAGGCAGGCGTTGGTGTCAGCGCCCACCCCCGAGTTTGCCCATTCCAGGGCTTCCAGGAGGCCGTCCACCGTGTAGAGGGTCATCTGGGTATCGTCAGAGAAGTGGCTGCCGGCGTCGAGCGCGGAAAAGTCCTGCAGCCCCGCGGGACCGAACCGGGCGCGGATAGCGTGGATGTCGTCGAACTCGACGGCGTAGCCCAGCGAATCACCCAGTGCCCCGCCGAGCAGGCAGCCGTGGATACGTGACGCGTGGGAAGGCGCGGTGGTGGGCGCAGGGGTGGTGCCGGGCTCGGTGCTCATAGCCTCAAATTTACCCCGATGGTGTGACGCCTGCGGCATGGGCCGCGCGCCGGTGGGCGGGCGTGCGCTGGCGGGGCGTGGCGCCGGGTAGGGTGCTGTTGGGGGCACAGGCACCCGGACCGGGCCGCCCGTGGCAGCACAGGAGCCGAGCAGAGGAAGCTAATGCGCGAGCCAGCGTGGCGCAAGACCGGCAGCACGCCCGACTACAGGTTTTCCCTGGCCAACGAACGGACCTTCCTGGCCTGGCTCCGGACATCCCTCGCGTTGATCGCCGGTGCCCTGGCGATCGACCAGCTGGCCCCGGAGATCGCCCCGGCGCCGGTCAGGATCACGTTGTGCGTCATCCTGGCGGTCCTCGGCGCAAGCCTGGCCACGCTGTCCTACCGGCGGTGGGGGCAGATGGAAGCCGCCATGCGTAACAACAGGGAGCTGCCGTTTTCCGGATTGATGCTCGTGATGACCGTCGGCGTCGCCGCTGCCGCCTTCACCTTCGCCGTCCTGATGCTGGTGGCGCATTGAGCGCGCCGCCAGCGCGGGACCGCGGCCTCCAGCCCGAGCGGACGTCGCTGGCCTGGCGCCGGACGCTGCTGGCCCTCGTCGTCGCGGACCTGCTGATCTGGCGCGTCTGGGCGCACGCGGGAACGCACTCGGCCACGCCCGGAGCCGTCGATTACCTGGGCGTCTGCGCCCTGACCGCGATGGCGGCCACCGTGGTGCTGTGTTTGTGTGTACTGGAACGGGGCAGGGAACTGCGGCGTTCCTCGGCCGCGCCGGCGGCCGGGATCGTGCGCTGGGCTTCCGGCGCCGTCGTCGCCCTGGCGGGGAGCGCCGTCGCAGCGGTGGCGCTGGGCCGTTAGGTCCGGACCCCGGCGCAGCCCCGGACACAGGCAAGCCCCAGCCAACGTCCAGACTCCGCTGGCAGACTGCTCGCGGACCGTATTTCCGGGCGGCGGCACGCCGCGGGCCCGGACCATCAGGCGGCTGCCCGCCCAGGCGCACGCAGCCGCAGACCTCCAAGCAAAGGAATTCCCGACCATGAGCACGCCTGTGTCAACCCCCGAGGCAGGCGGCGTCCTGCCGCAGGCCACCCGCGACGATTCGCTCCGGCCCGGACTCGTGGCCCGGCTGTCCGCCGAGGCCCTCGGGACACTCTTTGTGGTGGTTGCGGGCCTGGGAGTGCCGCTGTTCACCATTCCGCAGTCGAACCCGCTGCCCGCGTCCCTGGCCGCGGGCCTGGCACTGACAGCGGCGATGCTTGCTTTCGGCTACCTCTCCGGCGGGCACTTCAACCCGGCGGTCACGGTGGGCAACGCAATTGCCGGGCGCATCAAGCTGGTCCCTGCCGCGGCCTACCTCGGCGCCCAGCTGGTGGGCGCGCTGCTCGGTGCCGTCACGCTCTTCGGTGTGCTACGCACCGTCCCCAAGATCAACGACACCCGGGCCGCCTTCGACACCGTCACCGCAGGATTCGATGAGCATTCCATCATCCAGGTCCCCATGGCCGGAGTGCTGCTCGTGGAGGTCCTCGGAGCCGCCCTGCTCGTTGCGGTCTACCTGGGCACGACGGCGGGCCGCAACCCTGCCAAAGCGGCGGCGCCCTTCGCCGTTGGCCTGACCATGGCCGTGCTGCTGCAGCTCGGCCAGGCGGTCGGCAACCTGCCGTTCAACCCGGCCCGTGCCACGGCATCGGCGATCTTCAGCGGCACCGACTCGCTCGGGCAGCTATGGCTCTTCTGGGTGGCACCCCTCGTGGGCGCGGCGGTCGCAGGACTGGTCTTCCGTGGATTCGCCCAGACCACGGCGACGGCGGCCGTCAAGGCCGTGCCGGCAACGGAGTCGGAAGACCAGGACGACGACGGAATGGCCGCAGTCGAGGCCGAGGACTCCCTCGTTCCGGACAAGGCCGCGGCGCGCGGCGCAGGCGGCACCCGAAGTGCCGGCCGCGACGAAGCCCGCGACTTCTTCGACGGCAAGCCCGGAGACTAATCCCGGGGCGGCGGCAGCTCCGGCGTCGTTGCTGTGCCGGGGCGGCGGCGCATTAGTGTCGGTGGCAGCCGATACCGTAGGAGCATGCGGTTACTGCACACATCGGACTGGCATTTGGGCCGGTCGTTCCACGGCGTCGGGATGCTCGACGCCCAGCGCGCCTTCGTCGACCAGCTCGTGGCCTTCGTCCGGGACGAGTCGGTGGACGTCGTCCTCATCGCGGGGGACGTCTATGACCGCGCCCTGCCCGGCGTCGACGTCGTCGGCCTCCTCGACGACGCCCTGGTGCGTATCACCGGCGCCGGTGCCCAGGTGGTGCTGACCAGCGGCAACCACGATTCCGCCATCAGGCTTGGTTTTGCCTCACGCCTGCTCGAACGCGGGGGAGTGCACCTGCGGACGCGGCTCACCGAGCTGGACCAGCCGGTGCTGTTCCCGCTCCGTGACGAGGCTCCCGGCGACGACGCCCCAGTGCTCGCCATTTACGGCATCCCCTGGCTGGAGCCGAGGCTCGTCGCGGAACAACTCGGCGTCGAGACCGCAAGCCATTTCGAGGTCACGCGCGCCGCCACGGAACGGATCCGGGCGGACCTGGACACCCGGGCCGCGACCCGGACGGTCCATTCCGTGGTCCTGGCGCACACCTTCGCCAGCGGCGGGATCAGTTCGGACAGCGAGCGGGACCTGAGTATCGGCGGCGTCGGTGCCGTGCCCCTGGATCTCTTTGACGGCTTCAGCTACACGGCGCTGGGCCACCTGCACGGCCGCCAGGAGCTGTCGCCTACGGTGCGCTACTCCGGTTCGCCTCTTGCGTACTCGTTCTCCGAGGCGAAGCACACTAAGGGCAGCTGGCTCGTGGACGTCGACGGCACAGGAGTCACGGGCGTCAGTGAGGTGATGTGGGACGCGCCGCGGACCCTCGCCGTGCTGCGCGGGAGGCTGGAGGACCTGCTCTCGGCGGAGGACTTCGCCTGGGCCGAGCCTGCCTACTGCCAGATCACCCTGACGGACGCCCAGCGTCCCGCACAGGCCATGGAGCGGCTGCGCGCCCGATTCCCCGACACCCTCGTGCTGGGGTTCGACCCCGAAGGCGGCGCCGCTGCCGCCAGGACCAGCTACAGCAGCCGGCTCGCCGAGGCCGGGGACGACCTCACAATCTGCTGCGGCTTCCTCGAGCACGTCCGCGGCCGGGGGGCCGACGACGCCGAATCCGCGGTCTTCGCTGAAGCCCTCGAGGCCGTGCGCCTGGCAGGGGTTTCCCTGTGAGGATCCATCGTCTCGAGATTTCCGCCTTCGGTCCGTTCGCCGCCACGGAGCGGATCGACTTTGACCGGCTCAGTGCGCATGGCCTGTTCCTGCTCAACGGGCCCACCGGTGCGGGAAAGACCAGTGTCCTGGACGCTATCTGTTTCGCCTTGTACGGTTCCGTGCCCGGAGCCAGGCAGGATGGCAAGAGGCTGCGCAGCGATCACGCCGGGGCCGCGACCGAACCGCGGGTCACCTGTGAGTTCTCGGCCCGTGGCCGGCATTTTGAAGTCTCCCGTGCTCCCGCCTGGGACAAGCCCAGCGCCCGGGGCAAGAACGGCTTCACCGTCCAGCAGGCCAACACGGTGCTGCGTGAACGGGTTGACGGTGAATGGATCGAAAAATCCGGCCGCAACGACGAAGCAGGCGCGGAAATCGCTGACGTCCTGGGCATGAACCGGGACCAGTTCACCCGCGTCGTCATGCTGCCGCAGGGTGATTTCGCGGCATTCCTCCGGTCCAAGGCCTCGGACCGCCTCGACCTCCTGCAAAGCCTCTTTGGCACCCAGCGCTTCGAAGCCGTAGAACAGGAGCTCACTCGCACAGCACAGTTGGCCCGGGCCGAGGTCGCAAACCTCAACACCCGGCTGGAACTGCTGCTGGCCCAGGCCGTGGCCGAAACCGAAGGGCTCGGACTCGACATGGCCGGGGCCCCGGACCGGGAAGCCGCCGATGCCCTGCTGGACTGGCTGGCGGCCGCCTCGGCCTCCGCAGCGGACGGGTGCCGTGACGCCGCGGCCGAAGCCGAACTGTTGAAGGCAGAACACGCGGCAAGGCTGGGCGCCGCCGCCGCGCGGGCCGCCCGCCAGGCCAAGCTCGCCGTCGCGGTCCGGCGCCGGGCCGACGCCGAAGCCGCCGCACCCGCCCTTGGCGCAAAGAGGGACCAGCTGGCCGCGCACCGCAAAGCCGAAGTGCTCAGCGGCCACCTGCAGGCCGTGGAAAGCGCCGAAGCGGCAGAAGAACTGGCGGCGACGGCGATGGAAGCCGCCAGCGTTGAATTGCACGCGGCGGTCCTTGCCGACCCCGAACTCGCGTCGTTGCGGAGCGCCGGGTCACCACTGGGCGCCGGTGCGGACATTGCGGCCCGCACGTTGCCGGTGGCGCCTCGGTTCGACAGTGAAGCCGTCCGGGCCGCGCTGGGGGGACTGCGGTCCGTCCATGCGGTTCTTGAGGAACGGCTGCCGGATGAGTCAAGGCTTGCCGGGCTACGGACCCGCACCGCCGGCCTGCGGACCTCGCTGGAACAGTTACAGGGCACGCGCCGCTCCGGCGCCGCGGCTCTGGACAGCCTTCGTGCCGAATCGCATGCACTGGTGGCTGGCCTGCGCCCGCTCGAAGAACTCGCCGCGGAGATCCAGCTGCGCACCAAAGAGGCCGGCGCCGCCGAGGAACTCGTGGTCATGGTGGGGCGCTATGCCGCAGCCGAGGCGGCCTGCCGCGCCGTCATGGAACGCCACAGCCGTGCACGGGACGAGCACCAGGACCGCCGCCAGCAATGGCTTGACCTCCGCGAGCAACGGCTCGCCAACGCCGCAGCAGAGCTGGCGGCCCAGCTCCAGCCCGGTGTCCCGTGTGCCGTATGCGGAAGCCCGGACCATCCGCTACCCGCCCCTGCCGCGGCCTCCGCGCTCGCCGTCGCCGAGGCGGAGCAGGCCGCGCAGGACGCGTGCGAGGCCGCGGAGACCGCTTTGGACGCCGTCGAACGCGAACTGGCCGAGGCCCAGCAGGAGCTCGCCGTGCTGGCCGCCCAGGGCGGCACTACGGACCCTGAACAGGCCCGGCTGGATGCAGCACTGGCGCAGGACAGGGCAGCTGAAGCTGCCAAGGCGGCCCGGGAACTTGATGCGAGCCGGGTCCGGCTGAACGGGCTGGAGGTGGAGATCTCCGCGGCCGAAGTCGCCGTCGCTGCCGCTGCGTCCGGCATTACCCAGACGGAATCCACGATCGCGGAAGTCCACGAACAGGCCGACGCCCTCGAACTCGCATTGGAAAAACTGCGCGCCGGACACCCGACGCTGGCGAAACGCACCGTCGCCCTCAAGGCGGCCACCGCCGTCCTGGAACGGGCAGATGCAGCGCAGACCGGGCTGGAACAGGCCGCGATGCGCACCGCCGGGGCCCGGACGCAACTGGAGCAGGCTCTTCCAGAGTCCGGATTCGACACT
The DNA here is from genome assembly GCF_056395945.1 of Arthrobacter sp. 05T442. Taxonomy (NCBI): domain Bacteria; kingdom Bacillati; phylum Actinomycetota; class Actinomycetes; order Micrococcales; family Micrococcaceae; genus Arthrobacter; species Arthrobacter sp. 05T442. Next base: position 91,867 of record NZ_JBFTKM010000007.1, on the reverse strand, counting down.
GCCGGTGCTGCGCGTGCCGTCCTGCTGCCGGCAGCCGACGCAGCCGGGCTGGAGGCCGCGATCCGGGCAGGGCAGGACGAAGCAGCCCGTATCGGCGAGCTGTTCGCCGGCGAGGAACTGGCCCTCGCCGCCTGTGAGCGGGAGTCCGGGAGTCCTGCCGGGGACGGCATCCTGGAACAGCTCCGCCTGGAGTCCGCAGAATCAGAACGTGCCGCAAAGGACGCGGTCCTCGCCTCCGGCATTGCCGAGAAGACGGTGCAAAACCTGGCCCGGATCGCGGGCGACTACACCGTGGCCGCCGCAGCGGGCAAAGAACCGCGCGACCGCGCCGCGCTGCTGAACGCCGTGGCCGACGCCGCCAGGGGCGCGGGGGACAACACGTATCGCATGAGCCTGAACACGTACGTGCTCGCGGCGCGGCTTGAGCAGGTGGCACTCGCGGCTACGGAGCGGCTGATCGGCATGAGCGACGGCCGGTACACCCTCCAGCACACAGATGCCAAGGCCGCACGCGGGGCCAAGTCCGGGCTGGGCCTGGAAGTGGTGGACCAGTGGACCGGCCAGCGCCGCGACACCGCCACCCTGTCCGGCGGCGAGTCCTTCATGGCCTCGCTCGCCCTGGCCCTCGGGCTGGCGGACGTGGTGCAGCAGGAGTCCGGCGGGGTGGACATCGAGACGCTCTTTGTCGACGAGGGCTTCGGAAGCCTCGATGAACAGGCCCTGGAACAGGTCATGGATGCGCTCGAAGGACTGCGTGACGGCGGACGGGTCGTGGGGCTCGTGAGCCATGTCGGTGAAATGAAGCAGCGCATCACCACCCAGCTCCAAGTCGTCAAGGGCCGTAACGGTTCCACGCTGCGCATATCCGACGAGGTCCAGGTCTAGCCGGGCTCACCGACTGGCCGGGCACGCCGGGGCCGCCGGGGCCGCCCGGCTCGCCGGACGGAATTTGCGGTGGGCCCGGCGCCCACAGCGGTAACGAACACGTTGCCGCCGTAGCGCCGTCGGTTATCATTGGACTTGTTACCGGGTCGCGCGCATCGGGAGGAGGGACGATGCGCACTATCGAACGAACCCGGAATCATGAACCCTTCACCGTCTTTCCAGGCGCCCGCTTCCTCTGAGGCGCCCGCTTCCCTCACGCCCGCCCCAGCGCCCGAACAGCATGCTGGCGGCCGCTTCGCCCGCCTCCCGCAGCTTGCGGGCCGAAGTTTCATCCCGCTGGGGCTCTTCGCCCGTCTCCCGCTGGCCATGCTCACCGTCGGCGCCCTCACCCTGGTCACCGCTGTCACCGGTTCTTACGCCGTCGGCGGGGCATCAGCCGGCGCTGTGGGTATCGGCTCAGCCCTGGGAGCTCCCGTCCTGGGCATCCTGGCGGACAGGCTGGGCCAGCGCGGGGTCTTGCTGTTCGCCGCAGCCTTCAACACGGTCGCCGTCGTGGCACTGATCCTCGCTGCCTACCTCATCCCCGGCGGGCAGGACATGGCCACGGCGGTCCCGGTCCTCGGGGCGGCGTTCATCGCCGGCGCCAGTTGTCCGCAGGTCGGCCCGCTGGCCCGGGTCCGCTGGATGGCACTGACCTCGCGGGGCAGCCGCGGCGCCAACACCGCGGACCTGGACGCGGCCTTGTCGTACGAAAGCACCGCGGACGAACTCACCTTCGTTTTGGGACCTGCCCTGGTGGGCATCCTCGCCAGCCTGGTCGCGCCCTGGCTGCCCTTGGCCCTCGCCGCAGTACTGACCATCACGCTGGTGCCCGCCTTCGCCGTCCACCCGACGCACCGCGCCCTCGTGCGGACCCAGGCCAACGGTGCCGGCTCCGGCCCAGGCCAGGAACGGGATGCCGCGGCTGGCGGGACCCGCATCAGGACCCTGGCCGCGGTGGCGCTCCCGGTACTGGCCATGGTGTGCATGGGCACCTTCTTCGGCTCCACCCAGACGTCCCTGAGCTCATTCTCCGCAAGCTTTGCCACGTCTGAGCTGGCGGGCCTGCTCTACGCCGTCATGGGACTCAGCTCCGCCGCGGCCGCGCTCTCGGTCGCTTACTGGCCCCGCCGGTTCTCCGTGAATGGCCGCTGGATTGCCTGCGCGGCGCTCATGACCGGCCTTGCTGCCCTCCTGCTGCTGCCCTCGACGGCGCTGCCCATGATCATGGTGCTCCTGGTCCTCGGCCTGCCGGTGGGGCCGCTCATGGTCACGGTGTTCGCGATCGGCGGTCTCGTCGCCCCCGCCGGCAGGCTCGGCACGGTCATGACGGCGCTGGCCAGCGGCATTGTCGCCGGCACCGCGCTCGGCTCCTCCGTCGCGGGGCGGCTGGCGCAGGACCACGGGTACTCCGCCGCCTTCCTCGTTCCCGTCTGCGCCGCGGCGGCACTGCTCGTCCTGGGTGCGGCGGCCGCCGTCGTTCTCCTGCGCAGGAAATCGACGACGGCGGCGCCCGCCTGACTTTCCCCGTCCGGAGATTGCGCTACAGCTGGGCGCCGAGCTTGAAGCCGCGTTCCTCGCCCGGCTCGCGGGTGTAGGCGAAGCCGTCGGCGCCGACGGTCACGGCCATTTCGCTGCTCTCGGTCCGGATCACGAGCGGCTGTGGGTTTCCGTCGAGGTCTAGGACCAGCGAGGCCTCGGTGTACCAGCTGGGAACCACGGGGTTTCCCCACCAGTCGCGGCGCTGGTTATCGTGCACGTTCCACGTGATGGTGGGGTTGTCCGGGTCTCCGGTGTAGTAGTCCTGCGTGTAGATCTCGATCCGGTGGCCGTCGGGATCCAGGATATACAGGTAGAAGGCGTTGGACACGCCGTGCCGGCCGGGGCCGCGTTCGATCCGGTCCGAGATGCGCAGGGCGCCCATCTTGTCGCAGATCTGGATGATGTTGTGCTTCTCATGGGTGGAGAAGGCGATGTGGTGCAGGCGCGGGCCGTCACCGCCGGTCAGGGCGGTGTCGTGCACGGTCTGCTTGCGGTGCATCCAGGCCGCATAGGTGACGCCGGCGGAGTCCTTGATGTCCTCGGAGACCCGGAAGCCCAGGTCCTCGAGGTACTTCCGCCCGCGCGGCACATCGGGCGTGACCTGGTTGAAGTGGTCCAGCCGGACGAGCTCGCCGGCGGAGTAGATGTCGTAGCGCTGGGTGAGGCGCTCGACATGCTCCACGTCGTAGAAGAACTCGTACGGGAAGCCCAGCGGGTCTTCCACCCGGACGGCGTCGCCGATGCCGCGGGCGAACCCGTCCTTGCGGCGCTCGGTGCGGCAGCCCATTTCGGCGTAATAGGCCTCGGCCTTGTCCACGTCCTCCGGGGTGCGCACCCGGTAGGCGAAGGCGGCCGCAGCAGCCACCGGGCCCCTGCGCAGGACCAGGTTGTGGTGGATGAACTCCTCGAAGGAACGCAGGTAGATGGCGTCCTCGTCCTCGTAGGTCACGTGCAGGCCCAGCAGGTCCACGTAGAACTCGCGGGACTTCGCGAGGTCGGTGACCACCAGGTCCATGTAGGCGCAGCGGACGATGTCCGGGGCAGGAACGGTGGGCGTGATGATGTTCTCAGCCATGGTCAGAACTCCTCATTGAGCGGTGTGCGGCGGCGGTACGGGGGTTGCGGTGCGGCGGCGGTGCAGTGTGCGGTGGCAACAGGTGGGGTCCAGTCGGGTCGGCCGCTAGTGCGGTGCCGACGCGCCGAACCTGGGCGTGTGGACGCTGCCCAGGGTGATGTGGACCGCCTGCTGGTCGGTGTAGAAATCGATCGATCGGTAGCCCCCCTCGTGGCCCAGTCCTGAGGCCTTGACCCCGCCGAATGGCGTTCGGAGATCGCGGACATTGTGGCTGTTCAGCCAGACCATGCCGGCTTCCAGGTTCTGGGAGATGGTGTGCGCCCGGGTCAGGTCGTTGGTCCACACATAGGCGGCCAGCCCGTAACGGGTGTTGTTCGCCAGCGCCAGGGCCTCGGCATCGTCCTCGAACGGCGTGATCGCGACGACCGGGCCGAAGATCTCCTCCTGGAAGATCCGCGCGTCCGGCGCGACGTCGGCAAACACCGTCGGCGCGATGTAGTTGCCGTCGGGCAGGTGTGCCGGGCGGCCGCCGCCGGCGAGGAGCCTGCCTTCGGACTTGCCGATCTCGACGTACTTAGCGACCTTGGCGTAGTGCTCGGGGTGGACCAGCGCGCCGACCTCCGTGGCGGGATCGTGCGGGTCACCGACGACGATGTTCTTCGCGCGCGCGGCGTATCTCTCGCAGAACTCCTCGTAGATGCCGCGCTGGACCAGTATCCGGGAGCCGGCCGTGCAGCGCTCGCCGTTGAGGGAGAAGACACCGAACAGGGTCGAGTCGATTGCGGCGTCGAGGTCGGCGTCGTCGAAGATCACCGCGGGGCTCTTGCCGCCCAGTTCCATGGAGAGGCCCTTGAGGTTCTCAGCGGCGTTGCGGAAAATCGTCTTTCCGGTGGTGGTTTCGCCGGTGAAGGAGATCAGCGGGACGTCAGGGTGCTTGACGAGGGCGTCCCCGGCTTCCTCGCCAAGACCGTTGACGAGATTGAAGACGCCGTCGGGCAGCCCGGCATCCTTGAAGATCTTGGCCCACAGCGAAGCCGAGAGCGGTGTGAATTCGGCCGGTTTGAGCACCACGCAGTTGCCTGTGGCGAGAGCCGGGGCAAGCTTCCATGACTCCAGCATGAAGGGGGTGTTCCACGGCGTGATGAGGCCTGCGACGCCGATCGGCTTGCGGTTGACGTAGTTGATCTGCGCGCCCGGGACCTTCATGGCGTCATCGAACTGGGCGACGATGAGGTCGGCGAAGAACCGGAAGTTTTCCGCCGCACGCAGCGACTGGCCCTTGGCCTGGGTGATTGGCAGGCCCGTGTCAAAGGTTTCCAGCTGCGCCAGCCGAGTCTCCTGGGCCTCGACGGCATCGGCGATCCGGTTCAGGACGCGGGCGCGTTCGCGCGGCTTCATGGTGGGCCACGGCCCCGTAGTGAAGGCCTTGCGCGCGGCGGCGACGGCGAGGTCGATGTCCTCTTTCTGCCCGGCCGCGGCCGTGGCGTAGGTTTCGTTGGATACCGGGTCCAGGACATCGAACGTCTTGCCGCTGATGGAATCGACGAACTCGCCATCGATGTAGTGGCGGATCCGGGTAGGCAGATCGTCCGGAATGTAGTGCTCAGCCATGGAAATCATCCTTTGCTTCTGCGGGAAAGTGCGGCGAAAAAGTGCTGAAAGAACAAGAACTAGCGGGAGATCCGGAAGCCGTCCACCGGCGTGAGGTAGTCCCGGCCGGCTTCCATGAGCTCGCTGATCTTCTTCAACCCGGCCTCGGTGGGCGTGATGAGCGGCGGCCGGACGTAGCCGGAGGAGATCAGCCCGGCCTCGGCCATGAGCCACTTGCCGGGCGCCGGGTTGGTCTCGACGAAGAGCAGGTCCACCAGCGGGTGCACGCCGTAGTGGATTTCGCGGGCGGCCTCGAAGTCGCCCCCGACCCACGCTTTGTACATATCGGCGGAGGCCTTGGGCGCGATGTTCGCCAGGGCAGAGATGAAGCCCACGCCGCCGATCGCCATCAACGGCAGGCACAGCAGCTCGATCCCGGACCAGACCAGCAGGTCCTTGCCGGACAGGTGCATCACGCGGGAGAAATGTTCGAAGTCCTTGGTGGTCTCCTTGATTCCCACGATGTTCTCGAAGTCGCGGAAGAGCCGCGCCACCGTCTCGGGTGCCATGTCGACGGCGGTGCGCGAGGGAACGTTGTAGATCACGAACGGCATCTGGGGGAACTCGGTGGCGATCGTGGCGTACCAGCGGTACAGCGCCTCCTGCGTGGGGCGGGAGTAGTACGGCGTGATGATCATCGATGCGTCAGCGCCGGCGTCGACGGCGGCCTGCGTGAGTTCGAGCGTCTCGGCCAGTTTTGCCGTCCCGGTGCCGGCCATGAAGGGGACCCGGTCGCCGATGGCGGCGGCGGTGGCGCGGATGGCGTCGGCGCGCTCCTCGACGGACTGGGCACTCGGTTCGCCCGTGGAGCCGCCGATCGTGATGCCCGACGAGCCGCTGGCAATCTGCCACTCGACCATGTTGCGCAGGCTTGCGTGGTCGACGTCGCCGGCGTCGGTGAACGGGGTGAACATGGCGGCGAGGGATCCCTTGAGGTGCTGTTGGGGGTCGGAACGGAACTTCATCGTTATGTCCTTATCGCTCGGGGGAGAGGGCGGGCGCCGCGTCGGCGCGGCTGTGGGCAAGGTAGGCGTCCAGGGTGGCGGCCCGGTGCGCGCGGGCGGCGCGTTCGACGGCGTCCGCGCCGGCCCCCGTCTCGATCAGCGCCAGCAGCGCCTCGTGTTCGGCCACGGATTCCCGGGCGCGGCCCGGGACGTAGCTGAACGTGGAGGACCGCAGGGCCTGCAGCCGGTTCCAGCCGCGGTGCACGAGGTCCAGGATGTGCGGGTTGGGGCAGTGCTCGAACAGGACGGCGTGGAACTCCAGGTTCAGGCTTGTGAAGCGGACGGGATCGAAGTCCTCGAGGCAGTCGCGCATGAGGGCATTGACGCGGCGGGCACGGGCGATATCCGCGGCGGAGATCAGCGGTGCCGACAGCGCTGTGGCGGCGCCCTCGACGATGCTCAGCGTCTGCATTGTGTACAGGTATTCGGTGGGTTCGATCCCGGCCACAGTGGCGCCCACGTTGCGCTCGAACACCACGAAACGCTCCGCTTCAAGCCTGCGGATCGCTTCCCGGACGGGGACGACGCTCACGCCGAGGTCATCGGCGATCTTGGCCAGCACGAGGCGGTAGCCGGGGGAGTACTCGCCGCTGAGGATGCTGGCCTTGATCGCAGCGTAGGCCTGCTCCGACTTGCTCGACGATGCGGGCGTGTTCACCGTCCGGTCACCGTCCGTGCTGTTCACGGTCGCTGGCCCAGGCACGGTACTTTTCCTGCCACAGCGCATTCATGGGATAGAGGCCGTCCACGCTGTGCCCGGCGGCCACCATCTCGGCGATGTAAGTCTCCTCGGCCTCCTGGACGATTGCGTCGTCGGCGACTTCTTCGGCGAGGGCCGGCGGGATCACGAGGACGCCGTCGGCGTCGCCCACGATGATGTCACCGGGCTGGACCGTGGCGCCGCCGCAGGAAATGGTCAGGTCCACGTCCCAGGGAATGTGGCGGCGGCCCAGGACGGCAGGGTGGGCATTGGAGAAGTAGGTGGGCATCTCCAGGGCGCCGACGGCGGTGACGTCGCGGACGCCGCCGTCGGTGATGATGGCCACTGCGCCGTTGATTTCCGCGCGGAGGGCGAGGATGTCCCCGACCGTGCCGGTGCCCTTCTCGCCGCGGGCCTCCATCAACAGGATCTCGCCCTCGCGCAGGGAGTCGATGGCGCGCTTCTGGGCGTTGAAGCCGCCGCCGTGGGTCTTGAACAGGTCCTCACGGTTCGGCACGTAGCGCAGGGTCCGGGCGACGCCGACCACCTTCCGGTCCGGCCGGGTGGAGTGCAGGCCGTCGATGCTGACGTTGTTGAGTCCGCGTTTGCGCAGCTGGGAGCTCAGGGTTGCTGTGCCGACCGACTCCAGTTTGGCTTTCAGCCCAGGGGCCAGGACAGCCGTCGGCAACGTGTCCGCGGCGGGCTGTTCCGGGGACCGCGTGCCGTAGGCTTCGGCTCGCTGGGCATCGTCGGTGCGCGGCCGGGCGCCGTAGTCGGCGAGCGGCACGGTGCCCTGGACCACCGTCGTGGTCAGGCGGCCGGTGCTCAGGCCCGACCCCGGCGCGTCGACTTCGATGTCCATCACGTCGCCTGGCTGGGCGACGGAGGCCCCTGCCGGCGTTCCCGTCAGGATGATGTCGCCGGGTTCCAGCGTGAGCAGCTGGGACAAGTCCGCCACGAGCCGCGCGAACGGGAAGAGCAGCGTGCCGGTGGTGTCCTCCTGCACCAGTTCGCCATTGAGCCAGGTGCGGACGCGGAGGCCGGCAGGATCGACGTCGCGGGCGGGAATCAGTCCCGGGCCGACCGGGGTGAAGCCGTCCCCGCCCTTGGAGCGCAGGTTGGAGCCCTTGTCCGCGTAGCGCAGGTCGTAGACGCCGAGGTCATTGGACGCGGTGACGAAGCCGACGTGCTCCCATGCGTCCGCGGGGGCTACCCGGCGCGCCCGGGTGCCGATCACAAGCGCCACTTCGCCCTCGAAGCCCAGCAGCTCGCAGCCGTCCGGGCGTTCCACGACATCCCCGCCAAGGCTCAGCGAGGAGGAGGGCTTCAGGAAGTAGGACGGCTGTTCGGGGGTGCGGCCGCGCTGGGCGGCCCGGCTGGGGTAGTTAATGTGTACCGCGATGACCTTGCCCGCGGCGGCCAGCATGTCCTGCGAAAGCCCGTCCATCGCCACTCCTCATTGAGTATGAAATCGTATACGATACAAAATGCCCGAGTGGGGGTGGATTGTCAAGCGGACGGGCCCGCCTCGTGTCAGCCGGGCGGCGCTTCCGGCCCCGGCGCTAGGGCGTCTCTGCTAAAGCGTAGGGCGTGGTTGTTGGATGCTTGATGGGTGTCTCGTGCTTCTGTTTTGACTGATGGGCAATGGGCCCGGATCCAGGCAGGCCGCGCACCCGCCCCGACCGGTGCGCGGAGACAAGGCCCATTCGTTGCGGGGCGATCCGGTCGCAGCTTCGTGCACGCGGAACAGCGGCAGCTATCCCCGAACCCGCCGACCAGATCGGCCACCGGAATCGGCATCCCCGGGCCCCTCGTCACGGCCCTGACCGTCCGGTAGTGGAGCCGCCGAGAAGTATGCCACCTTCCAGCCCGGCGGAGGGCTTGCCGCTGGCTTCCGGGGATCCTGGACGAGGCCGGCTGCCGGCGAAGCTGTTAGGCCTCGGCCGCCGACGGGGGCTCCGGAATTAGTGCCGCCGTGCCGCTGACTACGATTCCCCCGGTGGGGGGAATGGTCACGTTCAGGAGCCCGGGCCTGCCGACGTGGCGGCCTTGGTGGATGAGGATTCTGGCCGCTGGTTCCACGAGGTCCAGGATGCGAAGGTAGCCGCCGACTGCCGCGGCGGCCGACCCTGTGGCGGGGTCCTCGGTCATCACACCGACGGGGAAGAGGTTCCTCGCTTCGAATTCCTGCTCGGCGCGCCGGTGAAGGACCGCGACCGTGGTCCAGTTGTGGACGTTCATGAGCTGGCGGACGGCGTCCGGGTCGAAGGCCAGGGAATCGAAGACCCGGCGCTCGGTGATAAACAACACCGGATGCCAGTTGCCCGAATATGCGATTCGTGGCGGGAAGGACTGGTCGAGATCTTCTTCTGCGATTCCCAGGAGTCCGAGGAGCTCTGCAAGGACTCCGGCGCTGAATGTATCGATTTGTGGTTCAATGGCAGTGAACGAGGCTTTGGTCTGCTCGCCTTTCCCTTCCGTCTCGATGACAACGGAGCCGGCGGGGGTTTCGAACGTGAAGGTTCCGGCACCGATGCGTGCGCTGAGCGCAACGGCCAGCGCGATGGTGGCATGGCCGCAGAACGGCACCTCGGCGATGGGTGAGAAGTACCGGACCTTGCTGTGCCGGGGATCGCCCCCGACAGCTGGATCAGTCACGAACGCCGTTTCCGCATATCCGACAGCGGCAGCAACGGCCTGCATGCCTGCGGCATCCATGGGGCGGGCATCCAGGACCAAACCTGCGGGATTGCCCCCCTCGGGAGTACGGGCAAATGCGGCATAGCGCAGTACTTCAGTGCTGTTCTTCATGCTGGAATCCTTCCGTGTCTGGCGGTTAGGCGCCCGCCGCCGGTTTTCTGAATCTAATCACGTCGTTCGATAGCCTGCGGTGCACCGCGGTGTGTTTTGCCGGCAAAGCCCATCATCATGGCTTTGTGATCGATGCCGACGGAAACCGTCTGCTCTACCGCGGCGAAGTTAAAACGGATGCCAAAGATGCCGCCGTCAAAGCGGACCAGGCCCGGATCCGAAATGGTCTGCAACTTTTTCGTGAGGGAGACGAGATCAGCACCGGGCTGCGGATCCTCACCGCGAGGCGTGCGGATAAGTCTGCGGACCGGGTCCGGGCGATCAACCGACTCCAGGCCCAGCTGCTCGAGTACTTCCCGGCGCTGGAACGGTCGTTCGACTACAGCCGTTCCAAGGCAGCCTTGACCCTGCTGAGAAAACATCGCACGCGGGCGGGATCCGCCGTGGCGGGCGGGCCAGGATCCACGCCTGGCTGAAGAAGAACGGCGCGCGCTCCTCGGCAGCCGTCACCGCAGCAGCGGTCGAGGCCGCAAAATCCCAGCACACCATCATTCCCGCCCAGCACGCGGGGAGGGGATCGTCGCCGCACTTGCTACCAGTCCTTTACCTCTCTCGGCCCTCCGCGCTGAAGCCCTGCCCACCTTCGCTCGGCTACTACGGCCGCAACCGTGTGGAAGGAAAATCCCACGTCCAGGCGATGCTCTCGCTGGCCAGCCGCCGTCTCAATGTCTTGTGGGCAATGCTCCGCGACGGCACCACCTAGACCCCGGCCCCTGCCCCGGCACCGCGGTCTGCTGCCTGACTGTTCCCGGGCGGCAGAGTCTATCTTGTGAGCTAGAGGTGTGACTTGCCGAAGCAACAGGCGTGGGTTTGGCAGCGCTTTTTGGCGCTTGCCAGGCGCCCTCGCCCGGCGTGCTGCCGGCCCGTCGGGGTGAGGTGTTGTTGAAATCGGGCGGGCCAGTGTTTGGACCGATGCGGACGGGATCGTTCGATGATGCTGGACGTTGCAGCTGCTGCTGTGAGGGTTGTCGCCAGCAGCAGCGGTGCCCAGACCGTTGGTGCGATGGTTGCGCCCGCGACAGCTGTCCCGGCTGATCCCGCTGCGATCTTGAGCGCGCCTACCCAGATGAAGATTTGGCCGCGAGCCTCGATGGGTGCGTATTCGCCGCGCGCGGCGAGTGTCGCGGCGAAGAAGAGCGCGTTGGCAATCCCTGCCAGGCAGAAGGCAATGAGGGAGGTGGGAAGTGTCGGAGCGAGCATCACCAGTATCAGCGTCGCCGCGACGAGCACAGCGAGGGAGCTCATGAGTTGGTCTGCGTCGCGGCGAAGCGGCCGAAGCATGAGTCCTGCTGACCCGAGAAGATTCCCTATCCCGTATGCCGCGACCAGTGTTCCGGCGGCTGCGGCCCCGCCGAACGCGGGAGCTGTGGCAACGGCGTAGATCGGCAACGCGGCGACAGAGAACGCGACGGCCACGGTGAGCCCGAGCGTGCGGCGCAGCGGACCACGTGCCCGTATCAATCGCAGTGTTCGACCGGGCGACGGCACGTCAACTGCCTTATCAGGTGGCTCTTGCCTGGGCAGTGCGAGGACGGCTCCCGCACCAACGACGGCGGCTCCGGCCAGAACCAGTGTCGCGGTGAGCGCGTCAGATGCTGCCGCGATCCATGCCACTGCTGCGGGGCCGAGGGTGCCGCTCAGCCCGTAGCTTGCGACGTCCCAGCTTTGTGCTCTGCGTTGGCTGCGCTGCCCGGGGCCGGCGATAGAGGGCAGACGGCTACTGATCCCGCCGGTGAGCATCGGCCCGAAGATGCCCGAGGCAAAGAGCAGCATGGCTGGCCAGATCGCCCAGGCGACGGGTAGGAGCAGTGCAGCAGCACCGAGCAGCACGCCGTGGAGGACGGCGGAGCAGGCGATGACCCTTCTTCCGTCGCGGGCTGTATCGAGGCGTCGTGCGATGAACGGGCCGAGCAGGTGGGGTGCGGTGATGGATGCTCCCAGGAGCCCGGCCAGCCAGCCGGGCATCCCGCTGGCGCGGGCGAGCAGCACAATGGCGACCACTGCGCCCCTCGGCGGTGCGTACCAGGGTCGCGGCGAAGACGTAGCGGGCCGGCGCCCCGGCCCGGCGCTCCCTGCACGGAACGCCGAGGCCCGCGCTACGGGTTGAGCCCGAGCTCATCGACAATCTTGCCAACGTGGGAACGCTGCTTCTCGGTTAATCCTTGGATGGGAAGAGGCAGGCACGATCTTGATGCCAGTCCCAGCTGCTCCGCTATTGCCGCAACAACACGGATACTCCCGCCAAATTCGGTAAACAACTGCCACAACGGTGCAAGCCGTTCGGACTCGGCCAATGCGTCGGAGACCCGCCCTTCCAGGGCGGCCCGGGTGATCCGCATCGCAAGGGCGGGCATGGTGCCGCCGATGACGGAGTACCAGGCATCGCATCCGGCGGCCAGTCCGGCGGCGGCCTTGGCGTCGCCGGAAACACCGATGGTGACATGAGCCGGGACGGCCGCCCGGATTTCCTCAACGCGCACCTGTGCCTGATCCGGATCGGCCGCTACTCCGGGGATTTTGATGGAAGCGATACCGGGCAGTTCCGCGATGCGCCCGTAGAGTTCAGTCGTGAAGGTGAAGTGGGTGGTGCCCGGGTTGTCATAGACAATCACGGGCAGCGACGAGTTCGCTGTGACGGTCCGGAAGAGTTCGAACACGTCATCTTCGGTGAGGGGTTGATAGGTCATCGGCGCCAGCAGCAGACCGGAAGCCCCGGCCCGCTCGGCGTTCTCGGCGTTCGCGAGGACGTGCGAGGTCCGCAGCGCCCCGACGCCAATGAATACGGGTGTCTGGCCGGCGTGCTCGACGGCAAGGCGCGCAACACGGCTTCGCTCATCACTGCTCAGGTAGGCGTAGGAACCAGTGGAGCCGAGCGCCGTAATGGAGTCGACCGTGGCCTCGCGGAGCCTTTGCACCACGCGGATAAACGCAGCCTCGTCGACCGCATCGTGTGCCAGCGGGGTGATGGGAAAAGCGCTCAAGCCAGTGAACATGGTTCTAACTCCTTTATTAGATTCCGAATGGAAGCAGTGTGGGGGCGCAGGTCGCCACGTCCTCTGTGAGCGTGCGCCAGCGGCTGCCGGAAGCGGTACGTCGTTCGAGGATGTAAGCGCCGCTTCGGGCGGTTAGCCCACAAAGTCGAGATCCGCAGGGCTGGGGTTCTGCTCCGGGCATGCCGGGCGCCGTCGTCCGCCCCGTTGCGCCGCGGCGCCGGCGAGGACGACGAGCAGGATGCCCAGGACCTGGATGGCCGAAAGCTGCTGGTGCAGGATGAGCAGTCCGAGGAGGACCCCGAGGGCTGGCTCGAGGGCCATCAGGGTGCCGAACGCGGTCGGCGTCATCCGCCGCAGGGCGAGCATTTCCAGCGCGAACGGCAGCACGGGCAACAGGACAGCGAGTCCGGCTGCGGCGGCCAGGATCCCGAAGGTGAGGTGGCCGGCGGCCTGCGGAATGCCGACGACGGCTGCCGTGGCCGCAGCGATCGGCACAGTCATTGAGAGCGCCCCGATTCCGGTGAAGCGGTCCCCGATTCGCTGGGTAAGCAGGATGTAGGCGGCCCACCCGATCGCTGCCAGTGCGGCGAAGGTGACGCCGGTCAGGTTGAAGCCGCCCCGCCACGGTTCGGTGAGCAGAACGACGCCGATCAGTGCCACAGCCGGCCAGATGAGGGCCTTCCTGTTGTGGCTGCGCACCGCGGCCACTGTCAGGGGTCCCAGGAACTCGATCGCGACGGCGGTGCCCAGCGGAATGTGCTCGATCGCGGCGAGGAACCCGATCGTGACCAGCCCCGTGGTAATGCCCAGACCGAGCAGCGGCAGCACGTCGCCCCGGCGGACGGAGCGCAGCGGTGGGCGGGCAATCGCTAGGAGAATGATGGCTCCCATGCTGAGCCTGAGCCAGGCTGTCCCGGCCGGACCCACGGCCTCAATCAGATCCACCGACAGGGCAGACCCCAACTGGACTGACAGGATCGCCGTCACAGCCAGCCCCCACGGCGGGACTGGGACGTTCAAAGGGCTTCGCCGGCGCATGTCAGTTCTCTCCATGAACGGAAGTGTCCGCGGCTATCCGACGGCGGGCCGTCCTGACGTCCGGGCCGAGCCCCGCCAGCCGGTGGGCCAGATCGTCGGCGGCGCCGTCGAGTGCCTCATCGGTCATGGGCTGGAGGGCGTCGAGGATGAACAGGGCCGTTGTGGTGTCTTCGCAGAGTTGGGTTCTCCGGCCCTGGCGCCAGTTCCAGCGCCGGCAGGTCACGCCGGCGTCGTCGAACCACACCACCTCGCCCTGCTCCGGGTGCTCGATCACCTCAATGCCCCTCGCGACGGTGTCGAACGCCTCCGCGCCGGCGGCCCGGAGAAGCCGGGGCGGACCGGCATAGCCGGTCAGGTCCTCCCCACCCAGGGGTAGCTGATGCAGCACCGAGACGGCGTTGTAGAGGTCGGTAAGCCGGTTCACACGGGGCAAACCCGACGCCGCGCGGCGCAGCAGGGCCTCCAGGCTGTTGCGGGTGCGCTGTGGCTTGGCGCCGAACGACTTGTAAGCCTCGCGCCACGCAGCCACGTCCGGCAGATCCTCCACGGGCCAGGCGCTCAGTGCTTGGCGGGCTGAGACCTCCGCTGCTCCGAGCAGCGTGTCACTGGCCTGATCGCTTGGTCCCGGGACAAGCCCGTCGACGGCCAGCAGGACGGTGCGGTAGTCCGGCCGCAGCGAGAACACTGCGGCATCGACCCCGGCGCCGTTCAGAAACACTTGAAGCGTTTCCAGATCACGCATTGGTCGCCTCCGGTCGGTGTGCTGATCCCACGCCCGGTTCAAAGACCGCTAGGGAGAAACGGGCCCGTTCCTGGCCCGCGGCGCCATACGAGTGCGCCACGTCGCCGGGAAAGGACACAGCGTCGCCGGCCTTGAGGATGAACGCCTCACCGGCAACCACAACGGAGACGGATCCCTCCTGGACCTGCAGCAGCTCCTTGGTCCCCGGTGAATGCGCTTCGCTCCCGTGAGTATCCCCAGGGGCCATCGTCCAGTCCCAGAGTTCAACCACGTTGGGCGTCTCTGTCCCGGCCACCAGCACGCCGCGGCCACCGGCATCCGAATCCCACAAGGCAGCGCCCTCACCGCGGCGGGTGACCGTCACTGGCCTGGGGCGAGGGAGTTCAACCAACGCGGGCAGTCCAATCCCTAGAGCGTCACTGATTCTCAGGAGCGTCCCCACGCTGGGATTCGTGGCGCCCTGCTCGACGTTGACCAGCATGCGGCGGCTCACACCCGTGGCGTCCGCCAATTGATCAAGCGTCCACCCCCGCGACTGCCGCTCCTGCCGCACCCGGCTGCCAATTGCTACCGCGAGGGCGGATGTACTCATATCCATAAGTGCATCATAGTGCACTTGGAGTGCACTATGCAGTCGGGGTTGGGCAAGATGTAAGCCAAAAGGGCCGAGGGGTCAGACTCAGGAGGCTGGGAAGCTATGGAGCTGAAGGCCTAGGCGACGAGATTGTCCGCGGCGCCGTCCATATGCTCGCGGATCGTTTTGCGGGCCAGGGAGGCGTCGCCGGTTTCGATGGCCGCGACGATCTCGTGGTGCCGGTCCACGCTCATGTTCCTGACCCCCTTTTCCAGGCCAGCGAACATGATGGACATCCGGATGGAGCCCTCCAGCGATTCCCAGGAGTGGAGCAGTGTTTCATTCCCTGTCAGTCGGCACAGGGTGCGGTGGAATTCCATGTCGGATTCGATCCGCTCTTCCAATGACGCGTCCTGAGCCGCCTCCATGACGTCAATCTTCTGATGCAGGGATCCGATGGCAACTTCGCGGTCCGGGAGCTCGCACAGGGTGCGTGCGGCCAATGTTTCGAGGGCGGCCCGTACGGCGAAAATGTCGCGGATTTCTTTTTCGTCCAAGTGCCGGACTGAGAGCCGGCCGCGCGGCCCCGCGGACAGCAGCCCTTCCTGTTCCAACTGGCGGAGCGCCTCACGCAGCGTTCCTCGGCTGATCTGAAGCATTTCGGACAGCTCGGTTTCCACTAGGTGCCGGCCGGGCTCCAGTTCTCCACTAGTGATGGCGGTGCGCAGTGCCGAAACCGCCTGCTCGCGCAGGTTCTGCTTCTGCAATCCCAGCAGCGGGGCTGTCATTCCGGTCATGGCCCGTCCTCAGTGTTATAAGTCGACTGTTTACATTTAATGGTTGTTTTGATGATACGGCAGAAAGCACGGCTCCGGACGGGGGACCGGTGCCGTGCTTTCTGCGTTACTGGAAACTGGTTTGCGGGCGGTCAGCCGAGTTCGGCGAGGACCTTGGCCACGATGCGGTCCACAGCCAGGCCGTAGCGCTCGTGCAGGGTGGGCAGAGCGCCGGCGTCGAGGAACTGGTCCGGCAGTGCCACGGGAACCACGCGTTTGCCTATTCCGGCGGTGACGACGGCGGAGGCCACCGTTTCGAACAGGCCCCCGATTACGGAGTGGTTTTCCAAGGTGACGGCGAGGCGGTCGCTGTTGATCTCGGCGAGCACGGTTTCGGCATCGAACGGCTTGATGGTGGGGGTGTGGACGACGGCGACGTCCACGTTGTGCGCGGCGAGGGCCTTGGCGGCCTGCAGGGCGCGCATGGTCATCAGACCGGAGGAGATGAACACGACGTCGTTGCCGCCGCGCAGGACCTTGGCCTTGCCGAGTTCGAAGGTGTAGCCGTACTCGTCGAGGACGGTAGGGACGTTGCCGCGCAGCAGGCGCAGGTAGGTCGGGCCGTCGCTGGCCGCCAGCTGGGGGACGGCCTGTTCAATGTCGATCGAGTCGCAGGGGTCCACGATGGTCAGGTTGGGCATGCCGCGGAAGATCGCCATGTCCTCGGTGGCCTGGTGGCTGGGCCCGTACCCGGTGGTCAGTCCGGGGAGACCGCCTACGATGTTTACGTTCAGGTTCGGTTCGGCGCTGTCCAGACAGAGGAAATCGTAGGCACGGCGGGCCGCAAACACCGAGTAGGTGGAGGCGAAGGGGACCAAGCCGGTTTCGGCGAAGCCGGCGGCGGCGCCGAAGAGGAGCTGTTCGGCCATACCCATTTGGAAGAACCGCTCCGGGAAGGCCTGGGCGAAGATGTGCATGTCGGTGTACTTGCCCAGGTCGGCGGTCAGGCCCACGATCTTGTCGTTTTCCTGCGCGGCCTTGACGAGTGCGTGCCCGAACGGTGCGGACGCGGTCTTCTGGCCCGCGTCCGCGAAGGAGGCGATCATCGCCGAGGTCTTCAGCTTCGGCTTGGCGGCTGTTGTGGTGTCGGGGGCCTCGGTTGTGGTGCTAGCGGTGCTCATCGGGCAGTCTTCCCTTCGTATCCGGCGGTGAGCTGCTCGCGGCAGGTCTGCCATTCGTGTTCTTCGATGCGCATGAAGTGCGCCTTTTCGCGGTTTTCCAGCAGCGGGACGCCGCGGCCCACCTTGGTGTCGCAGAGGATCACGGAGGGGCGTCCAACGGCGGCGGCCTGGGCGGCTGCGTTGTCGAACGCCGCCAGCAGCGCACCGACGTCGTTCCCGTCCACCCGCTGGGTGTACCAGCCGAACGCTTCCCACTTTTCCGTCACCGGCTCGGTGCGCAGGACGGTGTCGGTTTTGCCGTCGGCCTGAAGGGCGTTGATGTCCACCATTGCGGTGAGGTTGCCCAGCTGGTGGTGGTGGGCCCCCATGGCGGCCTCCCACGTGGAGCCCTCGTCCAGTTCCCCGTCGGAAAGGAAGTTGAACACCCGGGCGCTCGAGCCCAGGTAGCGCAGGCCCAGGGCCATGCCGATGGCGATGCTCAGCCCGTGGCCCAGGGAGCCGCCGGAGATTTCCATGCCGGGGGTGTAGGTGGACATCCCGGACATGGGAAGCCGGGAGTCGTCCGAGCCGTAGGTCTCAAGTTCTTCCACGGGCACGATTCCGGCCTCGGCCAACGCGGCATAGTGGCCGATGGCGTAGTGGCCGGTGGAGAGCAGGAACCGGTCCCGTGCTTCCCAATGGGGGTCCTCGGCCCGGAAGTTCAGTTGGTCTCCGTAAACGGTGGCGAGCATGTCCGCTGCGCCGAGTGCCTGGCCCACGTACCCCTGGCCCTGCACCTCGCCCATGTTCAGGGCGTGGTGCCGGATCCGGTACGCCGCGGCGCTGATCTTCATCACGCGGTCCTGGTCCACCCGCTCGGCGGTAAGTGTTGGCATTGCTGGCTCCGTTTTCGTCTCGGTCGTTGCGGTGATCAAGCGTTCACCATGTTGGGGGTGCTTTTGGTGGCTTCGTCAGCAAACTCGCGCTCACGCTTGCCCCAGGTTTCCTTGGTGGCGATGGCGGCCCAGAGGCCGATGGCTGCGTAAAGGGCGAACAGCAGCGCCGGGCCCATCCAGCCGAAGCTCACGAACAGCAGCGTCGTGATGAAGGGCGTGAAACCGGAGACGGTGGCCGAGATCTGATAGGCCAGCGAAGCCCCGGAGGAACGGGTGTTGGCCCGGAACAGCTCGGGGAACCAGGCGCCCTGGGCCCCGGCGAGGGAGTTCTGGCAGACGGCGTAGGAGATCACGAGGGTGGCGATAATGAAGAAGAACATTCCCGTGTTGACCAGCAGAAACATCGGAATCGCGAACAGCAGGGCGAAGGCGCAGGACCACACATACAGCGGCCGCCGACCGATCCGGTCCGTGAGCGCTCCCCAGGCCTGGGTGGCGAAGATGCCGATCGCCGAGGCGATGCACAGGGCCACCAGGGTCTGGGTCTTGTCCGCCAGGTGCTGGGTGTTCAGGTAGGAAATCATGTAGGTGATAGACACCGCGTAGCCGGCGGTCTCCGCGATGCGCAGGCCGATGCCCTTGACGATGTTCCGCCAGTCCGTCTTAATGACCTCCACGATGGGCGACTTCACGATGGCGCCGGAGTCCTTGACTTCATCGAAGACCGGGGACTCGGGGACCTTGGAACGGATGATCAGGCCGACTATGACGAGCACGATGCTGGCCAGGAACGGGATGCGCCAGGTGAGCTCGCCGCCGAGCTGTGCGCTGGAGAGGAAGACCAGGTTGGCCAGCAGGAGCCCCACCGGGAAGCCCGCCTGGACCATTCCGGTGTATTTGCCCTTCGACTTCCAGGGTGCGTGTTCGTAGCTCATCAGGATGGCGCCGCCCCATTCCGCACCGAAGGCCAGGCCTTGGACGATGCGCACGAACACCAGCAGGGCCGGGGCCAGAAGGCCGACCTGGCTGTAGGTGGGGAGCAGGCCAATGACGAACGTGGCAATGCCCATGAGGACGAGCGAGGAGACCAACACCGGCTTGCGCCCGAGCTTGTCGCCGAGGTGGCCGCCGATGATGCCGCCGATCGGACGGGCGGCAAAGCCGACGCCGAGGGTGGCGAACGCGGCCAGCGTCCCGGTCACGGGGTCACTGCCGGGGAAGAAAGCCGTTCCGAAATACAGCGCCGCAGCGGTGCCGAAACCGATGAAGTCATACGTCTCAATCACAGCGCCGACGCTGGAACCAATGGCTACCCTTCTGGCGTCCTTGGTGCCGTGTACATGGCCCCGCATTTTCAGAGCTTCATTGCTCATGGAGTTTTGTCCCTTTCAATGAGCGAGGGGCACACGGCTCCAGCGCTGTCGACTGTTAACATACCTGACACGAATAATAGTGACGCAGGTCATGAGTGATGTCAACAGTCGATGTTGAGAGTTGACTGTTGACAGCAGACTGTTCTACAGTGATTCGCATCACCCTGCAGATCAAGACGATCAGCGCTGGCCACCGGCGGATTCCTCTGTCGGCCGCAGCAACGCACACCACACGCTACGTTTCCAAGGAGCATCATGAGCCACACCATCCAGCGCACCGCCGTCCTTACCGGGGCGACCTCCGAGCGCGGCATCGGCATCACCACTGCCCGCCGCTACGCCAGCCAGGGATGGGCGGTCGTGATTCTGGATCTCGATGGCGAGAAGTCTGCCAAGGTCGCCGCAGAAATCGGCAACGAATTCGACGTCCCCGCCTTCGGGCACGAAATCGACGTCGCCAACGAAGCCTCCGTCATCACCGCCCAGGCCGCAGTAGCGGCCGAAGTCAGGCAGGGCAACCTTCCCCCGGTGGGTGCCCTGGCCAACATCGCCGGCATCACCTCCCCGGTCCCGTTCCTCGAAACCACCCTGGAGCTCTGGCACAAGATCATGGACGTCAACGCCACCGGCACCTACCTCGTGACCAAGGCGTTCCTGCCGGACATGATCGCCAACGGCTGGGGCCGGATCGTGAACATGTCCTCTGTCTCCGCCCAGCGCGGCGGGGGCGTGTTCGGCAAGGTTCCCTACTCCGCAGCGAAGGCCGCCATCCTTGGCTTCACCAAAGCACTCGCCCGCGAACTCGGCGCCACCGGCGTCACCATCAACGCCATCACCCCCGGGGCTGTTGACACCAACATCCGCGTCGGCAGCACTGACGAGCAGGAAGCCGCCATCAATGCCGGCATCCCCCTTGGCCGAAACGCCACCACCGAAGAAGTGGCTGCAGTCATCACCTTCCTGTCCTCCCAGGACTCGGCTTACCTCACCGGCACCACCATCGACATCAACGGTGGAAGTCACCTCCACTAACAAGCCCAGACGCCCATAGGAGCCGGCCATGACAAGCGACTTTCAAAGGTCTCTCAGATTCACCAAGGAAGCGGTGGCCGGTTCCTGCGACGTCCACTCCGGCGGTACGAGGAAATCCCGGTACCAGGCGCGAGAAACGAGGTTTGGAGATAAGTGCTGACCCATATCCCTACCATGACTGGAGTCGGCTGGTCGGGACACCGGTGGAAATCCGTAAGGACTTCTCGGTCGTCCGGGCAGGAATTGTTGACGACGTCATGCCCGATTCTTCCGCACTGTGGCTGGCTTCCGACAGCAGCAATGGACGAGAACTTTTCGCCGCAGCGGAAGGATACCAAGTGTGGATCCGGCCCCAGAAACTCGACGGAAAGCTTTGCTACAAAATGGCGGCGGAACACCTTCCGCCGCCAACCACCTAAGTCCTAGGCCAAACCAGTCCTCAGAGAACCAGTTTCATCCTTTCCGCCGCTCACGCGAACGCTCAGGACCAGAAGGTCTCGGTAGCTGCCGGATCGCCCACGGCATCCTCGCGTCGCGGCGGCAGTTCACAAAAGGACCGTTGGTGAGACATCGCCAAGTACTGTCTTGGAATACAACAGCTTTTCAAGACACCCCTGGACCCCGGCGGGGCCTGCGGGTAGATGAGAAAGTCGGGCTTGCCGATGTCTTGAAAATACGTCTCACCATAAGTCGTCCCGGCAACGGTTCATCCAGGACTTTTCGAGTCAAAATGCCCTGATGCGGCAGCTGGGTTACACGCGAGTGAGTACTTCGAGCCAGGATGCCGCCGCACCGGACAGACCCGGCTCCATGCCTGGCTGAAGATACACGGCACCCGCTCCTCCGCAGCGGTGCGCCCAGGCCGCCATCGACGCCGCGAAATCCCCGCACACCACCGTCCCCGCCCAGCGCCTCGGAGAACGCATCGTAGCCGCCCTCGCGCGGGAAATCATCGCGCTCGAGAAGGAACTCGCCGCACTCGATGCACTGATCAGCGACAAAATCACAGGACGCCAGCACCCCGGGACTCCGGCAGGATCACCGGCAACCACCACCGCCCCACACGCTACGACCGCCGACTCCTCCGCGTCTTCTACCTCTCCGGGCTCTCGGCCCTGAAAAGCTGCCCCGCCTCCCGGACCTACTACGCCTAGAGTTACATCATCGGTTGCGGCTGTTCCGCTCCCGGATCGGAGGGGCCATGGCAGAAATTCGGAGAGACACGTACAAAGACGGAACGCCTATGGGCGAAGGCCCGATCTTTGACGGGAAGAAGCACGGCAAGTGGCGCAATTGGTACCGCAACGGCCAGGTTAAAGCCGAAGGCAACTTCGTTCAGGGCGAGTTTGACGGGAGCTGGACGTGGTGGCGGGAAAACGGGGAGTTGCTCCAAAAGGGCAATTTCGTAGACGGCAAGCAGAATGGCACGTGGCAACGCTGGCATGACAACGGTGCTCTGATGGATGAGGGCATGTGGCACGCTGGCAAGCGCAGGGGCGACTGGGTGTTCTACAACCCGGACGGATCCATCATAAAGAAGCAAACATTCCGGTAGCCGGAGTCGTGCGACGGGGAACGCCGATGCCTTAAAACGTCGTCGAGTCCGAGTGTCCGCCGATTTCCGGGGCCAGGCTCCAGCAGGCAAGGGGGTTGATGCCGGTCGAAAGTATCAGAACCGCACGCTGCACCAGTTGACGGCAGGCGATGCGATCCCGCAGCGCGTCGAGGCCCGCGCCCGTCCAACGCTCTCCGGGATCGTGTACGGGTCGCCGTAGAGATTGAGGGCGAAGATGTCGAAGTGCTCGCCGTAGTCTCGTGCGAGCGTCTCGTACACCGCGCGGGCCGGGCTGTCGGGCGGGCTTGAGAGGGCGTCGTATCCGCAGCCCCCGAGCACCACCCGCGCCCGGGCATCGGTTTGGCGGACCGCTCGAGCAAAGTGCGTCAGCTGGTGGCCGTATTCGTCGGCCGTTCCTGCCCACAGTATGCCGGCGTTGCTCACCTCGTTATGACACCCTCATGTCCGCTCGCCGTAGGCGACGCTCAGCCCCTGATGTTCACGACCGATGGTGGTGCCGGCTCATTTACTTCATTTGCCACGTTGCGTTCTCCTCAGGACGGGTGAGCACCCGGATTGCGGAATTCGGATTCCCTGTTTCAATCAGCTCGACATTCGCGGCTCATGACCCTGAGGGTCCTTGCCTGATGGATGCAGGCCAAGGCAACGGCGTTGGCCGTGAGCCTGAGGGCGTGGACCCTGTACCACCGCTGCAACAGGGGCTTGCGGCGCATCTCGCTGAGCGGTTCGGGGCTGAAGAACAACTTGGGGTTGATGTAGCGGAGCAGATACAAGGTGGCGAACGTACCCGTGGTCGAACTGGCGGCAGCCGCTATCAGCCAGGGCCTGCTGCCGGAATGAGTCCAGCCGGCGATGAGGGCGGCGATGGCGGCTGGGGCGATGATTGGGGCGATCGGAACCTAGTACCGTCCCGGGCTTCCCGCGCCAAAAGGGGACCGGGGGAGTTCAATGCTGGCTTCGGCGGCCGCGACCCGGTGCGGAACTTTGACGATGGCCTCATAGAGATTGCCGAAAAACCGGTGCGCGTGGCTGAACTCGGCGATATCCATGAGGCGGTCAGCGAGTACATCTTCACTGCCAAAAGAATTCGGTCCCATGCCCACAACCTACTCCCTGACTGTTCGCCGGCGGGCGGTGGCTCCGTCCCCGGGCCCGGAGCCCGCGCCGATGCCGGATCAAGACCTGCAGCCCCTGCCCCGACTGGACGGATTAGAAGCTCCAGCGGTGTCCCGACCGCGAGCCCGGCCGGGACGCACAAAGGCACGCAAAATCCGTTGACAACATCATTGAGGTTCCTTATGGTGCCTAGACGCCCGCTCCGCCCCGTCTCGGGCGTGTCTCCTAATGCGGTGAGCCGGATGCTAACGGCTCGGAGGACAGCGCCGCCGCGGTAGATGAGGGAGAGCTTGTCGTAGCGGGTGGCGAGTCCGCGCCATTGCTTGAACGTGTTTAAGTTCCGTTCGATGACGTTCCTTCCTTGGTAGTCCTCTTTGTCGAATGCGGGAGGTCTGGCGCCGGTAGCGCGTCGCCGTTTTCGGTGGCCGATCTGGTCGGCGGTTCGGGGGTAACTGCGGCTATTCCGCGTGCACGAAGGTGCGACCGGATCGCCCCGGGACGAACCGAGGGCATGGATTTTCGTGCTCAATCGGCCGCGGGACCGACCGCATGATCCAGGGGTTCATCGAGCAGATCCATGTAATTCGGCGGGGCCCCCTGCGATGCGCGGAAAGTTGGTGCCGTGCTGGTGAGCGCGGTTGACCGTCGAATCACTCGACGCCGACCAATCCGCGGCAGCCCGGGCGTCGGCTTCACCAAGCAGGGCTGCCAGGATGCTGTCCCAGCTACCGTCGCCGCTGTAACGGCGGTGGCGCTTCCAGATCGTTTGCCGAGGTCCGAACTCCACAGGCGCATCGCGCCAGGCAATACTGCACCGGTAGATGATGCCCTCCACGACCCGCCGGTCATCCCGGAACGGCCGCCCCCGGCAGCCAGCCGACGACGGCAGCAGAGCTGGATCCGGCGTCAGCCCAGCTGGGCTTCGATGCGGGCGGCGCCCGCCGCCAGCGCGGCCGCCACTTCGTTCGGATCCTGGGCAGCCCGGATGTAGACGACGGCGAGGGCTGCCGGCCGGCCTCCCGGGACGCGGATCGGCACGGCGAGCGAGGAGACCCCGGCGATGACCTCGTCGTGGCTGGCGGCGAAGCCGCGGCTGCGCGCCTCGGCCGCCTCGGCGCGGTAGGCGATCCCGGGTGCCAGGTTCTTCCATTCCTGTTCCGAAAAGGCGGACTGGATGGCAATGCCGGGCGCGCCTGTGTTGATCCGGTGCCGTGAGCCGGGGTGCTGGACGACGGCGGCCCCCGTGTGCCGCGGATCCACGGTGACCAGGGTGACGCAGTCCTCGTGGTCCCAGACCGCAACGAAGGCGCTCATCGTCAGGGAGTTGGCCAGCTGGGTGAGCTCCGGCAGCGCCGCTGTCTGCAGGTTGCGCGACACGCCCCGGGCAAGAACGGCGAGGCCGGGGCCGGGCTGGACCCTGCCGGCGTCGTCGCGCACCAGCAGGGAATGGTCTTCCAGGGTGCGCAGGATGCGGTATGCCACGGAGCGGTGGACGCCCAGGGCGTCGGCGAGTTCGGCGATGGTGAGCGGCTGCTGGGCCTCTGCGAGGATTTCCAGTGCCCTGATCCCGCGGGACAGAGTCTGCGACGGGGATGCCTGTGTGCCGAGGGCGGTCGGGGTCATGGTGTCCATCCTAGGGGCGGGCGCAGGTGCCGGGAGCGCCGGCACGGGACCCTTGTGTCGGCGCTCACGCTGCGCTAGCGTTCTATATAAGAACTACGTGTTCGATTATAGAACACAACTCTGGAGGAGCCCAGGGATCTACGAAGCACGGGGGTTGCTCGCAACAGCCTTCAACCACACCATCAAGTGCAGGGACCAACGATGATTGCCAAGCCACCGGCCCGCCCCGCAGCGGATGTCCCGGGCCGCGCTCCCGGCCCGGCCGCCAACCATTTCCGTGGCAGCCTGGGCAGGTTCGCCACCGGCGTCGCGATCGTCACCTTTGACGGGGTCACCAAGCGCCACGGCATCACGGTTAATTCCTTCACCTCGGTGTCGATGGACCCGCCGCTGGTGCTGGTGAGCATCGCGCGGACCGCCAGGGCGCACGACGAGCTCGCCGGCCGGCCTTTCACGGTGAACATCCTCGGCGCCGAACAGCGTCAACTGGCGATGCACTTCGCCGGGCGGCCCGGCCCGGAGCCGCGCTGGGTGGAGGGCGGCACGGCACCGCGGCTCTCGAATGTGCTCGCGTATTTCGAGTGCAAGCCGTGGGCCGCGTACGACGGCGGGGACCACACGCTCTACATCGGCGAAGTCGTGGACTTCAACTACCGCAACGGCGACGCCCTGGCGTTTGCCAACAGCGCGTTCACCACCATCCCGGAAAGCCAGCTGGGCATGGAAGACCTGCTCTGACGCAGCCTTTAAAACTCACAGCTCGATGACGATCGGAGAAACGACCATGGGTATCCGAACCGGACAGCAGTACCTGGACAAGCTCAACTCAATGACCCCGCATGTGGTGATCGACGGCGAGGTGGTCCGTGACAAGATCGCCGAGCACCCGGCGTTCCGCAATGTGGCCCGCTCCTACGCCAAGCTTTTCGACATGCAGCACGATCCCCGGTACCAGGAGGCGCTCACTTTCGCCTCGCCGAGCACCGGCGACCTCGTCAACGCCTCCTTCCTGGTCCCGAAGACCATCGAGGACCTCCAGCGCCGCCGCCGCGCCATCTCCACCTGGGCCGAGTCCTCCAACGGCTTCCTGGGCCGCTCCGGCGACTACATGAACTCCTCGCTCACCGCGCTCAGCACCGCCGAGAAGTGGTTCTCGCAGGCTGATCCGAAATTCGCCGAAAACATCCGCAACTACTACGAGTGGGCCCGGGAAAACGACGTCCTGGCCACGCACACCCTCATCCCGCCGCAGGTGAACCGCTCCGTCTCCGGCTCGGAACAGCTCGGCGGCCAGCTCTCGGCCCGCATTGTCGAGGAGCGCGAGGACGGGATCGTCATCCAGGGCGCCCGCATGCTCGCCACCATCGCCCCGATCGCCGACGAGCTCCTCGTCTTCCCGTCCACAGTGCTCCGCGGCACCCCGGAAGACGCGCCCTACTCCTACGCCTTCGCCATCCCCAACGATGCCCCGGGCCTGCGCTACCTCTGCCGCACCTCGCTGTACAACGGCGGCAGCACTCACGACGAGCCGCTGGCCTCCCGCTACGAGGAAATGGACGCCGTCGCCGTCTTCGACCACGTTTTTGTGCCCAACGAGCGCATCTTCATGCTCGGGTACCCGCAGCTGTGCAACGCCTTCTACTCCGAAACCGGCGCCGGCGCACTCATGACGCACCAGGTGGTCACCCGCACCATCGCCAAGAGCGAGTTCTTCCTGGGCCTGGCGTCGGAACTGGCCGAATCGATCGGCATCGACGGCTTCCAGCACATCCAGGAGGACATCGCCGAGCTGATTGTCGACGTCGAAATCGGCCGGGCCCTGGTCCGCGCCTCCGAGGCCGACGCCGAGCTCAACGGCGCCGGCGTCATGCTGCCGAAGTGGTCCACCCTGAACGCGGCCCGCAACTGGTACCCGAAGATCGCCCAGCGCTTCCCGCAGATCATCCGCAAGTTCTCGGCGTCGGGCCTCATGGCACTGCCGGGCGAGGCGGACGTCAACAGCGAGGCCCGGGCGGACATCGAGCTGTACCTGCAGGGCAAGACCCTGACCGGGCCCGAGCGCGTCCGGCTGTTCAAGCTGGCTTTCGACGCGTCGATTTCCGGGTTCTCCGGACGCCAGTCGCTCTACGAGTACTTCTTCTTCGGGGATCCGGTCCGGATGGCCGCCGCCCTCGTGAACAGCTATGACCGAGAGCCGGTCCGGGCCCGGATCCGCGAATTCCTCAACCGCGCGGACTGATTCGCCGAAAATATTTCCGACTTTTGTGCGTCGGATCACATTTCCGTAGTAGTCTACATCCTACTGACTGACCGTTCGATCAGTAATTGAGTGGCGCCAGTCATTCACCTCGCATCCACCCGGGCATCACCTCTGCCCAAAGCAATGGAGTTCCAATGACCGCAACTTCAACCGTCGATACCGAGGCGGGACCCAGCAGCAAACACGAGGAACGCAAGGTCCTCGCCGGCACGCTGGTCGGGACCACGATCGAGTGGTACGACTTCTTCATCTTCGCCCAGCTGACAGCGACGCTGCTGTCGCCGCTGTTCCTCGCCCCGCTGAACGATTCCAACCCGGGCCTTGCGCAGATCCTGTCCTTCGCCCTCATCGGCATCAGCTTCCTCTTCCGACCGCTCGGCGCAATCATCGCCGGCCACCTGGGCGACCGCCTCGGCCGCAAGGCCATGCTCGTCTTCACGCTGGTCATGATGGGTGCCGCAACGGCCCTGATCGGCCTGCTGCCGACCTACAAGGAGATCGGGGTCTGGGCGCCGATCCTGCTGATCACCCTCCGTGTGATCCAGGGCTTCTCCGCCGGCGGTGAATGGGGCGGCGCTGCCCTCATGGCCGTGGAGCACGCGCCCATGAGCAAGCGCGGACTGTTCGGCGCATACCCGCAGATCGGCGTCCCGGTCGGCATGATCCTCGCCACCGGGCTGCTGTACTTCCTCAACACCGGCATGTCCAAGGAAGCCTTCGGCGCCTGGGGCTGGCGCGTGCCGTTCCTGCTTTCCATCGTGCTGATCGTGGTGGGCTACCTGATCCGCCGGGCCGTGGCCGAAAGCCCGGTCTTCAAGGAAATGAGCGCACGCAAGGAAGAAAGCAAGGCACCCCTCGGCGAGCTCATCCGCAAGCACAAGAAGGCCGTCCTCTACTCGACGATGATCTTCATCGGCAACAACGCCGCCGGTTACCTGCTGATCGCGTTCTTCATCTCCTACGCCACGAAGTCACTGAAGATGCAGACCCCGCAGATCCTGCTCGCCACCACCCTGGCATCCTTCGGCTGGCTGATCTTCACGCTCGTGGGCGGCTGGCTCTCGGACAAGATCGGCCGCGTCAAGACGTTCCTGATCGGCTATGCGATCATCTTCGCCTGGATGATCCCGATGTTCGCACTCATCGAGACCAAGGACATCGTGCTGTACGGCGTCGCGCTCTTCGTCCTGACGATCGGCCTGGGCCTGTCCTACGGTCCGATGTCCGCCATGTACGCGGAAATGTTCCCTGCCAACGTCCGCTACTCGGGCATCTCGATCGGCTACGCCTTCGGTGCCATCCTGGGCGGCGCCTTCGCCGCGACCATCGCCGAGGCGCTGCTGCAGAGCACCAAGTGGACCGGCTCCATCGGGATCTACATCATGATCCTGTGCGTCATCTCCGCCGTCGGCGTCGTGCTGGCCAAGGAGACGAAGGGCCGGCTGCTCGGGGTCAGCAACCACTAACCCGCATCCACAAACAACGCGGGGATCCCTACGGCCCATCCGGTGGAAGATGGGCCGCAGGTGACCCCGCGTTGCTTTGTGTGTGGATCATTCGGGCCGGGCGCCGAGAAGCCGGACGACGTCGTCATCCCGCACGTGCGCGAAACTCCGGTAGTAGCTGCCGACGGCGCGGAACTGGCCGGAAGTATGGAGAGAGAAGACCGCGTCGGCGAGGCTCTCCAGGGACATCTGGGCGTCCAGGGAGGCGACGGGGACCGCGACGACGACGGATGCGGCGCCGGCGGCCCGTACGGCCTCGACGGCGGCCCGCATGCTCGCTCCGGTGGCCAGGCCGTCATCGACCAGGATCACGGTACTGCCGTCGACGGCCATCCGCGCTTCCGGATACGCCGCAGCGCGCCGTTCCAGTTCCGCCCGTCCGGCCGCCTCCACCTGGTCCAGCGAGGACTGCCGGATGCCGACTTCCAGGAGCCGGTCCACGAGCGGGCGGTTGAGTAAACGCACCACGCGGCCATGTGACCAGGCCAGCGCCCCGAAGGCCGTCTCCTCGTGGCCCGGGACCCCCAGCTTCCGGACGGGAAGCGCAGCGAAGGGAAGCTGCAGCGCCCCGGCCGTGGCCTCTGCCACCGGCACGCCGCCGCGGGCCAGGCCCAGCACCATGGTCTTCGGGCGTCCGCGGAACTGGGGGAGGGCGGCGGCCAGGCGCCGTCCGGCCTCTTCGCGGTCTGTGAAGCGCGTGCCCATGGCTTTCTCTCCCGGTTCCTGCCGCTTTGCTGCGGCCAGCCTACGTCGGGCGGGGAAGACTTGGCGAGGCCGTTGGGATTAGACGGACAGGAAGCTGATGGCTCCCTGCTTGAAGGCGCGGCTCGTGATGGCGTTGGTGTGGTTCCGGCCGGGCAGGAGCAGTTGTTCGACCATGGTGCCGGCCTTGGCGCCCAGTGCGGCAAGCTCCGGCATGGACGCGGCGCGGTCGTCCTTTTCCCCGGCCACGAGCAGCATCGGCATGTGCGGGACGGCCTCGGCGGGGTCGTACGGCTCGGTCTTGATGGCCTCGATCAGCGAGAGCAGCGCGAAAATGTTGTTGCTCGGCAGCAACATGGCCATCTTCAGCAGCCCTGCGGTGGATTCGTCCGCGATCGGGGTGCCGTCGGCCAGGTGCCGCTGGGCGGCGATCAGGTCGAAGTCCGCCAGGGGATCGGCGACGTTCGGGCCGCCCAGGACCAGCCGGTGCACCAGCTCATGCTGGGTTGCGCCGAACTCCCAGGCAAGCCGGGACCCCATCGAATAGCCGATCACATCGAGCCCGCTGGACGGGTCGCCGTCGCGCAGGGGACGCGCGCCGGCGTCGAAGACTATCTGCAGCAGGTCCGCGCGGATCCGGCTGGGGGAGTAGGAATCCATGTCCTCAGGCGCCCCGCTGCGGCCATGGCCGGGCAGGTCCACGGTGATGACGCGCCGGCCGGCCTCCAGGAGTGCGGTGAGCCAGCCGGTGTCCTCCCAGTTGAGCTTGGAGGAGGAGGAGAAGCCGTGCAGCAGCAGGACCGGGCGGAGCCCGGCGTCGTTCTGGGGCTCATGCACCTCCACAAACAGCTGGGGGTCGGTGCCCTCCACGGTGTGGGAATGCTGTTCGCCGGTGTGCCTGCCGCTCATGGTGTCAGTCCTCATCAAGTACGGCGCTCAGGCGGACCCGGCGCTTCGGTGCCTCTTCCTTCGGGACCGTGCCCACGATGCCGGCGGTGTTGTCCGGGACCTCAAACACAATCAGGGGCTCGCCGACGTTGATCTTGTCGCCGGGCCCGCCGTGGATACGCACTACCTTACCTGCCTGCGGGCTGGGCAGTTCGACGGCGGACTTGGTGGTTTCGACCTCCACGAGCGGCTGGTTGCGCTCCACCTGCTCGCCGGGGGAAACGAGCCATTCGAGCACCGTGGCCTCGATAAGCCCTTCGCCGAGATCGGGCAGGGGGAAGGATATTTCAGCCACGGCGGTACTCCAATACTCGCTGGATCCCGAAGAGGATCCGGTCAATGTTCGGGATGTATTCATCTTCCAGGTCGCCCGAGGGGTACGGGACGTCGAAGCCCGTGACGCGCTCCACCGGCGCCTTGAGGGTATCGAAGCAGCTTTGCGTGATCAGCTGCGCGACCTCGGCGCCGAGGCCGGACGTCAGCGGGGCTTCGTGGACGACGACGGCGCGTCGGGTCTTGCGCACGGAGGCGGCCAGGGCTTCGGCGTCGATTGGCTTGAGCCAGCGCAGGTCAAGGACCTCGACGTCGATCCCGTCCTCGGCGGCGAGCTCGGCCACCTGGAGGCAGCGGGCCACCATGGCGCCCCAGGCGACCAGGGTGATGTGGCGGCCTTCGCGCATGACCTTGGCGCCCGTGGGGGAACCGCCGCCTGCATCGTGTCTGGCGACGTCCACCCTACCCTTTTGCCAGTACCGCGACTTCGGTTCCATGAAGATCACCGGATCCGGCCGTGTCGCAGCGTACTTGAGCAGGTGGTAAGCCTCGTGCGGGTTCGACGGCGAGACCACCTTCAGTCCGGGGACGTGGGCGAACAGCGCCTCAAGGCTTTCGCCGTGGTGCTCGGGGGCGCGGATGCCGCCGAAGCTGGGGACGCGCAAAGTGATGGGCATCGACAGGGTGCCCCGGCTGCGGTAGTTCATGCGTGCGATCTGGCAGACGATCTGGTTGATGGCCGGGTAGGCGAAGCCGTCGAACTGGACCTCCGGGATGGGGTGGAAGCCGGCCATCGCCAGGCCCACCGACATGCCGAGGATGCCGGATTCCGCCAGCGGGGTGTCAAAGACGCGCTGCTCGCCGTGTTTGGCCTGCAGTCCGTCGGTGATCCGGAAGACGCCGCCGAGCCGGCCGCAGTCCTCACCGAAGATCAGGGTTTTGGGGTTTTCCGCCAGCACCTCGTCAAGGGCGCGGTTCAGTGCCTGCTGCATGGACATCAGGGTGGTGGGGTGCTGGGCGGCCGCTTCGGCAGTGTTGGTGACAGTGCCGCCGGCAGTGCTCTTGCCGCTGGCACTTTCGCTTTCGAGAATCGAGTTAGACATGTTCGGACTCCTCGCGCCAGTTGGCGGACTGGGCCCGCAGGGCCGGGGTGGTTTCCTGGAAGACCAGGTCAAACATTTCGGTGCCGGGGCGGGAGCCGAGGGCCTGGATGCCGGTGCGGATCTGCTCCTCTTCGGCCTTGGCAGCGGCCAAGGCCCCGGCGAAGAAGGCCTCGTCCGCGATGCCGTCGGCGAGCAGCCGCTGCCGGAGACGTTCGAGCGGGTCCACGCCCGCGCCGTCGCGCTCTTCGTCCAGGGAGCGGTAGCGTCCGGGGTCATCGGAAGTCGAGTGCGGGCCGCGGCGGTAGGTCATGGCTTCGATAACGACGGGCCCGTTGCCGGTGCGGGCGTGCGCGAAGGCCCGGCGGGTGGCCTCGACGACGGCGGTGACGTCGTCGCCGTCGATCTGCAGAGCCGGGATGCCGTACCCGGCGGCGCGGGCAGCGACGGAACCGCCGGCCACCTGGCGTTCGGTGGGGACCGAGATGGCCCAGCCGTTGTTCTGGATGAAGAACACCACGGGTGCCTTCATCACCGCGGCGAAGTTCATGGCCTCGTGGACATCGCCCTGCGAGGAGGCGCCGTCGCCGAAGTAGCTGAGGGCGACGCCGAGCGTGCCGTCGGCGTCCGCGCTGCCGGCGAGCGTCTGGCCGTGGGCCCAGCCGACGGCGTGCAGCACCGAACCGGCGACGACGGCCTGGATCGGGGCGAGGCGGGATTCCAGCGGATTGTAGAGCCCGCCGTGCCAGGTGGCCTTGTGGGTGGACATGTAGGCGACCATGTCCACCCCCATGGTGCGTGCGACGCCCATCTCGCGGTAGGTCGGGAAGACGAAGTCCCGGGTGGTGTCCACGACGTAGCCGCTGCCGACCTGGGCCGCTTCCTGCCCGAGCTCGGGCGCATAGCCGGGGATGATGCCCTGCCGCTGCCACGCGATGGCGGAGGTATCGAGGTGGCGTACGGCCACCATCAGCGAGTAGAGCTCGCGGAGTTCCGCGGGAGTCAGCGGCGCGGCAGCGTCGCCGGAAACCGCCAGGGGAAGTGTGTCCATGCCTGTGACCCTAGTCACCTGGACGGCGCCGGGCAATCAGCTCAGGAAACGCCGTCCAGACTGCACAATGCGGCCAGCCGGATTGCCGTCCAGCGTTACAAGTTGTGCAGTTGCAGTGATACCCAACTGACTGGCAGAAGGGGCCGTTTTGAGGGCGCAAAACGGCCCCTGCTGCTAGCTAGTTGGGCTGGTGCGCCCTGCTGCGGGTGAGCCGGGCACCGATCCAGCACGCCGCGGCGATCCCGGCGACCAGGGCCAGGGTGCTGAACAGCTGACGGCTGCTGTCGGGGCTGCTGAAGCCGACCGCAAAAATC
This sequence comes from Arthrobacter sp. 05T442, assembly GCF_056395945.1. Classification (NCBI taxonomy): domain Bacteria; kingdom Bacillati; phylum Actinomycetota; class Actinomycetes; order Micrococcales; family Micrococcaceae; genus Arthrobacter; species Arthrobacter sp. 05T442. The sequence goes on along the minus strand of NZ_JBFTKM010000007.1, from coordinate 59,049 downwards.
AGGGCGAGGAGGACGAGCCCGAAGACCGTGAGGCCGGGGAAGCCCTTCATTCGCAGCGGCAGGACAGTGCCGTCGCGGTCGGCGCGGCGGCGCAGGATCAGCTGGGAGACCAGGGCGGTGCCCCACACGACGAGGCAGGTCGAGCCGACGAGCTGGAACAGTGCCGGCAGGATCTGCCCCGGGAAGAGGAGTTCAAGCACTGCGGCCAGGAAGCCGAAGGCCACGGAGATGCTGACGGCCACCAACGGGACGCGGGCTTTGTTGAGCCGCGACAGGATCCGAGGCGCCTCGCCGCGGGTGGACAGGGAGTAGACCATGCGCGAGGCGCCGTAGAGGTTGGCGTTGAGCGCCGAGAGGAGCGCGATGACGGCCACGAGGGTGATGGCGGTGCCGGCCCCCGGGATCCGCGCGACGTCCAGGACGCCGGCGAACGGGGACTTCAGGGCCTCCGACGTCGAGGGCAGCACGGCGGCGATCACGAAGACGGAGCCGATGTAGAACACCAGGATCCGCCAGACCACGGTGCGGATGGCCACTCCCACGCTGTGCGCGGGGTTCTCCGTCTCGGCTGCGGCCACGCTGACGATCTCGGTGCCGCCGAAGGCGAAGATCACCACGAAGAGTGCGGTGGCAATACCGCCCAGACCCGCCGGGGCGAAGTTGGTCGTGAAGTTGTGCAGTCCGGGGGAGGGGACGGCCGGGAGCCAACCCAGCAGCAGTGCGGCGCCCACGCCAAGGAACAGCAGGATGGCGGCAACCTTGAGGATGGCGAACCAGAACTCGAATTCGCCGAAGTTCTTCACCCCGGCCAGGTTGATGGCCGTGAAGAGAGCCATGAAGATCAGCGACAGCGCCCAGACGGGTACCACGGGCCAGACCGTGAAGAGGAGGCCTGCGGCCCCGAGGGCTTCGGCGGCAATGACGACAACGAGCTGCAGCCACCAGAGCCAGCCGACCGTGGCGCCCGCTGTCTTGCCCATGGCCTTTTGTGCGTAGACGGAAAATGCGCCGCTGTTGGGGTTGGCGGCGGCCATCTCGCCCAGGGCCCACATGACCAGGATGATCAGGGTTCCCGCGACGAGGTAGGAGATGAGGACGGCCGGGCCGGCTGCCTGGATGCCGGCCCCGGATCCCAGGAACAGGCCGGCGCCGATCGCGCTGCCGAGCCCCATCATGGTGAGTTGGCGTGGCTTCATGCTGTGGCCGAGTTTCAGGGCCGGGCGCTCCGCGGTGGACTTCATTGTCATGCTTGCGAACCTTCTTGTGGTTTTTGATCCTTGCGTCCTTATGGGACCTCTTGAATTTACCGTCTTTGAAGCGCCCCGGCAGGCGGACGACAGCTGCTGCCGTGAGACCATGGTTGCAGTTTGCTAGCTGGAATCCGGTAACGATGGCGGTTTGCCAAGGCGGGATCCCGCGGGAAGGAAAATTCCATCGACGTTGACATCCTGGACGCCAAAATTGTCCGATTCTTCACGGACTCGCCGCGGGCGTCCGTCCTGGAAGCCTCACGCGTCCTGAAAGTTGCCCGCGCCACGGTGCAGTCCCGGCTGGACCGGATGCAGGACAGCGGCGTCATCGGCTCCTGGGTGCCGCAGCCTGATCCGGCGCACTTCGGCTTTCCGGTAGTGGCGTTTTGTTCCCTGACGATCAACCAGGACCTCGGGCACGACGCCGTCGTCGAGGCCCTCGCCCAGATCCCCGAACTGATCGAGATCCACACCGTGTCGGGCAGTTCGGATCTCATGGCGCGCATCGCGGCCCGCTCCAATCCGGACCTCCAGCGGGTGCTCGACGCCATGATCGCCACCAGGACCGTGCTGCGGTCCTCGTCGGTCATCGTGCTCAACACCCACTTCCAGGGCCGCACCCTGCCGCTGCTGGAAGCCGCCGCCCAGCGCCGGTAAGCGCCGGGCGCTGCCGGCGGGCCCGCCCGGCCGGTAAGCCGCGGTAAGCCGCGGCGGACTACAGGACGCTGAGGTCCCCGGGCAGGCCGGAGCGCCCGGTGAGCAGGAGCAGCAGCTCCGGCGCCGAGGTCAGCCGCGCGCCGATGGCCCCGGCAAGTTCCAGGGACGCCGCGACCGCGGGGGAGAGCGCGGCGGGCGGCGCGATGCCGAGGGCGCGCGCCAGGTCCAGGCCGTGCACGGCCAGTTCAAAACTGCGGGTCGGCAGGTAGTCGATGAGCGTCATGGCCCCGGCGGCGGTGGCGACGGGCGCGTCGTCGGGGGTCTTCCCGACGAGTTCCGTGACCCGGCCCACGAGCGCCCTGACTGCGGCGGCCGGATCCTGGCCGAGGGCGTCGCCGGTCTCCCGGCCGCGCGCGGCGATGGCCTCGGGCGCCACGCCGCCGCGAACCGCCAGGAAATAGGCCACCGGGCCCTCCACCCGGTCTCCCGTGGCGGGCGCGGAGAGGTACGCCTCGACCGTGCTCAGCGCCCGGCTCGTGTGGCCCGTCAGCCCGCGGACGTCCCACTCGCCCAGTGCGGGCCGGCTCCAGGCGGCTTCCGGAACTTGTTCCACCAACTCCAGGAACGCACCTGCCGCTCCGAGATAGCACGATCTAATCGCTGCACTGTCCATAGCGCCGATTATTGCCGCCTCCGGCGCGGGCTTCAACCACTCAGCGCGGGACCGCAGCAGCAGGCAGGGTCCGACACATTTCCCTTCTGGAGCACGGGGCCCTAGAATTAGTTCTAGTCACTTTGACTATAACTAATCCGGCTGTCGGCCGGAATCCTCGTGCCGGCCCGTATGGGATCGGTCAGGAGCCAGGAATGCGGGGTGGATCGCCATTTACACGACAGCTGCCAACGTCTCGGAGCGCCAGCTCGCTCCGCCGTCTCTGGCCATCTCCACCGTGATCTTCGCTCTCCGGCCCAGCGAGCGCTCCGGGCGCCCCACCCTCTGGATCCCGTTGGTGCGCCGGATCAGGGAGCCGTTCCTGGGCCTCTGGGCCCTCCCCGGCGGCCCGCTGACCCACTCCGAATCACTGCAGGACGCCGCCTCCCGGAACCTGCGGGAAACGACCGGTCTCGCACCCAGCTACCTGGAACAGCTCTACGCCTTCGGCGGCCTGCACCGCTCACCCACCCAGCGCGTCGTCTCGATCGTGTACTGGGCGCTCGTCCAGCCCACCGAGGCCGCGCTCGCCGACGAATCCGAGAACGTCCGGTGGTTCCGGGCCGACCGGCTTGGAGAACTGGCCTTCGACCACAACGCGATCATCGAGTACGCCCTGTGGCGGCTGCGGAACAAGATGGCCTACGGATCCATCGCGTACCACCTGCTCGGCGAGTACTTCACCCTGGCCCAGGTCCGTGAGGTCTACGAGGCCGTCCTGGACCGCGAACTGGACCCGGCCAACTTCCGCCGCCAGATCAAAGCCACGCCGGAGATTGAAGACACCGGCGAATACCTGCAGGGCGGCAAACACCGCCCGCCCCGCCTCTACCGCTTTACCGGCCGCCCCGGCCTTGACCCAGACAACAGGAGCACACCATGAGCAGCGTCAACACGGCAATCCGGCTGATCACGCGCGAGCAGGCCGTCACGTCCGCCGCCGGGGCTGCGGCCGCCACCTGCAGCCCGGCGCTCGTCCGCGGCCCGTGGGACTTCGACGCGGCCGAGGCTGCCGCCGGTGTGCCCGCCTACGGACCCGGGGCCTCCTCCGCCGACGTCGCCCCGGCGTCGACCCCCCGGCAGGGCCAGCTCCCGGAGGAATACAAGCTGGCGAGCGACGCCGAGCTCGACGCCCGGATCCGGGCCGCCAAGGCTGCGCTCGGTGACCGTGCCGTGGTCCTGGGCCACTTTTACCAGCGCGACGAGGTGGTCGAGTACGCGGACTTCGTGGGCGACTCCTTCCAGCTCGCCAACGCGGCACTGACCCGGCCGGACGCCGAGGCCATCATCTTCTGCGGCGTCCACTTCATGGCCGAGACCGCGGACATCCTGTCCCGGCCGGACCAGGCTGTCATCCTGCCGAACCTGGCGGCCGGCTGCTCCATGGCGGACATGGCGGACATTGATTCGGTGACCGAATGCTGGGAACAGCTGGAGGAACTGTTCGGCACGGAGCCCGACGCCGACGGCCGGGTTCCGGTCATCCCCGTCACCTACATGAATTCCTCGGCTGCGCTCAAAGGATTTTGCGGCGAGCACGGCGGCATCGTGTGCACGTCCTCCAACGCCGCGACCGTCCTTGAATGGGCGTTCGAGCGGGGCCAGCGGGTGCTGTTCTTCCCGGACCAGCACCTGGGCCGCAACACCGCCAAGGCCATGGGCGTGCCGCTGGAGCAGATGCCCATGTGGAACCCGCGCAAGGACCTCGGCGGCAACGACCAGCAGGCCCTTGAAGATTCCCGCGTGATCCTGTGGCACGGCTTCTGCTCGGTGCACAAGCGCTTCAACGTCGGCCAGATCGCGAAAGCCCGCGCCGAATTCCCGGGCGTCCAGGTCATTGTGCACCCCGAATGCCCCATGGAAGTGGTGGACGCCGCCGATTCCGCCGGATCCACCGACTTCATCCGCAAGGCCATCGCCGCCGCGACCGAGCCGACCACCTTCGCCGTCGGAACCGAGATCAACCTGGTCAACCGGCTGGCCGCCGAATACCCGCAGCACACCATCTTCTGCCTGGACCCGGTGATCTGCCCCTGCTCCACGATGTACCGCATCCACCCCGGCTACCTCGCCTGGGTCCTGGAAGCGTTCGTCCGCGGCGAGGTGGTCAACCGCATCACGGTGGAGAACGAGGTCGCCGCCCCGGCGAGGGTCGCGCTGGAACGCATGCTGGCGGCCCGGCCGTGAGCCGGTCCGCACGCCTGGTCATTGTGGGCAGCGGGATTGCGGGGCTCTACGCCGCGCTCCTGGCCTCCGACGCCGTCGCGGAAGACCGGACCGGTGCCCCCGCCGCCGAGGTCGTGCTTCTGACCAAGGGAAAGCTTGAGCAGAGCAACACTTTCTACGCCCAGGGCGGGGTCTCGGCCGTGCTGTCCCCGGACGAGGCCGCCCCGGGAGACTCCGTGGCCGCCCACATCGCCGACACCCTCGCCGCCGGGGCCGGGCTGAACGAGCCCGAGGCCGTGCGCATCCTGTGCACCGAAGCAGCCCGGGACATCGAGGGGCTCCGCCGCTTCGGCATACTCTTCGACGCCGGGCCAGGCGGCGGCCCGGCCCTGGGCCTTGAAGCCGCCCATTCCGCGGCCCGGATCCTGCATGCCGGCGGCGACGCGACCGGTGCCTGCATCGCCCGCGGGCTTGTCGCCGCCGTCCTGGACCGTGCGGCCCAGGGCCGGCTCCGGGTTGAAACCAGCGCCTTCGTCACGAAGCTCCTGACCGGGGACACACCGGCGGAAGCCCCGACGGCGGCGGCCCGGGTCACCGGCGTCGGGTACCTGTCTAACGGAGCGCCGAAGCGGCTGGCCGCGGACGCGGTGCTGCTGGCCACCGGCGGCGCCGGACGGCTGTTTGCCCGCACCAGCAACCCCGCTGTGGCCACCGCTGACGGGCTGGCCCTGGCCTGGCGGGCGGGGGCTGCCGTGCGCGACCTCGAGTTCTTCCAGTTCCACCCGACGACCCTCGCCGCCGGGGAGATCCACGGCGGGCCGCCGGCGCTGCTGATCTCCGAAGCCGTGAGGGGCGAGGGAGCGATCCTGCGCGATGCCGCCGGCCACCGCTTCATGCCCGACTATCATCCGGACGCGGAGCTGGCCCCGCGCGACGTCGTCTCCCGCAGCATCGCCCTGCACCTGGCGGCTACGGGGGCGCCGGCGGACAGCCCGGTGTATCTGGATGCCCGCGGCATCGACGCCGCCCGGGGTGCAGGGTTCCTGGCCCGGCGGTTCCCCACGATCACGGCCGCCACCCGGGCCGCCGGCTACGACTGGACCACGGAAGCGATTCCCGTGTCGCCGGCGGCCCACTACTGGATGGGCGGGGTAGCCACCGATCTGTGGGGCCGTACGTCCGTTCCGGGCCTGTATGCCGCAGGGGAGGTCGCCCGCACGGGGGCCCAGGGCGCCAACCGGCTGGCGAGCAACTCGCTCCTGGAGGGCCTGGTCTTCGGCCGCCGCGCGGTGGAGGCTGTCCTGGGTGACGAACCGTCGCACGACACCGCTGCTCCGGGTGCTCCCCGCGATCGCCCTAACCTCGCAAGCGCGGCAAGGGAACCCGGAGTGAGTTTCTCGCGGGAGGCTCTCGGGCGGTTGATGACCGCGCACGCTGGCGTGTTGCGCAGCGGCGAGCAACTGCGGGAGGCGGAGGCCACCCTTGCTGCCTGGGCCGCCGTCGTCCGTCCCGGGATCGTGACGACCGCGGCGGACCCGCGGGAGCACGAGGACCGGAACCTGCTGCTGGCCGCGCAACTGCTCGTCGCAGCGGCGCGGACGCGGACCGGATCGGTGGGCGCCCACTACCGTGCGGATGCGGACACCGCAGCCGCCCTCCCGGCGGTGCTCGCAGCCCCCGTCCGTTCCGCCCCTCCGGCCGGCACGCACAGCCACCGGCATGCCGCCGCTTCCCGTCCGAAACAAAGGATCTCCTCATGAGCGCACCCGCCGCAGCCCGCCCCTCCGCCTCCCCGGTCACGGCGCTTGCCGGGACCCTGTCCGCTTCGGCCGTCGACGCCGTGCTGCGGGCCGCCCTGCAAGAGGACGCGCCGTACGGCGACATCACCTCGCAGACGCTGATCCCCGCCGACGCGCAGGCGACGGCGGTGCTGAACGCACGCGTCCCGGGCGTCTTCAGCGGCGGTGAGGTGTTCGCCGCCGCCATGGCACTGACGGATCCGGACGCCGTCGTCGAACTGCTCGTCAACGACGGCGAGTCCTTCCCTGCAGGGACAGCCCTGGCCCGCGTCACCGGGAATGCCCGTGCCGTGCTGCTCGCCGAGCGCGTCGCCCTGAACCTGGTCCAGCGGATGAGCGCCATCGCCACCCGTACGGCGGAGTTCGTCGAGCTCGTGGCGGGAACCCGGGCGCGGATCACCGACACCCGCAAGACGACGCCGGGACTGCGCGTGCTGGAACGCTACGCAGTGCGTTGCGGCGGCGGCGCCAACCACCGGTTCAGCCTCTCCGACGCCGTCCTGGCCAAGGACAACCACCTGGCGGTCCTGACCGGGGGCGACCCGGCGAAGCTTACCGCGGTGCTGCGGAACGCCAAGGCGCAACTGGGCCACACGACGCACTTCGAGGTGGAGGTCGACCGCATGGAGCAGATTGAACCCGTCCTGGCAGGCGGGGTGGACACCATCATGCTGGACAACTTTTCGCTGACCGAGCTCGCCGCCGGCGTAACGCTGATCGGCGGACGGGCCCGGGTCGAGGCCAGCGGCAACGTCGACCTGTCCACGGTCGCGGACATCGCCGCCACCGGCGTGGACGTCATCTCGATCGGCGGGCTCACCCACAGCGTCACCGCCCTCGACCTCGGGCTCGACATCGAGCTCGACGTTGACCCGGTAGCCGGCTGAGGGATGCCATGATCTTCCTCGACGCAGCGGCCACCACGCCGGTCCGCCGCGAAGTGCTGGAGGCCATGTGGCCCTACCTCAGCGGCGAATTCGGCAACCCCTCAAGCCACCATTCCCTCGGCGACGCGGCGGCCGCCGCACTTGCCGGCGCCCGGACGGCAACGGCCAAGGCGCTCGGCTGCCGTCCCGGGGAAGTCATCTTCACGTCCGGCGGCACGGAAGCGGACAACCTGGCCGTCAAGGGCATCGCCCTGGCGCGGCGCTCGGCAGACGCCCGGCTGGACCGCGTGGCGATCAGCGCCGTCGAACATCCCGCCGTGGAGGAATCCGCCCGCTACCTTGAACGGGTCCATGGCTTTGCCGTGGACGTGATTCCGGCGGACGCGTACGGGCAGGTCACGGTGGAGGCCCTCGCTGCGGCGCTGCGCCCCGGGACGGCCCTGGTCAGCGTGATGTACGCCAACAACGAAGTCGGCACGGTCCAGCCCGTCGCGCGGCTCGCCGCACTGGCCCGCGCCCATGGTGTCCCGTTCCACACCGATGCGGTCCAGGCCGCGGGCTGGCTGCCGCTCGGCACCGCGGCCCTGGGCGTGGACGCGCTGAGCATTTCCGGCCACAAACTGGGCGCCCCCAAAGGCAACGGCGCACTGTTCGTGCGCGGCCGGACGAGGCTTGAGCCCCTCGTCCACGGTGGCGGGCAGGAACGCGGACGCCGCTCGGGCACCGAAAACGTGGCTGGTGCCGTGGCACTGGCGACGGCACTGACCCTGGGGATGGCGTCACGGGATGAGCTCGCGGCCCGGGTCTCGGCCCTGCGCGATGACTTCATCGGATCCGTCCTGGCCGGTGTCCCCGGGGCGATCCTGACCGGCCACCCCACCGGCCGGCTTCCCTCCGTGGCGTCGTTCTGTTTCCCCGGGACGAGCGGCGAGTCCGTGCTGCTCGAGCTCGAACGCCAGGGGGTGATCTGCTCGAGCGGTTCGGCCTGCGCAGCGGGCTCGGATGCGCCGTCGCCGGTGCTGCTGGCCATGGGCATCGGCGCCGAGGTGGCGCAGACCGCCGTGCGGTTCAGCTTCGACTCGACCATCACGGAAGCGGAACTGCAGGAGGCGGCGCGGGCCGTGCGCACCGCCGTCGGCAGCGTCCAGGCGCTCGGCCCGACCCGCCGTTGAGCCATCAGCAGATGCCGTTCCGGAACGCAGAAAGCAACATCGATCCATAGCTCAACGGGAGTCGTGCGGGGAGGGTGGGCTCAGCGGTGCCGGGCGCGGCGGAAGATCCAGTGCCGCAGCAGCGTGAACCGCACGGCGGTTGCCGCGAAGCCGGAGAGCGTGGTCGTCCAGAGTTCATCGGCGACGGTGGCGTTGGGCCGGACCCAGTTCAGCACGGCCAGGCTGCCGCCGGTGATCAGCAGCGCCACCAGGATCACGATCAGCCCGTTGAGGTGGTCGCGCTTCATCCGGTGACGCTCGGTGATCTTGAAAGTCAGGCGCCGGTTGAGTGCCGTGTTCATGAGCGATGTAATGACGAGGGCGGCCGCGTTGGCCGGCTGCGATCCGATCCAGTGCCGGGACAAGGCATACAAGGTCAAGGATGTCAGCGTGCAGATGATGCCGACGCCCGTGAACCGGATCAGTTGCCGGATCACCGGATAACGGAGAATTCCGGGGCGACGCTTAGGTCCCGGACTGCGGACGACGCCGGATGTGCCGGCCCGGGACTCCGCCCCGGTCCCTGCGGGATCCCGTGCCCCCGGGAGAGGCTGCTGCCCGAGCTCGGTGGCCGGGGCAGCGAAGGGATCCATAGTCCAACACTGTCATACGGGGCTGGGAATTCCCGAAAAAGGCCCTGTGCGGACGCTGCCGACCGGCCCCCGGACGCTGCTGCCTGCCGTCGGCCCCGGGATAGCCTCAGTACAGCTCGCCCACCGGGATTTCCACGGCCAGCCGGTTTGACGGGCCGGCGAGGGGACATGCCCAGGCCTCGTTGTAGGCGCAGGAGGGGTTGTAGGCAAAATTGAAGTCCAGGACGACTTCGGCACCCGGCCCGGAACCACTTACCCCGTGGAAGGCGCCCTTAATGGTGTCCAGGAGGTAGCGCCCGGCACCGTAGCTGCCGCCCGGCTGTCCGGCCGTGGCGTCGCGGAACGGAACAAAGATGCCGCCGCCGTAGCCGTTCAGCTTCCAGACGGCCAGCTGGCCCATCTCGGGAAGGTCGAACGTGCCCAGCCGGACGAACCGGACCACGCCGTCGGTCCCGGTCTCGACGTTCATTTCCCGGCCCGCGCCCTCCTTGGTCAGGGGGACGTGGAAGCGGTAGATCGGATCGTAGTCCGCCGTTTTCAGGCCGCCGAAGCTGGACTTGGCCTCGGCGGTCAGCGCCGAGGCGGGATGGGTGCCGAACATGCGGTCCCGCTCGTGGCGCCAGTAGGAGTGGGCCTCTGCGGGGCTGTCCTCGGCGATCTTCCGCACTGTGGCGTAGAGAGCGAAGGTCCGGAGCCGCCAGTCTGCAATGTCAAGGGCGGACATCTCCGCCACGCCGTCCTGGTCCCCAAAGTGCGTTCCGTCAAAGTGCTGTTCCGCCATGTCCCCAGAGTAGCCCGCTTTCGCCACGGTGAATCACGCGGGAAATCATGCCGGCACGGGCGTGTCCGGCACATAGACTTTCGCGCATGCAAAACACTGCGGCACCCGCCGGAACCGTCACCCGCGCCGCGGCATCACTTGCCGAACTCGTCCGGTTCCGCACCGTCTCCATCCGCCCGGACGCCAGCCAGCAGGCGGCGCCAGCAGGGGGTGAGGACACCGCGGAGTTCGAGCGGTTCATCGAAGCCCTGCCGCGGCTGTATCCCGCGGTCCACGCCGCCCTGGAGCTGGAGCCCATCAATGGGCATGCCCTGCTGTACCGCTGGCCCGGCACCCGTCCGGACGCCGGATCCCGTCCGTCGGTGCTGATGGCACATTACGACGTCGTCCCGGCGGGCGATCCGGGGCAGTGGACCCGGCCGCCGTTTTCCGGCCACAACGACGGCACCTTCCTCTGGGGCCGCGGGACCCTCGACGACAAAGGGCAGCTGGTGGCCATCCTTGAAGCGGCGGAAGCCCTGCTCGGCACGGGATTCGCCCCTGGCTATGACCTCTATTTCTCCTTCGGCAACAACGAGGAGACCGCCGGGAGCAGCGCGGCCGCCGCGGCTGCTGTCCTGGCCGGCCGGGGAGTCCGGCCGTGGCTGGTGCTGGACGAGGGCGGCGCCGTCGCCGGCGGCGCCTTCCCCGGCGTGACCCGGCCGGCCGCCGTCGTCGGCGTGGCCGAGAAGGGGATCCTCGACGTCGAGCTGCTGACCCGGGACCCGGGCGGCCACGCCTCCACACCCCCGCGCATGGGGGCCACCGCCCGGCTCGCCCGCGCCATCACCCGGATTGAGCGCCATCCCTTCCCGCAGTCCCTGCCGGACGTGACGGCGGAGATGCTGCGGCGCTTCGGCCCGCACACCCCTCCGCCGATGCGTGCTGTGTTCGCCAACCTGTCCCTGCTGCGGGCCCCCATGACCTGGCTCTTCGGACGCCTTGGGAACGAGACGAACGCGATGACCCGCACCACGGTGGCCATCACCACGCTGGAAGGCAGCGCGGGCGCCAATGTCCTCGCCGCGACGGCCAGGGCGAACGCCAATATCCGGGTGGCAGTGGGGGAGTCCGTCCAGGGGACCGTGGACCGGCTGCGGAAGATCATCCGGGACCCCAAGGTGGAACTGCGCGTCGCGGAAGGCAACGAACCTTCGCCCGTGTCCCCGTCCTCCGGTGCCCAGTGGCAGCTGCTGGAGCGCTGCATTGCCGGGACGTTCCCGGAGGCCATCATCACGCCGTACATCATGATGGGCGGCACCGACTCGCGCCGCTTCACGGGGATCTGCGAGGCCGTCTACCGCTTCGCCCCGTTCTTCATGGACGTGCAGGCGCGCGCGTCCATCCACGCCGTCGACGAGAAGATCTCGCTGGAGACCCTTGGCCGTGGCGTCCGCTTCTACGAAACGCTGATCCGGGAACTCTGAGCCGCGCGGCGATCCGGCTACGCTGGCTGCATGACTGGCAGGGCAATCTCCCGCAGGATCCGGATCACCGCCGCGCTCGCAGTGGCCGCGGCGGCGCTGGCCGGCTGCAGCACCGACGGCAAGGGCACGCCCGCCTGGACGGCCGGCAGCGGCACCGCGGGAACCACGACGCCGGACGGGGCGTCCGCGGCCGCCCCGCCGGTTTCCGGCTCGAGCGCCGGCCCGACACCGGACCCCGGAGCTTCCGGCAGCGGGTCCGCCGTTCCCGGCTCGACGGCGTCGGCCTGGAAGGTCTTCACCGATCCCGGCAAGACCGTGAGTTTCGAGCTGCCGCAGGACTGGATTGCCCAGTCCGTCGCGCCTGATGCGGGAACGATGCCCGGAGCGCTCAAAATCGAAGTCAAGGACGCCAAGGGCGGCTATCTGGCCACCCTGCAGACCGGGCTCCCGCCACAGCCGGTCCCGCCGTGCACGGACGACGCAGCCAAGAACTATGTGGTGGTCAGCAGCGTCCCGGTGGAACTCCCGCACCGGGGCGGCGACGGCACGATTGACCCGCATGCCGTGTTCCGGGTCATCCAGGGCTACAAGTACTTCGGCTCCTTTGGCATCACCAACATTGTGGGCGGGGCCGGGGGCAAGAGCTGCGGGCTGCAGAACGTGGTCCGCGGCCCGGAGGGGAAGGGCGACTACTCTTTCGGGGACCTGACCATGCTTAAGACGCTCGCCCCGGACCAGAAAGTCGCCCCGGCGAAGTCGTTCGACACCCTCGACCAGGCGGCCAAGTACGTCAATGAGGGATCCGAATTCGCCAATGTCCAGCGGATGCTAATGTCTCTGAAGATCAAAAACTAGTCCCGCTCCGCCCGCACACCCCATGGGCCGACGACGGCGACTTCCCTGGCCGTCCCTTCACACCCGGAGATACATGGAACGCACCGTAGCCGCACGCCTGGCCTTCAAGACCGTCGCCGATACCAGGGTCGCCATGGCGGTGGCCGTGGCCCGCAACGCCGGCTACGACTCGCTTGTGGAGACGCTCTCGGTCACCGCCGGCGGCGCGGACGTGCCGCTCACGGAGCTCTCGGACCATCACGGCGGCCGCTTCCACTACATGGAATTCGCGGACCCCACGGAGGTCCTGGTGGAATACACGGCCACAGTCACAGGCTTCGCCCAGCCCGAAGAGCCCGGGCTGATGGAACTCATCCGCTACGTCCGGCCCAGCCGCTACGCCGAATCGGACCGGCTGCTGCCGACCGCGTACGCCGAATTCGGCGGCCTCCAGGGTGAGGAGCTGCTGAACGGCGTGCGCAATTGGGTGTTCAGCGAGCTGCGCTACGTCAGCGGCTCCTCACGGGGCACGGACGGCGCCGTCGAGACACTGCTGCACCGCCGCGGGGTCTGCCGGGACTTCGCCCACCTGGCCATTGCGCTGCTGCGGGCCAAGAACGTCCCGGCCCGGCTGGCCGCCGTGTATGCGCCCGGGCTGACCCCGATGGACTTCCACGCCGTGGCAGAAGCCCACATCAACGGCACGTGGCACGTCATCGACCCCACCGGCCTGGCGCCGCGCGAAAGCATGCTGCGCATCACGGCCGGGCGCGATTCCTCGGATACCGCGTTCCTTTCCACGGTGGGCGGCAGCCTGTCCCTCCAGGAGCTCAAAGTCGTGGCCGTCGTTGACGGTGATCTGCCGGAAGAAGACCCGGCGAAGCTCGTCGCCATCCGCTAGCGCCAAGCCGCCTGCCGCCATCTCGTCAGCGCGAGGCCACCGAGGCCCGCAGCTTCTCCGTGAGCCGCAGCAGCTCGCGCTGTTCCATGGCCGTGAGGGCCGGGGCCACGAGGGTGGCGATGTCCCGGACGTGCTCGCGGCCGATCTGCTTCTGCAGCTCCCGGCCGGCCTCGGTGAGCCGGATCAGGATCCCGCGGCCGTCTTTGGGGGCCGGCGACCGCTCCACGAGCCCGCGCTTTTCCAGCCGTTCCACGAGCCGGCTGAGACTCGACTGGCTCAACAGCACGTTGTCGTTAAGCTCGTTCAGCCGCAGCCACCCGGACGGGCAGCGGGAGAGGGTGAAGAGCACGTCATACTCATTGAGCGCGAGGGCCTTGAAGGCGGGGGCCGCCTGCAGCCTGCGCATCACCGCCACCTGGGCGCGGAACAAGGACTCCCAGGTCTCCGCGGCCAGGCGGACCGGTGACTCCGCTGCCGTTGCCGGCACGTTCCCGGTCATCAGGCGTCCTGGCTGCTTGCTGTGCTGAGTCCCGCGGAACCGTTGGCCGTGCCTGCGGTCCCGGTGCCTGAGGTCCCGGTGCCTGCGGCGAGCGAGGCCGCCACGCGTGCGGCGTGCGTCGGCGGCTCGGGGACATGGGCCGGGGTGAGGGCGGCGTATTCCTTGCGCAGGACCGGAAGCACTTCCTCGCCGAACAAGTCCAGTTGCTCCAGGACGGTCTTCAGCGGCAGGCCCGCGTGGTCGATCAGGAACAGCTGGCGCTGGTAGTCGCCGAAGTACTCACGGAAGGTGAGGGTCTTTTCGATGACTTCCTGCGGGCTGCCGACCGTCAGCGGGGTCTGCGATGTGAAGTCCTCCAGCGACGGGCCGTGGCCGTAGACGGGTGCGTTGTCGAAGTAGGGGCGGAACTCCTTGACGGCGTCCTGGGAGTTCTTCCGCATGAAGAACTGCCCGCCGAGGCCCACGATCGCCTGGTCCGCTGTGCCGTGGCCGTAGTGCTCGTAGCGCTCGCGGTAGAGGCCGATCAGCTGCTGGTAGTGCTCCTTGGGCCAGAAGATGTTGTTCGCGAAGAAGCCGTCGCCGTAGTACGCGGCCACTTCGGCGATCTGTGGCGTTCGGATGGAGCCGTGCCACACGAAGGGGGCGACGCCGTCGAGCGGGCGCGGCGTGGAGGTGAAGTTCTGCAGCGGCGTGCGGTGCTTGCCGGACCAGTTGACGGTGTCCTCGTCCCAGAGGCGGCGCAGCAGGGAGTAGTTCTCGATGGCGAGTTCGATCCCGTCCTGGATGTTCTTGCCGAACCAGGGGTAGACCGGGGCGGTGTTGCCGCGTCCGAGGACCAGGTCGACGCGGCCATCGGCGAGGTGCTGGAGCATGGCGAAATCTTCCGCGATCTTCACCGGGTCATTGGTGGTGATCAGCGTCGTGGCCGTGGACAGGATGATGCGCTCCGTCTGGGCGGCGATGTAGGCCAGCGTGGTGGTGGGGGAGGAGGAGAAGAACGGCCGGTTGTGGTGCTCGCCGATGGCGTACACATCCATGCCGATTTCTTCGACCTTCTTGGCGATGGCCACGGAGGCCTTGATGCGTTCGTGCTCCGTGGGGGTGTGGCCCGTGGTGGGGTCGGTGGTGATGTCGCTGACGCTGAAGACGCCGATCTGCATGATGTGCCTTTCCATGGCCGGTCTGATCCGGGAACTGCTTCCACTGTAACCGATTTACATGCATTTGCATGTATCGACGTGTACAACGCGCGCCCGACCCGAATATTCCCGGGTCTTCCGCCGGGCTTACCACCGACTCCGCCGGCGAGTCCCCGGCCTGGTCTGCCGCCCGTGGCGGGAGCGCGGGCCTAGGATGCAATCAATCGGCTGGCCAACAGTGTCCGGCCCGCCCGGAAGGTCTCCATGCGCCGCGTCATCGCTTTCCTGTGCCTGGTGGAGCTCACCAGTGGAATCCTGCAGGGCTACTACACGCCCATCCTCACTGACATCGCCCGGCACCTGGGCATCCACGACGCCGACGTCAACTGGTTCGAGGCCGCACAGCTCATGGTCAGCGCCTTGGCCGTGCCTGTGCTGGCCAAGCTGGGTGACATATATGGTCACCGCAGGATCCTCCTGGCCTCCACCCTCGTGACCGCCGTGGCCTCATGGGGTGTCGCGCTGGCACCCGACTTCTGGACCTTCCTCGCTGCCTGGTCTTTCCAGGGCTTCTACGTCGTCTGGCTCCCCTTGGAAATCGCGCTGATCTTCAGCCGCGTCCACCAGCTGCCCGACGGCGCCGCCCGCACGCGCCGCGCCGCCGGTATCCTCGTCGGCGCGCTTGAGTTCGGGGTCATCGCCGGAGCCCTCGCGGCCGGTGCGCTCGTGGAGGCGTTCGCCGGGCAGCTGCAACTGGTGCTGCTGGTCCCGGCTGTTGCCGTCACCGCCTGCGGCGTCGTCATCCGGTACGGGGTGCCGGAGTCCCTGGAACGCAGCGGCGGGCGTGTGGACACGCGCGGCTTCGTCCTGCTCGCCGTCGGGCTCCTGCTGGTCACCTCGGGGCTGACGTTCATGCGGCTCAACGGTCCGGGGGCCTGGTGGCCCTGGGCGCTCGTGGCGGCCGGTCTCACGGCATTCATTCCGTTCACGCGCTTCGAGCTGGGCCAGTCGGATCCGCTGGTGGATATCCGGATGCTCCGGGGCAAGTCCATGTGGCCCGTCCAGCTGACCGCCGGCCTGTTCGGAGTCTCCGTGCTGGGCGCCCAGGCGCCGCTGTCCACCTTCGCGCGGACGGATCCGGCGCTGCACGGCTACGGACTGGGGCTGCGCGCGGGGCAGGTCTCCATCATCATCGGCGTGTACGTTCTTGCGCTGCTGGTGGGTGCCCTGCTGTACCCGCTCGTGACCAGGCGGCTCACGCCGCGCTGGACCCTGGTGTGCGCGGCCATCCTCGTGGGCGTGGGCTATCTGCTGTTCCTGCCCTTCCACGGCAGCCTGGCCGAGGCGCTCGTGAACATGGCCGTGGCCGGCGTCGGCTCCGGAGCGCTCGTGGCGGCGCTGCCCTCCGCGGCTGCTGCGGCGGCGCCCCTGAACCGGACCGCGATGGCCACGGGCCTGACCAACACGGCCAAGACCATCGGCGGCGCGTTCGCCTCGGCGGTCTTCGGTATCGCCTTGCTGAGCCATGTCCTCGCGGAGGCAGGGACGGCGGCTACGGCGGCGGGCCAGACGGCGGCGCCCCTGGCCGGTTACCTGACGGTCTGGACCATTTGCGGGCTGACCGGACTGGCGGCCGCGGCCGCGCTCGTGCTCGTTCCGCGTCTGGCGTTCTCCGACCCGGCCCGCGGCGTAGCCGAGGCAGTTCCGGCCCTAACCGGCCCGCAGTAGCAGGCGGCGTGCCCAACCGGGGTATGCGGGCGCTAGTTCCGCAGGGCCGGGGCTTCGTCCGCTTCGGGGAGCTCGTCCTGGAAGTCAATGTCCCGGGAGGCCGGCGTCCTGGCAGGGCCCGCCGGTGCGGCGGCAGGGGCGGCCGCCGGGCGCCCCGCCGGTGCGGCGGACGCGGAGGATGCCGGGGCGGCGGCATGGCGGCCGGAGCGGGGGAGTGTCTTTTGCAGGGCCTTGCGCTCCCGGCGCCCCTCCACGAGCCGGTACAGCACGGGAACCAGGATCAGCGTCAGGGCCGTGGAGGAGATCAGGCCGCCGATCACCACGATGGCCAGCGGCTGCGAGATGAACCCTCCGCCGCCGGTCAGGCCAAGCGCCATCGGCGTCAGCGCGAACACCGTGGCCAGGGCCGTCATCAGGATCGGACGCAGACGCTGCCGGGCCCCGTGCGTGATCGCATCCGCCACGCTCATCCCGGGCTCGCCGTTGCGCGGCTGCCGGTACTGGTTGATGAGGTCGATCAGCACAATAGCGTTGGTCACCACGATACCCACGAGCATCAGCATGCCGATCAGCGAGGGGAGCCCCAGCGGCACGCCCGTCACGAGCAGCAGGGCGATGGCGCCGGTCGCGGCGAACGGGACTGACACGAGCAGGATCAGCGGCTGGATGAGGGACTTGAATGCGGCCACCATGATCACGTAGACAATCGCGATGGCGGCCAGCAGGGCCAGTCCCAGCTGGGCGAAGGACTCGGCCTGCTGCGTGGTGGCGCCGCCGATGGTCGCGGTGACCCCGGGCGGCAGCTGGACGGATTTGAGCCGGTTCTGCACCTCGGTGCTGACGGCGCCGAGGTTGGCGCCCGACGGCGTGACGGACACCCGTGCGGTGCGCTGGCCGTTACTGGCGGTGATCGAGACCGGGACGTCCACCGGCTCCACGGAAGCGATGCTGCCCAGCGGAACGGGACCGGCCGCCGTCGGCAGCGGGATGTTCCGGACGGCACCGATGCTGGTGAAGTGGGTTCCTTCGCCGATCCGGACCGGGAAGTCGTTGGTGTCAATGCGCACGGTGCCGGCCTGGACCGGGCTGATGGTGGCGGCCAGGACCCCGGCCACCTGCTCCTCGTTCAGTCCGGCGGCGACAGCCTTGGCGCGGTCCACCTTGACCTGGACGACGGACTGGTTCGCGGCCAGGTTGGTGGCGACCTCGCTGCTGCCGGGGACGCCGTCCATTGCCTTGACCATGGCGTCGCTGGCGGCCTTAAGACCGGCGGAGTTGGCGGCCTTGAGCGTGATGTCGACAGTCGAGGACGTGCCGAAGCCGCCCTGCTGGGAGCCGACGGTGATCTTGCCGGCGTCGCTGAGCCCGGCCAGGGCGTCGCGGACCGTGTCCTGGAGCTTGGTCTGCTTGGCTTTCTCATCGGTGACGACGGTGAAACTGGAGTTCGAGGCGCCGGTGGAAAGCAGCGCGGCGAAGCCCGTCTGGGCGTTGCCGGTGGTCACCTGGACGTCCTTGACGCCGTCGATGGTCCGCAGCACGTCTTCGACCTTGATGGCCGCGGCATTGGCGTCGCTGAGGCTGGTGCCCGCGGGCAGTACCTGCTTGACGGTCATGCTGTTTTCGCCCGAGCTGCCGAGCAGATCGGTGGCGAGCAGCGGCGACATGGCGGCCGTGCCGCCGAGCACCAGGACGGCGGCGATCAGGGTGATGACCGGATGCCGCTGGGTCTTGGTCAGGACGGGCAGGTAGCCGCGCTGCAGGAGGCTGCGCTGCTCGGCCTCGTGGGCCTTCGCCGCGATGTCCCGGGCGGCGGCCTCGGAGACGCCGGCGTCGGCGGGCGTGCGCAGGAACCAGTAGGCGAGCACCGGCACGATGGTGAGGGAGACGAGCAGCGAGGAGACCAGGGCGATGGTGACCGTCAGCGCGAACGGCCGGAACAGTTCACCGGCGAGGCCGCCCACGAACGCGATGGGCAGGAAAACGGCAACCGTGGTCAGGGTGGAGGCGGTGATGGCGCCAGCCACTTCCCGGATGGAGGTCAGGATCGCGGTGATTTTGGCTTCGCCGTAACTGAGGTGGCGCTTGATGTTCTCGATGACCACAATCGAATCGTCCACGACCCGGCCGATCGCGATGGTGAGCGCGCCGAGGGTCAGGATGTTCAGGGAGTAGCCGGTGCCGGAAAGGCCGATGAAGGTGATCAGGAGCGACAACGGGATGGACACGGCAGTGACCAGCGTGGAGCGTACCGACATCAGGAACACCAGGATCACGGCGACGGCGAAGCCCAGGCCCAGGAGGCCCTCGGTGGTGAGGTCCTTGATGGACTTCTCGATGAACGGCGCCTGGTCGAACACCGGGGTGAACCTGGCGTTGGAGCCGAGCTCAGCCTCGAGCTGGGGGATCGCGTCCTTCACTGCGTGGGAGATCGCCACCGTGTCGCCCTCGGGCTTCTTGGTGACGGAGAGGGCCAGGGTTTCCTTGCCGTTCGTGCGGGTGATCGAGGTGCGGGTGTCCTCGGCGAGGCTGACGTCGGCCACGCTGCCGATGGTGGCGGCATCCTTGGCCCCGGCCAGCGGGAGGGCCTTGATGGCGTCGAGGGAATCCACCGGGCTGCCGATCTGCAGCGAGAGGGACTTGCCCTGGTCCTCGATGGTGCCGGCCGGGATGAGTGCCCCGTTGTTCTTCAGCGCGTTGCTGATCGATTGGATGCTCGCGCCTGCCGCGGCCATGGCGGCCGGCCTGGGCAGGATCTGGATGTGTTCGGTGGCGCCGCCGGTGACATCGGCACCCCTTACGCCGTCGAGCTTCTGCAGCCGGGGGACGCTGAGGCGGGCGAGGTCGGCGTTCAGCTCACTGAGCGGCTTGTCCGAGGAAACCGCGAGGTAGACGATCGGGAAGTCGCTGATGCTGCCGGCGATCGCCTGCGGCTGCACGTCCTTGGGCAGGGCCTGCTTGGCGTTGGAGATCGCGCGGTCGATCTGGTTCCGGGCCCGGTCCAGGTTGGAGCCGTAGGTGAACGCCATGGTGATCTGCGAGACGCCGTTGCGCGAGGTTGACGACGTCGACTCCAGCCCCTCGACGCCGTTCAGCGCAGTCTCCAGCGGGGCGCTGACCTGCTTGTCCACGACATCCGGGGAGGCCCCGGGCATCGAGGTGACGACCGTGATTTGCGGGAACTCGATGGAGGGGATGAGCTCCTGCTTCAGCGAGGACATCGTGATCACGCCGAACACCGACGCGAAAACGGTGATCAGCGCGATTAGAGCCCGGTTTGCCAGCGACAGCTTTGCGAGCCGGAACATCTCATGGTCTCCTGGTGGGTCGACGGACGTACTTCAAAGGGGCACTTCAAAGGGGTGAGGCCTGCCGCAAACCCGCGCAGGGGGGTCAGCTGCGGGCGGCGTCGACCTGTTCGAGCTGCAGCGTCTTGGCCGTGCTGGCCTCCAGCTGCGCGGCGAGCTCAGGGTTCTCATTGAGCTTGACGCCGTAGCCGGGCATCATGTCCTTGAGCTTGGACTGCCAGCCCTTGAAGTTCTTCGGGAAGGACTTCTGGAGCAGTTCGATCATGATCGGCACGGCGGTGGAGGCGCCCGGCGAAGCGCCGAGCAGGGCGCCGATAGTCCCGTCCCGTCCCGCGATAACCTCGGTGCCGAACTGCAGCACGCCGCCCTTCTTCGGGTCCTTCTTGATGATCTGGACACGCTGGCCGGCGGTGATGAGTTCCCAGTCGCCGTCCTTGGCCTCGGGGTAGTACTCGCGCAGGGCTTCGACCTTGTCGCCGTGGCGCTTGGCGACTTCCCTGATCAGGTAGGCCGTGAGGTCCATGTTGTCCTTGGCCACGGCCAGCATCGGGATGATGTTGGAGGGGCGGATGGACAGCGGCAGGTCCAGGTAGGAGCCGTTCTTGAGGAAGTTGGTGGAGAAACCGGCGTACGGGCCGAACAGCAGGGAACGCTTTCCGTTGACGTAGCGGGTGTCCAGGTGGGGCACCGACATGGGCGGGGCGCCGACGGACGCCTGGCCGTAGACCTTGGCGCTGTGCTGGGCTGCGAGGGTTTCGTCCGTGCAGCGGAAGAACTGGCCGGAGACGGGGAAGCCGCCGAAGCCCTTGCTTTCCGGGATGCCGGAGGCCTGCAGCAGGTGCAGGGCGCCGCCGCCGGCGCCCACGAAGACGAACTTGGCGTGGATCGAGCCGTGCTCGCCGGACCGCGGGTGCTTGAGGGACAGGTCCCAGCCGCCGTCGGACGCGCGCTTGATGCCGTTGACGTCGTGGCCGTAGTTGATTTCCACGCCGTTGTTGCCAAGGTAGGTGGTCAGCTCGCGGGTCAGGGCGCCGAAGTCGACGTCGGTGCCTTCCGCCGCGCGGGTAGCGGCGATGCGCTGCTTCGGGTCGCGGCCCTTGACGATCAGCGGAGCCCACTTTGCGATCTGGGCGTGGTCTTCGGAGAACTCCATCGACCGGAACAGCGGGTTCGGCTTGAGCGCCTCAAAGCGGGTGCGGAGGAACGTGGAGTTGGCCTCGCCGATCACGAAGCTCATATGCGGCACGGTGTTGATGAAGCCCTTGGGGGAGCCGATCAGGGACTTCGTCACCAGGTGGGACCAGAACTGGCGGGAGAGCTGGAACTGCTCGTTGATGTTCAAGGCCTTGGCGGGGTCCACCGAGCCGTCTTTGGCTGCGGGGGAGTAATTAAGCTCACACAGGGCGGCGTGTCCGGTGCCGGCGTTGTTCCACGGGCCGGAGCTTTCCAGCCCGGGCTGATCCAGGCGTTCGAACAAGGAGATCGTCCAGTTCGGTTCGAGCTGCTTCAGGAAGGCGCCCAGCGTGGCGCTCATGATGCCGCCGCCAATCAGGACGACGTCGGCATGTTGGGTCTTGGAAATGAAAGTCACAATCAGTCTCCGATAGCAGCGGCTCTGGCTGTCACAGAATATCCCCGCACCCTCCA
This sequence comes from Arthrobacter sp. 05T442, assembly GCF_056395945.1. Classification (NCBI taxonomy): domain Bacteria; kingdom Bacillati; phylum Actinomycetota; class Actinomycetes; order Micrococcales; family Micrococcaceae; genus Arthrobacter; species Arthrobacter sp. 05T442. The sequence continues at coordinate 37,474 of NZ_JBFTKM010000007.1, read as the reverse complement.
CTAACTGAAATTGGGTCCGCCCGTCAAGGCTTGAGCTCGACCTTAGTGAAAACTTCGTTCAGGACCGGGGAGGCCGGGTACTTGAGCACCCGGTCGGACAGGGCCAGGGCCGAGATCGGGAAGGCGATCGGGACGGCCGGGACCGTGGCCGCGATCTGGGCATTGATGGTCTGGTACTGCTCGGTGCGGTCTTTGCCGTCCGGCAGTCCGCGGGCCCGGGCGATCTTGGAGAAGACCTGCGGGTCCTGGTAGCCGAATTCACCCGTGTTCTCGCCGAACAGCGGTCCCACGAAGTTGTCCGGATCCGCGTACGAGCCATTCCAGCCGAGCAGGTGGAGGGCGTGGTCCCCGGGGGAGGTGACCTTCTGCAGGTAACCGTCGGACCAGTCAACAGGCACCGGTTTGATGTTGAGTCCGACGGCGGTCAGCTGCCGGCTGATCTCCGCGTACACCTTTTCCGGCGTCGGAAGGTAGGGCCGCGTGACGTTGAGCGGGTAGTAGAACTTCAGCTCCTCGCCCTTGTATCCGGCTGCGGCGAGGAGTTCCTTGGCCTTGTCCGGGTTGTACCCAAGGGAAGCCGCGTTGTTGTTGAAGCCGCTGAGTTTGGGCGGGACGAACTGGGTCGCCTGGGCCGTGTTGTCGATGAAGAACCGGCGGATCAGCGTGTCTTTGTCGAGTGCCATTTCGATGGCCTGGCGCACCTTGAGGTTCTGCAGGATGGGGATGTCCTGGTTCATGCCCAGGTACATGACGGAGAAGGGATCCCGCTGGATGATCTGCTTGCCACGCTTGACGAGTTGGTCGAAGTTGCCCACCGTGACGGCGTCATAGGCGTCGATCTTGCCGTCGAGCAGCGCCTGCATCCGGGTCTGCGGGTTGTCGTAGGCCACAAAGTGGATGGTTCCGATCTGCCCCTTGTCGCCCCAGTAGTCCTTGTTGCTGGCCAGCGTGACGGTGCCCTGGTCCCAGGAGCTGAAAGTATACGGCCCGGTACCGACGGGATGCAGGGCGTAGGCGGACACGGGCTGGCCGGCGGGACTCTGGTTCAGGACGTCCGCGTTTTGCGCGGCCAGGGCCTGGGGGGAAGACATGGCGAAGGCCGGAAGTGTCAGGGCCTGGAGGAACCCGGTGAACGGCTGGGTCAGGTCGATCCGCACGTTGTCCGGGGCCAGGGCGGTGCAGCCCTTGTAGATCGAGAGCGATGCCTGGTCTGCGTAGGCTTTGAAGACGCCCTTGAATGTGGCGCCGGTGGCCTGCTTCCGGAGGGCTTCCGGGAAGTTGAACCAGCGGTTGAAGTTGCTGCACACGGCTGCTGCGTCGAAGGGCGTCCCGTCCTGGAACGTGACTTTCCCGCGGAGCTTGAAGGTGTAGGCCCTGCCTTCGTCGCTCTGGTTCCATTCCGTGGCCAGCAGCGGCGTGGGCTGCCCGGTCGTCTGGTCGACGCCGACCAGTCCTTCCAGGATCTGCCGGGTGACGCGGTAAGAATCAGTGTCCGAGACGAGGGCCGGATCCAGGCCCAGGGGCTGTGCGGCAGTGCCGAAGGTGAAGACGGCGCTGGGCGCTGCGTCGGGGGAAGACGCTGATGCGGTTCCGGAGCTGGGCCCCGGCCCGGGCGCTCCTGTGCAGGAGGCCAGAGGCAGCATGAGGATTGCGGCACCGAGGCTTACCGCAATGCGGCGCAACGTCCTGCTGGGCACTGTACTGCTGGGCACTGAAGGAATCTCCTCTGGGGAACTGGACTGCCGCCGGCAGCGGAACAGCCCCAGTCTAGTTGACCCCGGAACCGGTTCCCCGTTGTGGTTCTCCGTTGTGACGGTGCGGTACAAGCGAAGGCCCGCACCGGACGGTGCGGGCCTTCGTTTCTCCTAGGAGGTCCAGGGAGTCAGGCTGGAGCCGGGGCAGGAGTGCTTAGTGCTGCTTATTTGGGCATCAGGACGGAGTCGACCATGTAAACAGTGGCGTTTGCGGTCTTCACACCGCCGCAGATGACGTTGGCGCCGTCAACCTTGAGGGCGTCCTTGCTGCCGGTGACCGTCACGGAACCGCCCTCGACCGTCTTGTGGGTGCCGACGATCTTGTCCGGGCTGATCTTGCCGGGCACTACGTGGTAGGTCAGGATCTTGCTGAGCAGGGCATCGTCCGTCTTCAGCGTCTCGATCGTGGCCGGGTCGATCTTCTTGAAGGCGTCATCGACCGGGGCGAAGACTGTGAATTCGCTGCCGTTCAGCGTGTCCACGAGGTTGACCTTGGGGTTGAGCTTTCCGGACACGGCAGCCGTGAGGGTCGTCAGGATCGGGTTGTTGGACGCCGCCTTGGCAACCGGGTCAAGGGCCATGCCGGACACCGAGCCGGCGCCACTGGGGACCTGTGCGGCGTAGGCTGCACAGCCGGAACCGACGAGGTCAGCTGCCGGATCCATGGCTGCCGCTGAGGAGCTCATGGACGGCGACGGCGCCATGCTCGAGGCGGAGGGCGTGGAAGCCGGCGCCGAGGAGCCGGAAGCCGTTGTGCTGGATCCGCCACAGGCAGTGAGGCTAAGCATGGCAGCGGCTGCGATTCCTGCAACGGCGAACGTGGTGCGCTTGATGGTCTGCATTTCGGTTTCTCCTTCGTTATGTCGATCATTGGCTGCGGCGAACTTTGCCGCTCTGGCCCTTTTCCGACTGTCGGGCACCGACCCTTGGTTGGTGTCTCAATGGGTATTCGCCGGTTCGAAGGAAACGGATGGGTGAAGGATTGAAATTCTTTTTGAACCTTTGAGAATCCCCAAGTTCTCGCCGAAAATGCGAGAACCCCGGTCCGAAGACCGGGGTTCTCTTTCTCATTATGTGCGCAAGGGGGGACTTGAACCCCCACGCCCGAAGGCACAGGAACCTAAATCCTGCGTGTCTGCCAATTCCACCACTCGCGCGCGGTGCCGTCGTCCGTGCATCCTCGCACTGCGTGCCTGAAGATGCCCGACGGCCGACGCCAGGCTCCATTGTACCTATTACCAGTGTTTCTGCGTCTGTGCGCCCCGACGCGGCCCGCGCCGTCAGGTCCCGGCGGGACTAGCCATCAAGCTTGAGGTCCCGGCGGAGTTTGGCCACATGGCCGGTGGCCCGCACGTTGTACTGCGCCACCGCGACGGTTCCTTGGGGATCGATCACCACCGTGGAACGGATGAGCCCTTCATAGGTGCGGCCATAGTTCTTCTTCTCCCCCCAGGCGCCGTAGGCCTCGGCCACGGCGTGGTTCTCGTCGGAGAGCAGCGGGAAGTTCAGTCCTTCAGCGGACGCAAAGCTGGCGAGCTTGTCGACCGGATCCGGGGAGATTCCCAGTACGTCATAGCCCGCCAGCTGCAGCGACTGAAGGGAGTCCCTGAAGTCGCACGCCTCTTTCGTGCATCCGGGCGTGGAGGCCGCCGGATAGAAGTAGACCACGGTGTTGCGGCCGCGGAAGTCCGTCAGGCTGACGTCGTGTCCCTCGGAATTCTTGAGGGTGAAGTCCGGGGCCAGGGCACCGGAAATGAGTCGTTCAGACACGGGTTTCTCCTTGAAAGGTGGGGTTTAACCCAGCCTAGTGAGCCGTGCGGCGCCCGACGAATCCAGCGCTCGCTATACTCGGTGGTATGCCTGATATGGATCGCTGGCCCACGGGCCGCCTATTGTCCACGGCAGCACGCCTTGTAGAGCACTCCTGGAACGAAAAATTGGGGGCCATTGGCCTGACCCACGCAGGGGTGATCGCCATGGAAGTGCTTTCAGCCAATGGGCCGATGACGCAGGCCCAACTGGCGCAGCTGGTTCGGGTCCAAGCGCAGACCATGGGGAAGACGCTAAGCCGCCTCGAGGCGCACGGCCACATCTCCCGGCAGCGCAGCGCCTCGGACCGCCGCAGCCATGTCGTGTCCCTGACTGAACGTGGCCGTGAGGCCGTGGCGCAAGCCGCGGACATGGAACGCTCCGTGCTTGCAGCCACCTCGATTGACCCGGACCTGCTCCGCCAGGAGCTTCAGTCCGTGGTGAAGGTGCTGGCCACCAAAACATCTGCGCCTGAGGTCAAGGCCATTGTCAGTGCCGTTGAACCCGGGCTTGCCGTCGAGACGACACACCTGAACTGAGCTTCGAGCGGCCGCGCGCCGTCCGGTCCGCTGCGGTCCGCTCCGTCCAGCACACTGTGCAAAGCTGTGGGCATGGGACACATGCTGACTATTTCACATAACGGGACCACCCTGGACGCTTACGTGGGCGAGCCTGCGGGCCGGCCGAAGGGCGGCCTGATAGTCATTCACGAAGTGTGGGGCCTCGTGGGCCACACCAAGGACGTCGCCGACCGTTTCGCCGCCGAGGGCTATCTCGTCCTCGCCCCGGACCTGCTTGCCGGGACTGCGATGACGCCGGAGCTGGCGGCCGAGCTGCAGGTGAAACTGTTCGATCCCGAGCAGCGGAGCATAGCGCAGCCGAAGCTGCGCGAAGCGATGGCCCCGCTGCACGCGCCCGGATTCGCCGACCGCACACTGGCATCGCTGCAGGCCTGCTTTGAACACCTCTACGCCATGCCGGCGCTCGCAGGCCGGGTCGCGGTGAGTGGCTTCTGCTTCGGCGGCACCTACAGCTTCTCGCTGGCAGCGCGCGAACCGCTGCGGGCGGCGGTGCCGTTCTACGGCCACGCGGACCTCCCGGTTGAGCGACTCGGGAGCATCACCTGCCCGGTCCTGGCCTTCTACGGCGAAAAGGACGCGGCCCTGGTGGACAAGCTGCCGGTACTGACCGAAATGATGGACCGGGCCGGCGTCGACTTCACGCCGGTCGTGTACCCCGGAACGGGCCATGCGTTCTTCAACGACACCAACACGTGGACCTACGACGCCGATTCCGCCCGGGATGCCTGGACGCGGACTCTTTCATTCCTGGCGACGAACCTCGCAGCGTAGGGCCTTCCCTTGGCCCCGCGGAGGCTCCCATGATTCGACAAGTGCGAGGATGATGAAGCCATGCGTGGGCAGGATCGATCCCGTCGGAAGGCAAGGGCATGAGCAGCAGCAGCGCGTTCAGGATTGTTGTGGGAGTGGATGGTTCGGTGCAATCCCAGGCAGCCCTCGATTGGGGCGTGCAGGAAGCCCGGCTCAGGGGCGGCGAGGTCCTTGCGCTGGCTTCATGGCACTATCCCTACGTCACGGACGCTGCCGGCCAGGCCTGGGATTACGGGGCTTTTGAGCGGGATGTGCAGGCGATCCTGGACGAAGAGTTGGCGCGCGCGGCCCAGCCTGGGGTACCGGTCAGCGGGCAGCTTGTGCAGGGAAGTGCGGCCTCCGCACTGGTGGCGGCGTCCCGGGATGCTGATCTGGTGATCGTCGGCTCGCGCGGACATGGCGGCTTCGCCGGGCTGCTGCTGGGCTCGGTGTCTTCCCAGCTGGCGCACCATGCCCATTGCCCGGTGCTGATCATCCGGACCGCGCCCGAAACCTAGGGCCCCGGGCCGCCGGGGAGACCCCTTTGGCCGGGGCCTTGTGGGCGTGCTGACACCCGGGCTAGTCTGGCCGCGGCTGCCGCGCACCGTTGCGCCGCCGTCTGCTACCGACCAGGAGGCCTTTGTGCAGATTGACCCGAGCACCACCGCTGTCGTACTCATCGAATACCAGAACGATTTCGCAACCGTGGGCGGTGGCCTGCACGACGCTGTGAGGCCCGTGATGGAGAAGACCGGCATGCTCGCCAACACGTCCCGGGTGGTTGAGGCCGCACGGGCCGCCGGCGCCACGATCATGCACGCGCCCATCACTTTCGCGGAAGGCTACAACGAGCTCGGCGCGCACCCCTATGGGATCCTCAAGGGCGTCGTGGACGGGAAGGTGTTTGTCAAAGGATCCTGGGGCGCCCAGATCATTGACGGGCTGACGCCGGCCGACGGCGACATCCTCATTGAGGGCAAGCGCGGCCTGGACACATTTGCGAGCACAAACCTGGATTTCATCCTGCGCAGCAAAGGCATCACGACCATCGCACTCGGCGGCTTCCTGACCAACTGCTGCGTCGAATCCACCATGCGCAGCGGGTACGAAAACGGCTACAAGGTCATCACGCTGAGTGACTGCGTCGCGGCGACGTCAGCGGAGGAGCACGAGAACGCCATCACCTACGACTACCCGATGTTCTCCACGCCAATGACAGGCGGGGAATTCGTCGGTTACCTGTCCTAACTGCCGCGGCTGAGTCCGTCCGGCGGCACGAGCCAGGCGCCGGACGGACTCAGATGGTGGCGACGTGGTTCGCCAGCGTGGCCACCATCGCGGACATCTTGAGTCCCACCAGGACAATGGCCACCGCGGTCACGGCGATGGTGGCCCATATCGGCGCGAGCCCGCGCCGCGGCGCCGCCTCGTGCACTATGACGGAGCGGCCGATCACGTAGAGTTCGCGGCTCAGGAATACCCACGCCCAGTGGAAGGGCCGCACAACACCGTCGCGGCGAAGTTTCGCCCAGTCCAGGTACGCCAGGACGGCGGACACACCGTACACCAGGATGCCGCTGGCGAGCAGAAGGAAGTAGGGGACGGTAAGGATCGACGCCGGGTCGAGCGTCTGGACCTGCCGCGCACCGACGCTGCGCAGCCGCAGGACCGGATTCCAGATCATCAGGAAGATGAGCGGGATGACCGGCAGCGCCACAATCAGCCAGATGAAGGGGTTGTAGACCTGGGTCTTGGCACTGATGTGCGGACGTTGAAGCGGCGGGCCCGGGCGGGCCGGCCCGCTGAACTGGCCGGTCCACGCCGCACCGTTCCACCATTGAAGCCGGCCTGAGCCGGCCGGATCCGGATACCAGCCTGGACCAGGCGTGGATGCATTCTGGGGGACGGTCATGGGTGCTCTTCCTTTAGCTCGTTCTGACACCGAGAGTACATCCGCGTGGCGCCGCCCGCGAGGGGTCTAGCCCCGTCCGGGCCGTTTGAGGCCGAACGCTGCCGACACCGTCATCAACAGCCCTCCCAAAGTCAGCAGGTACGCGCCGGCGCGGCTGCCATATCCGCTCTCCGCAGGTGCTTGGGAGACAACTGCGTCCTCATAGCCGGCAGCAGCAGCAGCCGACGTCGTCGGGGCGGCGGCCGTGCCCGACGCGGCGGGTTCCGCTGCCGGCGGCATGGCGGTGCCGCCGCCGTTGTCCGGCGATCCGGGGCCGGGCCCGGGCGCCGCAGCGGTTTGCGTTGTCCGAGGAGGGAGCGGCCCGCGGGTGCCGGCGGGAATGGGGTGCACCACACTGCCCGGCGCGGTCGAGGGGCCGGGCGGCAATGCCGTGGGTGCCGGGGATGGTGTTGGTGAATGGGCGGGCCGCGGCGGAACTGCCGGGCATAAGTTCACGGGGCTGATGCCCACGAGCCCGGGCCCGCACGTATCCGCGAAGGCGGGCAACGCCAGGGCAATCGGCGCGACTAAGAATGCCAGGGATGCTGTTCCCAGATAGTAAGCCCTCTTAGCGGTTTTCATCCCGATCATCCTACGTGCCGTCCGGGACATAGGATCGTAATGCCGCTGACACGGCGGCGTCGACAGCGTTTCAAGCTATTTGCCCAGTCCGGTCCTCCCGAAAGAGAACACTACGATGCCTGATACCGACCCCGTGAGCTTTCCCGGGCGGAAACCCCGAACGGGTATGCCGGCCATCTGGTCCGACGGCCTCGGACGCGCCAGCATCCGCTCCGTCCAGGCCCTCACCGTGGCAGCCCTGGCTTGGGCGGTCCTCTGGGCCGTCACCCGGGTCCCGCTCGTCATCATTCCCGTGGTGATCGCCGTGATTTTGGCCGCCGCGATATCACCCCTGGTCCGCTGGCTCACGGGCCACAGATGGCCGCGGGCACTGGCGGTCGTTGCCTCATTCCTGGCGATCCTGGCCGTATTCGGCGGCGTCATCACCGGGGTTGTGTTCCTGGTCCGTTCCCAGTGGAAGGAGCTGTCCGTCCGCGCCGTGGCCGGCGTGGACCAATTCCACGGGTTCCTGAACAACGGGCCCTTCCAGGTCAGCGATGAACAAATCACCGCCACACGCGACTCGGTCCAGAAGTTCTTCACGAGCAGCACCTTCGGGACCGAAGCCCTGACCGGGGTACGGACTGCCGGTGAAATCCTTGCCGGCATGGTCCTCATGGCTGTCATCTTGTTCTTCTTCCTCAAGGACGGCGAGAAAATCCGCGGCTTCCTGATCGGTTTCCTTCCCGCCACGCACCGCGCCAGGGCTGCGCTCGCGGCCGAGCGCAGCACACTTGTCCTGGGCGGGTACGTCCGCGGGACAGCCATTGTCGCGGCCACCGACGGACTCATCGTCGGCGTGGCCCTGGCCATCATGGGTGTGCCGCTGGCCTTGCCGCTGGGCGTGTTCGTCTTCCTTGGAGGCTTCATCCCGATCGTGGGTGCCACGGCCGCCGGGACCCTCGCGGTCCTGGTAGCCCTGATCTCCAACGGGCCCGTGCCTGCCTTGATCGTGCTCGCGGTGGTCATCGGGGCCAACCAGCTGGAACACCACTTCCTGCAGCCTGTCCTCATGGGCAGGGTGCTGAGCATCCACGGACTCGCCATCCTGCTGGCGCTGGCCGCGGGGACCATGCTTGCCGGCGTCGTCGGAGCATTGCTGGCCGTGCCGCTGACGGCGGTCGGCTGGACCGTCATCAAGACGTGGTCCGGACGTGGGGACGCCGCGGCCTAATGCGCCGGGGACACCGTGGCTTCATACGTGAGGATCTCGGTTCCGTTTCCTTCGTCGCCGTTGTCCGGTGCCACGTTCATTGTCAGGCGGTTGCCGTCGGCAGTCATTTTGAACGGGTTGCGGGTTGCGACATGCCCTGCCGTGGACCACTGCTGAAACGGAACGTCGCGGAGCACGGTGTGGGATTTGAGGTCGATCAACGCGATGCCGCCGAGTTCGTAGGTGGCACCGGTGCCTCCGGCGGCCGGGGTCTGCGGGAGGTTGGTGATCCCGGCGCAAAGCATCTTGGAGCTGGGCACGTACTGGCAGTCCTGGTAGTCGATGACGTAGTTCGGGTTATCCCAGGCGGAGAGCTGTCTGCCCTGCAGGTCCCATTCGGCGAACCGGCGCGAGCCCCAGGTGTTGCCGACCAGGTGGCCGGTCTGTTTGTCCATCACAATGCCGCCGAAGTGGTCTTTGACCTCGAACTGCTTGTGAACGTCGAGGGTGTTCGCGTCGACGCGGTAGATGATGGCGCTGCTGTCGGGCCGGTACTGGGCCACCGGAACCCAGACGTTGGTGCCGTCGAAATCGATGCCGCCCGGGTGGTACATGTCGCCTTCGCCCAGGATGATGTCTTTTTGCAGGTTGCCGGATTTGTCCATGACGAAGAGGTGGCCTATGCCTTTACCGGGCGTGCGGTCGAACCCGTTCTGCGGGCTCGGGAACTTCGTGGTCGGCTCGATAATCTGGACGGCCGAGAGGAAAATGTGGTCCTGGCTGTAGGCAATCCCCTCGGTGTGGTAGCTGGGGAAGTTCAGCTTCAGCTTCGACGTCAGCTGCCAGTTCGTCGTGCGGTCGACGGCGGCGAAGTCCCTGGAGAGGGCGGTGTCTCCGGCCGGATGGTTTCCGTCCGGGGCGGAGTCCCCGGACCGGTGGGCGCCATTGTCAGCGGCCTGGGCCGCGGCCGTGGCGCCCAGCGCGGACGCTGCGAGAAGAGTGGCGGCGGCCGCGGCAAGGATGCGGCGTGTACGAGTGGTGATCATCAGGGAGCCTCCCATTAGTTGGATCTCGACGGAGCCACCGAGGCTAACTGCCGCGGGTGAACCTCCGGGGGCGGCCGGCTGAACGGCGGGTTCCGGCGGGGCGGCGGCGGACCGCGGCGCCGCACCAGCGACGCCGGACCGCCGTCGGCCGGAGCGCCGGCGCGGGCAGCCTGAAAGCGCCTCCCGGATTAAGCGGGGACAATGGTTCCCGGCATAAAGGACCGATCCACAGAATGAAGGACATGCAGACACCCACAGACACCGCCGTGCCGGCGCACGTCGACCTCAAGCGCAGCGAGCCTCCCGCGCGGAACGCCTTCACCGGCTGGCTGCTGGCCAACCGGGTCGCGCCCGCAGGGCGGGCAGCGGCCCAGCAGGAGCACACCACGCCAAACGCCTGGTGGAAGGTCATGTGCCTGACCGGCGTCGACTACTTCTCTTCCCTCGCGTACCTGCCGGGGATCGCCGGGCTGGCAGCCGGTGCCCTGTCCCCGTTTGCGACCCTTCTGATCGTGGCCCTGACGCTGCTCGGCATGCTGCCGATGTACCGCCGGGTCGCCCACGAAAGTCCGCACGGGCAGGGCTCGGTCGCGATCCTGGAGAAGCTGCTGCCATTCTGGCGCGGGAAGTTCTTCGTTTTGGTGCTGCTCGGGTTCGTGGCGACCTCGTGGATCATCACCATCACGCTCTCGGGTGCTGACGCGACCGTGCAGATTATGGAAAACCCGTTGCTGCCCGCCGGGCTGCACGGTCAGGCCGTCCCGATCACCGTTGTGATGCTGCTGATCCTGGGCGGGGTCTTCCTGCTCGGCTTCAACGAGGCCGTCGGCGTGGCCATCCCGCTGGTGGCCGTGTACCTTCTGCTGAACGCCGCGATCGTCGGCGTCGGACTCTTCGACGTCTTCACGGACCCGGGCGTCCTCAACGGCTGGGTTGGCCGGCTCGGTGCCAACACGGGCAGCGGACCCCTGGGTCTGATCATGCCGGTGGTCATCGCGTTCCCGCTGCTGGTCCTGGGCTTGTCCGGGTTCGAGACCGGGGTGTCGATGATGCCGCTGATTAAATCCCACGGCGGCGACGAGGAAGCGCACCTGGGCTCACGGGTGCACAACACCCGCAAGTTGCTGACCACGGCCGCCCTCATCATGTCCGGCTACCTGCTGACCACGAGCTTCATCACCGCGGTCCTGATTCCCGCCAGGGAATTCCAGGACGGCGGCGCCGCAAGCGGCCGTGCCCTTGCGTACCTGGCCCACGAAAAGCTCGGCAGCGGCTTCGGGACCGTCTATGACATCAGCAGCGTCCTTATCCTCTGGTTCGCCGGCGCGTCAGCGATGGCCGGGCTGATCAATATCGTCCCGCGCTACCTGCCCGACTACGGGATGGCCCCGGAATGGGGCCGCGCCGTGCGCCCGGTCGTGATTGTCTTCACAGCGATCAGCGTCGGCATCACCATCGCCTTCCACGCCGATGTCAACGCCCAAGCGGGGGCGTACGCCACCGGTATCCTCGCGATGATGGTCTCCGGTGCCGTCGCGGTCACCGTCTCGGCCATCCACCGCGGACACAAGGGCGGGGGTGCCGGGTTCGGGCTCCTGTCCCTGGTCCTGCTCTACGCGCTGGTCATGAACGTCATCGAAAAGCCCGAGGGCATCGCGATCTCCGCCGTGTTCATCGCCGGCATTGTCATTGTGTCCCTGATCTCGCGGATTTCCCGGACCACGGAGCTGCGGGTGGACAGGGTGGAGTTCGACGCCGCAGCGCGCCAGTTTGTCGCCGATTCCATCGCGTTCGACGGCGAGCTGAACCTGATTGCCAACCAGCGCCAGGCCGGCGACGGGCACGAATACGACGACAAGGAACGCGAACAGCGGGCCCTCAACCCGGTCCCGGGCAAGGCCGACGTCCTGTTTATGGAGGTGGGGGTCGTGGACCCGTCCGCCTTCACCCACGTTCTGCGGGTCCAAGGCGTAGATATCGACGGTCACCGCGTCCTGAGGGTCGAGTCCCCGGCCGTCCCGAACGCGATCGCCGCTGTCCTGCTGGCCCTGCGTGAGAGCACCGGGCTGCGCCCGCAGTGCTACTTCGAATGGTCCGAGGGCCACCCTGTCGGGCACCTCATGCGTTACCTCGTCCTGGGCAAGGGGGACACCGCCCCGCTCGTGCGCGAAATCCTGCGCGTCGAAGAGGAGGACCCTGCCCGCCGGCCGGGCATCCACGTGGGCTAGTCCTGCGCCGCTGGGCTGTTGCGGTGCCCGGCGCCTGCCAGGAGGACCTCCTTCACAACGAAGCGCGGAGGAGGAATAATCAGGTTGGTCAGTATACTTATCAATTTCAGCTGCAACTGAAGGAGCGGACATGAGGGCACTTACCTGGCAGGGAAAGCGGTCGGTCAGCGTGGAGATAGTTCCGGATCCGGTGATCCAGGAGGCGACGGACGCGATCGTGAAGATCACGTCGTCGGCGATCTGCGGTTCCGACCTCCATCTGTACGAGGTCCTCGGGCCGTACATGAACGCCGGCGACATCCTGGGCCACGAACCCATGGGTGTCGTTCAGGAGGTCGGTTCGGGAGTTTCGAACCTCAAGCCGGGCGACAGAGTGGTTATCCCGTTCAACATTTCCTGTGGCCATTGCTGGATGTGTAAACAGGGCTTGCAGTCACAGTGTGAGACCACCCAGGTGCACTCCCACAGTAGCGGGGCGAGCCTGTTCGGGTTCTCCGAGCTTTACGGGTCGGTCCCCGGCGGGCAGGCAGAGTACCTGCGCGTGCCCCACGCCGACTACGGACCCATAAAGGTGGGGCATGAACTGCCCGATGAACGGTACCTCTACCTTTCCGATATTCTTCCCACAGCCTGGCAGGGAGTGAAATACGCGGACGTCCCTGCGGGCGGGACACTGGCCGTCTTTGGGCTTGGGCCGGTGGGGCAGTTCGCCAGCCGGGTCGGCCGCCACCTGGGCCGGAGGGTCATCGCCGTCGAACCGGTTCCGGAACGCCGCCGCATGGCGGAGCGGCACGGAGTGGAAACGATCGACTTCACGAAAGACGTCGGTGACCAGCTTCGCGATATGACCGACGGAAGGGGCCCGGACGCGGTGGTCGACGCTGTCGGTATGGAAGCGCATCATTCGCCCGTCGGCGCTTTTGCACAGCATGCGGTGGGGCTCCTGCCCGACGCACTGGCCAAGAAGGCCATGGAGACTGCCGGCGTCGACCGGATGACGGTCCTCCATGCCGCCATAGATTCCGTGCGTCGGGGCGGGACCGTCTCGCTGAGCGGAGTGTACGGGGGCACAGCGAGTCCCATGCCGCTGCTCACAATGTTCGACAAGCAGATCCAACTCCGAATGGGCCAGTGCAACGTCCGCCGGTGGACAGACGAGCTGCTCCCGCTCGTGGAAGATCCCACGGACCCGCTCGGCGTGATGGATCTCAAAACACACGAGGTCTCCCTCGACGGCGCCGCTGCCGCCTACGAACTTTTCCAGAAAAAGGAAGATGGCTGTATCAAGGTGGTCCTGAAGCCATAGCAGCGCTTCAGCGTGCCACGATGAGCGCCTGTGGCGCCGCCTGCTTCATCCGGGTCTGCAGCCAGCGCAGTTGGACCGCGGTCTCAGCGTCGCACCGGGAAACGACGTCGAGGAGGTCGCGGTCGCGGAGGGCCGACCCGGCTTGTTTGACCATGGTCCAGGTCACGTCGACGAGGCTCGCAAGGAGGTAGAGGTCCTGAAGGTCCCGCAGTAGGCCGACCGGGCCCTGGCGCGTTGTGGAAAGCCCTTCGGCGTGGAGCCGTTCGGGTTCGTTGTCGGAGCTGTCCTCGCCGTAGCGCTGAACGAGAGGGATCAGCAGCCGCCTGTGTTCATCGCACTGGTGCGCCAGCGTATGGCACAGGAAGTGCACGTCGGGTTCGGCCCCGTGGCCCTCCGCCACTTGGCGGAATGAATCTGACAGTGTCTGTTCGGCCTTGTGCAGCATGCCCAGATAGATAGTCAGGTTCATGGCCTGCCCTCCTGTCCACCGCGCCTGATCGCCTCGGGGAAGCGGGGCGGCGGGGCTGCGCCGACGCGCTCGGTGGCTTCGGCGTCCGTGCCGCCGGTGGTCGGCCGCACGGATTCGGCGCCCGCTGCGGTGGACGGGCGGGATGCGGTTGTAGTCGGCGCCGGGGCGGGGCCGGCAGCGTCGCCGATCTTCTCCACGTTCACGGCGGCGTTTTTGAAGACGGGCTGTTTGGAGACCGGGTCCCATTCAGTGAGCGTGAGTTCGTTCGCAGCTGTCGGGTGTTCTCCGGGTGATCCGTCCCCGTCCCAATAGCCGTAGTGGAACGGGGCGAAAACCGTGCCGCGCCGGACGTCGCTGACGCGGGCCGGGACCTCGATCCGTCCCCGCCGCGACGTCACGCGGACAAGGTCGCCTTCCCGGATTCCCAGCCGCTCGGCGTCGTCCGGACCAAGCTCCACCCAGGCGCTGGGCGCGGCCTGGGTCAGGGGCCGGGACCTTCCGGTCTTGGTCCGGGTGTGGAAGTGGTAAGCGGTGCGGCCGGTCGTATACCGGAGCGGGTACTGGCCGTCGGGTTCCTCGTGCGCGGGATGGAACTCCGCGGCTTTCAGGATCGCGCGTCCGCCCGGGGCGCTGGCCCGGAAACCCTCCGGTCCGACGGTGGCGCCCGTGAGCAGTTCGTGCCCGTAGCTTTCGCAGTAGTCCGGGTCCGTGGGGAAGACTCCGTCCCTGTAGAGCCGCTCCCGCCCGTCCGGGTTCTCGTCGTTGCAGGGCCACGGGATGCCGCTGCCGCCGCGTAGCCGTTCATAGCTCATCCCGGTGTAGTCGCAGGGACGGCCCCGGGAACATTCCTTCCACGCCTCAAAGGCGTCCTCGGGACCGGCCCAAGGCAACAGCGGTTCGCCGTGCAGCGTGGTGAATTCCATCCGGCGGGAGTAATCGAGGAAGATGTCCAAGTCGCTGCGCGCTTCTCCAGGCGGCTCAACGGCCTTGTCCGAGAGGTGCACGGTCCGGTTGACGTTCGTGAAAGTGCCGGTCTTTTCACCCCAGCCCGCTGCCGGAAGGACGACGTCGGCGGCCTGGGCCGTCTCGGTCAGGTACAGGTCCTGCACCACAACGAACAGCTCGGGCTTGGCGAGGATGTTCCGGATCCGGGGGAGGTCGGGCATGGAGACGGCAGGGTTGGTCGCGGAGACCCAGAGGAATTCGATGGAGCCCTGCTCGGCATAGCGGAAGATCTGCATGGCATGCGTCGGCGGGGCCCAATGTGGGATGGTCAGGGAGTCAACGTCCCAAAGCCTGGCGAGTTCCTCGATGTGTTCGGGGTTCTCCCAGTTCCGGAAGGCGGGCAGGTCACCGTCCGCCCCGCATTCGCGGTTATTCTGCGCGGTCGGCTGGCCGTTCATCTGGAGGATTCCGCAGCCGGGGCGGCCCAGCAGCCCGCGGAGCAGGTGCAGGTTGTTGACCTGGCAGGACGCTGCGGTGGCCTGCGCCGACTGGTAGAAGCCCTGAAGGACCGTGGACAGGACACGGGCCGAGGTGCCGAAAATCCGGGCCGCTTCCCTGATGTCGGCGGCGCTCACGTCGCAGACCGCCGCGGCCGCTTCGGCAGTCCACGGCTCGACTGTGGCCCTGAGTTCCGCCAGCCCGAGCGTGTGCGCCTTCACGTACTGCTCATCGAGCCAGCCGTTGGCCAGGACTTCATGGACAAGGGCGTTCATCAGGGCGAGGTTTGTCCCGGGCCGGACGGCAAGATGGACGTCGGCGTGGCGGGCGACTTCGGTGTCGCGGGGGTCGACGCAGACGAGCTTGGGCCGGTCAGGTCCGGCGATGCGGTCCAACACCCGCGACCACAGCACGGTCTGTGTTTCGGCCATGTTGTGTCCGTAGAGGAAGATCGCGTCGCAACTGTCGATGTCGGTATAGCTTCCGGGCTGGCCGTCAGCTCCGAAGGTTTCCTTCAGCGCCGCCGCCGCCGTCGCGGTGCAGAGGCGGGTGTTGCCGTCCATGTGAGGGGTGCCGATGCCGGCCTTCCCGAGGACGGCGAGGGCGTAGTACTCCTCGAGGAACAGTTGGCCGCTGGTGTAAAAACCATGGCTGAGGGGTCCGCGGTCTAGCAGAAGCTGCCTGCTGCGCTCGGTGATCCGGTTCATCGCGGTGTCCCAGTCGCATTCGACGAGCCGGCCGTTCTCGCGGATCAAAGGCTGTGTGAGACGGTCCTTGTGGGACATCCCCTGCCAGCTGGCAAAGAGGCCCTTGGGCCCCAGCCGGCCGTGGTTGACCAGATCACCCGCGCGGCCGCGGATGCCCACCATTGCACCGTTCTTCACGGCGATGTCGCACGCGCAGCCGTTGCTGCAGAGGACGCAGGCGGACTGAACCCAGCGTTCGACGTCATCCTCGGTGATGCCCTCACGCAGGGCCTGGTCCACCCGCACCGGCCATAGTCCGTCCCGCGGGTACGGGGTTCTCGTGCCCCAAATCTCTGCAATCCGGTCAACCACGGTTGTTCTCCAGTTCATTCGCCGCTTGGTTCGACGGCAGGTGTCGCCGCTTTCCGGACCCGGATTATCCCCGTGAATCCGGGTCGGCCGCGTCTTCGCCCGCGTCCGGCGTGCCCAGCTCGGGGTCGATCTTGCGGGCCATGTCGCCGGCGAGGGAGTCCCTCGCGGCAGCGTCTCCGGACCGGTCCGGGTCCGGCTCGTTCTCGCTTACGTTCTCCATGGCATTCTCAGCCGCTTTGCGGATGTTGTCCCCGATTCCCATGTCACTCCTTCTTTGGATCTGAGTTCAGACGGTTGCCCGGATCAAGCTTTATCAGCATGCTTTGGAGTAGTACAGACCTTTTGGTGGTTGATTACTTGTCGGTCCCTATGGAACCGGGAAAACGATGCACCACGTGGCCTCCGACCGGACTCAGAAAAGGCGGCTCTGGAACGGACTCTGGCATGGTGGGCGTGCCGGATGGGAAGATGCGTATATGAGCGAGAACACGCAGTCCGGTTCGAACAGTCCTGCTTCTGGCGGCGAGGAAGAACACGCTCCGGGTCCGGGTCAAGCGCACCCGCGGACGCCGACGACTCAGCCGATGCGCACCGTGGGCCAGCGGCGCCGGGATTCGGAGAAGAAGCTGGACAACCACCAACGCGGAGCCCGGACAAAACCGGCAGATTGAGGCGCCGGCCAGCTGCCGGTGGCGTGCCACGCGGCATCCGGCCCGGGCGGAACGCAGCAAAGATGCAACCCCATGGAACGGCTCCGGGAGGGGCTCAGCGACGTGATCACATCCCCGGGAGGACGACTTATGAACGCGAACATGCAAGCTGATAAATCGGTAGCCGATAATTCATTGCGCGGATACCTGCACAGTCATTTGATGGCCGCCTCGGCAGGCGAACGCCTGTTCGAGCAGGCAGCCAAATCGTGGGCGGGTTCCGCTCAAGGGGCCGAGCTCAGCAGGCTTGCCGCAGAGGTCGGCGAGGACAAATCTGCGCTCGAGGAAATCTGTGAGAAGCTGCAATCCGGCTTGCCGGGCCACAAGAAGCCTCTGGCCTGGATCGGTGCACACCTGGCCACTTTGGACCCCTTGAATCCGACGCATTCCCGCGACGGCGCTGCCGGCCAGTTGGAGCTCGAAGCGCTCATCGCTGCGGTCTCCGGCAAATTGTTGCTCTGGAAAACCCTCACCGTACTCTCCGGCGTCTACCAGGCCATCGACCAGGGACAGATACAGCGACTGCTGGAACGAGCCCTGGGACAGATCCGGGACCTGGAAACCCTCCTTCTGGATACCAGCCCGGGGCGGCTCGGCCCATAAGAAAAGAAATAACGTACCGCACGAACGACGGAAGTGGCGCCCTTCCCGAGTCCTTTCCAGGCGTTGCCGACTGCGTCAACCCCGGAGGATATGCGGGCACGGGGTTTCCGGCGCCGGCACCGAAGATCGGACGATCCGCGACCTGGCGCGTTCAGATGCTCAGTTCCATCATCAGGGCCGGCAGCTCGTCGGCCAGTTCCCGCGCCAGGTAGCCGGGGCTTCCCATTCTGCTGGCGAGCCTGTCCCCGGCTGCGGCGTGGAGGTGCGTGCCCCAGCAGGCGGCCTGAATGTTTGTTGTGCCGCGGGCCCGAAGCCCGGCGATGGCGCCGGCAAGGACATCGCCGCTCCCTGAGGTTCCCAAACCCCCGGATCCGGTGGTGATCTCCCAACAACCCGCCGAAGTGGCATCGTCCCGGCCCGTGTTTGCAGGCTGGGCGATGATGCCTTGGCAGCTGACCACGGCACCGTATCTTTCTGCGATCGCGGCGGTGCCTGTACGGAGGTCCGTCAAGTCCGCTCCGAGAAGCAGGCCGGATTCTGTCGGATTCGGGGTGAGGATCAGGCGCCCGGCCCAGGGACGGATCTCCTGGTCAAGGCGCGGCAGGATCCCGAGGGCGTAGGCGTCGATGACGATCGTCCAGCTCTCGGCACGTGCATCCCGTCGGAGGAGGTTTCGCAAAAGCCCTGTAGTTTCGTCTGGATCATCCAGTCCCGGGCCAATCAGGATCGTATCGGCGGCACCCAGTTCCGCCTCCAGTGCTTCAATGCCTGCGGCGCGGACTGAGCCGGAGGAAGTTTCCGGGAGGCCTATCACGCCTGCCTCGGGCAGTGCCACGGCCAGTGCCACTGCAGTGGATTCGGCGACAGCAAGGGTGAGGCGTCCGGCTCCGGACCGCAGTGCGGCGGTGCCGGCCAGCAAAGCGGCGCCGGGCGTTTTCCGTGCCCCTCCGATGACCAGCACAGACCCGCGTTCATCTTTTCCGGATCCGGGCGCAGGCAGCTGCCAGCTCCGCAGGAGAGTCGGGGTCACCGGAACGGCGCGGGGCAACTCATCGCGGATGGACATCGGCGTCGCCCCCGTGTTCGGTAAGGGCCACGCCCTGCTCGGCAAGATGATCGGCGACGTTGAAACTCTCCAAGGTCCACGGGCCGCGACCGTCGAACCGGCCATAGCGCGTGAGGGATGCGTTCAACACGGTGGACGTCGCGGCGATATCCAGCAACTGCGACTCGGACAGTCCTTCGAGAATGTAGCGGAAGAGCAGTATGACGGCGTCGTGGCTGACCACAAGGATCCGTGCCGACCCTGGCTGACGCTCGAGATCGGAGATGACAGACCGCAGCCGCAGCGCGACGTCAGCCCACGATTCCCCGCCCGGAGGCCGGTAGTAAAACTTCCCCAGCCATCTGCGCCGCGTGGCTTCCCCGGGCAGCCGGGCCTCTACGCCCGCTGTGGTGAGCGCGTCCAGGATGCCAAGTTCCCGGTCCCTTAGCCGCTCGTCGAGAAGGATCGGAACGGTCCATTCTGCAGCATGCGCGAGGGCCTCCGCCGTCCTATGGGCCCGCGCGTAGGGCGAGGACCAGATAACGTCAGGGCGTTGCTCGGCCGGGACACCCTTCAAGGACCGCCCCAAGGCGATGGCCTGGTCGTAGCCGACCGCGGACAGATCGACGTCGGCGTCCCGGGCAGGGACATCGATCACTTCGGCCCCGGACAGCCCGGCGTTCGTGGCCGCTAAGTTTCCCAGACTCTCGCCGTGACGGACCAGGACGAGCTCGACCGTCCCCTGATCGAATGGTAGTTGCCGGTCATCGCCCATAGCGATCTCCTTTGGTCACAGCCGACCTCCCGCGATCCGCACCGGTCATCTGGATGGATCCGCCACACGATACCGGCCAGCCGCAGGAAAGGCCATAGGGCCCCGTGCTTAGGAACCGGCCGGAGCGGGAGCGAAAGCGCGGCGAGTCCGGCTACCCGGGAGCGCCGCGGATACTGCGAGGCGTACTTCTCAGCGCGGCTATCGGAGAAGTGCGTTTTTCTGCCTTGCCTTGATCGTTGAGCTCTGCCCGCAGTTGGAACACGTGATGCGGTACGACTTCGACGTCGTGAAGATCGGGAGGAAGAACAACGTAAGTTTGGTGGCCCGCTCCTGAAGGCCATGCTGAACGAACCGGTGGCAGTACTGGCACGTGGCCATCCGGCCGGCCAAATCGCGCAGGACGGTTCTAAACCCGAACAGTAGAAACATGGGTGTGCCTTTCACTGGGTTACTCGGTCAGGGTTCCGGGCCGGGAGAGGAGCGGTCGTGAGCCTGCATCGCAAGGATCCCGAGGGTGCTCATTCAAGCAATTTAGCAAGCGTACTTATCATCTGATTGTAGCCATATTCACCCGGACCAAAACCTGCGTAGCCAAAGGCGGCACAGGGGGTGCTGGGGCGCGCCTGCCCAAGGCGCGCGCCAGTACGTGAGGAAGGACGATGACGTGTCACAGCCGGAGGATGGGCCGGCCGGGGCAGCTATTTCAGGAAGTCTGCGAAGTGCGCCACGGGCCGGAGTTGAGGTGCTTCCTGCGTGCTTGCCGCGCCGAAACCAGTCCGGGTCGCAAAAGCCATTGACTTCAAAGGCTCAGGTGAGGATCCTCAAAATAGCCATCCAAAACCTTTACGACACACCGCTGCGGGGGAGCGCGGAGCGGACGGCGATTACGCCAATGGCTGCACCAGAGGTGCAGCGGCGCCGCGGCCCGGTCGTTACCTGAAGGATCCGGGGTTCAGGGTGGGGTCCATAGTCACCCACAGCGGCAGCAGCGGCACGGAATACGCCGCCCCCAAACTGCACTCGCACCTGAAGGTCCTTCTCATGAAACACCAACAACCCTGGCGTAACTCGTTCGCGCCACGGACTGGCCGGCGGCACGTCTTGGCGCAGGCCAGGATACTCGCGGCCATTCTCCTCACCGCCTGCTTCTGCCTGGCGGGCGGCCCCGCACACGCGGACATCATCGACCCCTTCGGACATCAGTTCCATTCCAGCCTGATGTGTGACCCTGCGTCGTTCTCCCGAGGGACCCACCTTTATGCCTGGAGGATGGATAACAAGCCCTCATCTGTCGTCCTGACGCTGAGGAATATCAAGACCGGCGCAGTCCTGACCAGCGATCCGGCGGGTGTCCCGGCCGAAAACATTCCGGGCAATGTTGAATGGGCATGGATCTGGATCCGCCCGGGCGATGAGGCCGTTTACGGCCCGAACGAAGCCTGGGTGCACTACACCTGGCCCGACGGGTCAATGGCCTGGGAGCAGCTAACCGACATATCGGTGAGCATGCTCGGCAACGGCGCCCCATACTGCATTCTCGGCTTTTGACCCTACGCAAAGGATTTAGCCATGAAACCATTCGCTCGCACCCATGGACCCTCTTCCCCCCGCCGCGCCTCCGGCCCCCGCCGCGGCTCCTTGTTGGCCCTGCGCAGCCCCCGAAACATCCTCCGGCTTCTGAATACAGTCGTCCTGGCCGCGGCCAGCTCGCTGGGCGGCGTCGCTCCGGCCCAGGCAGGCGTACCGCATGCTTCCCAGCTCAGTCCGTTCGTCGACATCATGGGGTACACATGGGGTGACTGCTTCATCAAAGTTGGACCGGCCTACGACAACTGGCACGCCGCACCGGACTACCACTTCTTCGGTGCCGGAGAGGTCAATTGTGCCTCCAGCCACGAGATTGACATCACTATCCTCCAATACCGGGACTCCAATGGCTCCGGCCCGGGCGGTGACGTCGGCGCAGTGGGTGATCCCGGCTCCTCCGGTCCCCTCTACACGAACTACGTCTGGGTCGCTACAGGTCCTGCCTGTAAGGACGGGTCACCGGACGCGGAGTTCTTCGCAAGCGCGTACCTGACCATCGACGGGAACGATATCGGCTGGCTACCCGGCTACCAGCAGCCGACACCGCAGGGTTGCCCATAGCCGCAACCAGGAGCCGTGCCCTCCGGGTGGCGGACAGGACGCTGCCAGGCTCGAGAGCCGTGCGCTTGGCGAACTGGCCGCCGTCGGGGGTGCCTGCGGGCTTGTGGGCTGGAATAAAAAGTCATGCCGCTGACCCCGTAAGGATCGTCTCGGGACCAATCGAGGCAAAACAAAAACCCCGCCGTCACCAGCCGCTAGGCCGGTGAAGACGGGGTTTCTCCGTGGTGCACCCCCCGGGACTCGAACCCGGAACCCATTGATTAAGAGTCAATTGCTCTGCCAGTTGAGCTAGAGGTGCATCTGTTGTTTTCGTTCATCCGGGGGCTTTTTATTTCCCTCGTTGTTCTCCGCAACGACATGAAACTCTACACGAGTTTGGACGTTGTGTGAAATCGGCGGCCGGTGCAGGTGCTCCGCTAGCCGTGCAGGTCCAAAACCAGCACGAAATCAGGGTTTTGGTCGTTGCTGAGGAGCCAGAGGCGGCCGTCCGGGGCGAGCGAAACGTTCCGGATACGGCCGTACATTCCTGTGAAATAGCCCACAGGATTGCCGGCGGTTTCCCCGTCCAAGACCACGACCCACAGCCGTTGCCCGCGGAGGGCGCCCAGATAGGCGGTGTCACGGACAATCTCGAGTCCGCTGGGGGACGAATCCGCCGTCGAGGGCCATACGACTTTGGCGTCCAGGAAGCCCGGACGGTGCGGTGCGCCGGTCACCTCGGGCCAGCCATAGTTTCCGCCTGGCACAATGAGGTTCAGCTCGTCGTCCACGTCGGGACCGAATTCGCTGGCCCACAGCCGTCCCGCACTGTCCCAGGCAAGTCCTTGCACGTTCCGGTGGCCGAGACTGTATACGGGATTAGTTCCGAAGGGGTTTCCCGGAGCGGGCCTGCCGTCCGGCGTGAGCCTGAGGATCTTGCCGCCCAGGGCCAATCTGTCCTGCGGCTGCTCACGCCGCTGCGAATCTCCGGTACCCACATAGAGATATCCGTCCGGCCCGAAACGGATCCTTCCGCCGTTGTGCGTGCCCGCCTTCGGTATCCCGGGGAAGATGACCTGCGGGGCCCCCAATTTCAGCTGCCCGCCGCTCCCGTCAAGGCGGAAGCGGGCGATCCTGTTGTCGTTAGCGGCCGTGAAGTAGGCGTACAGGTAATGGTCCGTGGCGAACTCCGGCGAAAGTGCCAGTCCCAGCAGGCCGCCTTCGCCTCCGGGTACGACGCCGGGCACCTGGCTGATCGTTTCGGAGTGCCCGCCGCTCACAGACTTGAGCAGGGCGGTGTCGCGTTCGGAGATGACGGCGGTGCCGTCCGGCAGGAACACCGATGACCACGGCTCCTGCAGTCCGACGTCGATCCGGCCGGCGACGGCCGGCGGTGCCGGCCGCGGTTGCGCACCGCCGGCCGGGTTGCTGCCCCCTGTCGCGGAGTGGCTATTTGGCGGGGGAGTGCCATTGCCGCCTGTGCAGGCCGTGAACAGGAGTGCCGCGGCGGCAGCCAGCGCCCTGATGGCACGTGTCCGGGCCCCCATCGAACTGCGGCGTCTGCTGTCGGCAGGCCGTCCCGTCGCCGCTATTGACGGGTGCGGCGTGGCGGCCGGAAGCCGGCGGCCTCGGCGTGGGCGGGCGAAAGGAACCAGACCTCCGCCCGGGTTTCCTCGAAGGCCGGACTCGTCTCGTCGTGATAGATCATCGAGGACGCGTTGCCCTTGACTGTGAAACCCTCCGGTCCGCTGCCGTCGGCAGCCGGCGCTGCCGATCCTTCGCCGTAAGGCTGGTCCTGGGCCAGGTGGCCCGCTGGTTCCGCCGTGTGGCTCGCAAGGGTCTCGGACGCGGCGGAAGATGCTGCCGCCTGCAACGGATCGGCCGCTGCCACGGGCGCCGCCTGGGTTTCGGGCGCGGCCTGGGTTTCGGGCGCCGCCGGAGCCGATTGAGCCGCCGCCGATTCCCCGCCGGCCTCGGCGGCTTCGGCCGCGGCCGATTCCGCACCGGGAAGGGTCGGAGCGTGGGGCTCGGTGTATTCGGGATGGTGGACCGGCATGCCGGCCGCCGCGGGCGGCTCCGCGGCGCCCTCGGCCTCGGCAGCCTGCGTCTGCGCGGCGTGCGTCCCCGCGGCGTGGGCTCCATAGCCATGGTCGCCTCGGACCGGTTCGTGGTGCACCGGGGCGGGATGAGTTTCTGCGGGGGCGGTCTCCGACCACTGTGTTTCCCATTCTGCGGCGTCCGCCGCCGTCGTGTCCGCCGCCGTCGTGTCCGCCGCCGTCGTGTCCGCCGCCGTCGTGTCCGCCGCCGTCGTGTCCACGGTGTCGTCCGCCGCTGCGGGAGCGGACACGGGGGGCATCTCGTGGGCGGCGACGGCGTCGTCGGCCGGAACCGCGGTCGTCTGGCCCGGGACCCGGTCCTGGACACGGTCCTGGACCCGGTCCTGGGCAGCGAACGCCTGCGGCGGAGCCTCACGTCCCTGTGGCTTCTGGTCCGCCTGGGCCTTTGCGGGCGGCGCCATGGCTGCCGCTGTGGCGGAGGAGCCGGCGGTGGCGGTGCCGCCCGCGCTCTTACGGGAGTTGCGGCTGAGCAGCCACCACACGACGGCGACGATGACGACGATGACGATGAGCCAGACAATCCAGTCCATGGCGGAGCCCTTCTGTCCATAAGGCAAGGTTGCCGTTGCTTGACGTTACGTCCGTCCCAAGCTGGCTGTCCACCCTCGTCGGCACGGCTCCACGGCGCTACGGGAAGGGCCGAGCCCGCGGCAGGAAACCTGAACCAACCCTCCCTGCCGTGGTGCTGGACCTGCGTGCCGGAACCCGCTGGAACCGGGTCTTTGAGCCGGGCAAGCCCGCTCCGATTCCACCAGGTGAGACGAGAGTCCACTATTTGATCGAAATATTCCCGGTTTTCCGCTTAATCAGCCTTTTTCGGTCGTTGGCGTCCGGGACGGCGCCCTAGACTTTGAGCCATGAGTGAGGACACCCAAACAACAACAGACACCAAGCCGGACATCAAGCCCCGCAGCCGGGTCGTCACCGATGGCATTCACGCCGCACCGTCGCGCGGGATGCTCCGGGCGGTCGGCATGGGCGACGACGACTTCGCCAAACCGCAAATTGGCGTGGCCAGCTCGTGGAACGAAATCACTCCCTGCAACCTCTCCTTGAACCGGCTCGCCCAGGGTGCCAAGGAAGGCGTCTTCGCTGCCGGCGGTTTCCCGATGCAGTTCGGTACCATCTCCGTCTCCGACGGCATCTCCATGGGCCACGAGGGCATGCACTTCTCCCTGGTGTCCCGCGAAGTCATCGCAGACTCGGTGGAGACCGTGATGCAGGCCGAGCGCATCGACGGCTCGGTGCTTCTGGCCGGCTGCGACAAGTCCCTGCCCGGCATGCTGATGGCAGCCGCCCGGCTCGACCTGGCGTCGGTCTTCCTCTATGCCGGCTCGATCATGCCGGGCTGGGTCAAGCTCGAGGACGGGTCGGAAAAGGAAGTCACCCTGATCGACGCCTTCGAAGCCGTGGGCGCCTGCGCCGCCGGCAAGATGAGCCGAGGGGACCTGGACCGCATTGAAAGGGCCATCTGCCCCGGCGAAGGTGCCTGCGGCGGGATGTACACGGCCAACACCATGGCCTGCATCGGCGAGGCGCTGGGCATGTCCCTTCCCGGTTCTGCCGCGCCGCCCTCCGCGGACCGCCGGCGTGACGTCTTCGCGCATAAGTCCGGCGAGGCCGTCGTCAACCTGCTCCGTCTCGGCATCACGGCCCGCGACATCCTGACCAAGAAGGCCTTCGAGAACGCCATCGCCGTCACGATGGCCTTTGGCGGCTCCACCAACGCCGTACTGCACCTGCTCGCCATCGCCCGCGAGGCCGAGGTCGACCTGAGCCTGGAGGACTTCAACCGCATCGGCGACAAGATTCCGCACCTGGGCGACCTGAAGCCGTTCGGCCGCTACGTCATGACCGACGTCGACAAGATCGGCGGCGTGCCGGTCATCATGAAGGCCCTGCTCGACGCCGGCCTGATCCACGGCGACTGCCTGACTGTCACCGGCAAGACCGTGGCCGAGAACCTTGCCTCGATCAACCCGCCGGATCCCGACGGTAAGGTCCTGCGCGCCATGGACAACCCGATCCACAAGACGGGCGGCATCACAATCCTGCACGGTTCAATGGCGCCCGAAGGCGCCGTCGTAAAGACCGCAGGCTTCGACGCCGACGTCTTCGAGGGCACCGCCCGTGTGTTCGAGCGGGAACAGGGCGCCCTGGACGCACTCAACAATGGCCAGATCGCGGCCGGCGACGTCGTCGTAATCCGTTACGAAGGGCCCAAGGGCGGCCCGGGCATGCGCGAAATGCTCGCCATCACCGGCGCCATCAAGGGCGCCGGCCTCGGCAAGGATGTCCTGCTGCTGACCGACGGCCGCTTCTCCGGCGGAACCACCGGACTGTGCATCGGCCACGTCGCCCCGGAAGCGGCCGACGGCGGCCCGATCGCCTTCGTCAAGGACGGCGACCGGATCCGGGTGGACATCGCGGCCCGCACGTTCGACCTGCTGGTGGACGAGTCCGAGCTCGAGGCCCGCAAGGTCGGCTGGCAGCCGCTGCCGGCCAAGTTCACCAAGGGGGTCCTCGCCAAGTACGCCAAGCTGGTGCACAGCGCCTCCACCGGCGCGTATTGCGGGTAGTGCCGAGTGCCCCAGCCTCCAGCGGCGACACGGCCGCTGGGGGAAGATCAACCCGTGAACCCAACTAGCTCGCACTTGTGGCCGTTTTGAGCGGTCATAACGGCCATTAGCTGCGACCTAGTTGGGAGGGCGTTCAGTCAGTGGACAATGGGGTCCATATCGTGAGACTCGGGGCGGGCTCGTTGACACCTGTCTCACTCAGAGGGAAAACTGAACGCATGATCGAGATCGTTACCGCCGGAGCCACTGCAGTCGACAGCACTGCAGATGCTTCCGTCGTCCTTACCGGGCGCGTGGCTCATTAGCCTTTACCGGTAACAAACCGTCACGCGCAACCCCTCGAAGAGCCTCCCGGGCTGAGGGGTTTTTTTATTTCCCGCATCACCCGTACCACCAGCACCAGGCGTTACCAGCAGTTCCACGATCACAGAAGATCCACACCGAAGAGCCACAAAGGAAGAGTCCGATGAGCAAAGGATCGCCGATCAGCCCCTCGCTGATGGCCACGAAGTCCGCTGGAGCCTCCAAGGCTTCGGACCGCGTCGAACGCCCGGCTGACGCCGCCGTCGACACTGTTGCCGTCTCTCCTGTCCTTGGGCCGAACAACGTCGTACCCCCGACGGTGATGACCGGCTCAGAAGCAATTGTCCGCGCGCTCGAAGAACTCGGCGTGAAGGATATTTTTGGTTTGCCCGGTGGCGCGATCCTGCCCACCTATGACCCCTTGATGGCCTCCCGAATGAACCACGTTCTGGTCCGTCACGAACAGGGAGCCGGCCATGCCGCGCAAGGCTACGCCATGGTCACCGGACGGGTTGGCGTCTGCATCGCCACCTCGGGGCCGGGTGCCACCAACCTCGTTACCGCCATCATGGACGCCCACATGGACTCCGTGCCGATTGTGGCGATCACGGGCCAGGTCTCCAGCGGGGTGATCGGCACCGACGCGTTCCAGGAAGCGGACATCGTCGGCATCACCATGCCGATCACGAAGCACTCTTTCCTGGTCACGGACCCCAATGACATCCCGCACGTCATGGCCGAGGCCTTCCACCTTGCCTCCACAGGCCGTCCGGGACCGGTACTCGTGGACGTCGCCAAGGACGCCCAGCAGGCGCAAATGACATTCTCCTGGCCGCCGAAGATCGATCTCCCCGGCTACCGCCCGGTGCTCCGCGGCCACAGCAAGCAGGTCCGGGAAGCCGCCCGGCTGATCGCGGCCGCCAGCAAGCCCGTCCTCTACGTGGGCGGCGGCGTCGTCAAAGCCCACGCGTCCGCGGAACTGCGCGAGCTGGCCGAGCTGTCCGGTGCCCCCGTGGTCACCACCTTGATGGCCCGCGGCGTGTTCCCGGATTCGCATCCGCAGCACGTGGGCATGCCCGGCATGCACGGCACGGTCTCCGCCGTCACCGCCCTGCAGCAGTCCGATCTCCTGATCACGCTCGGAGCCCGCTTCGATGACCGGGTGACCGGCATCCTGAAGTCCTTCGCGCCGAACGCCAAAGTCATTCACGCCGACATCGACCCCGCGGAAATCTCCAAGAACCGCACGGCGGATGTACCGATCGTGGGCTCGGTCAAGGAGATCATCCCGGAACTGAGCGATGCCCTGCGCCTCCAGTTCGAGGCCTCCGGCACCCCCGACCTCACCAACTGGTGGGCCTTCCTGAACAACCTCAAAGAGACCTACCCGCTCGGCTGGACCGAACCCGAGGACGGCCTCAGCGCCCCGCAGCGCGTGATCGAACGCATCGGCGCCCTCACCGGCCCCGAAGGCATCTATGTTGCCGGCGTCGGCCAGCACCAGATGTGGGCCTCCCAGTTCATCAAGTACGAGCGCCCGCACGCGTGGCTGAACTCCGGCGGGGCCGGCACCATGGGCTACGCCGTCCCGGCCGCCATGGGCGCCAAGGTCGGCGAACCGGACCGTGTGGTCTGGGCGATCGACGGCGACGGCTGCTTCCAGATGACCAACCAGGAGCTCGCCACCTGCGCGATCAACAAGATCCCGATCAAGGTGGCCATCATCAACAACTCCTCGCTGGGCATGGTCAGGCAGTGGCAGACCCTGTTCTACGAGGGCCGCTACTCCAACACCGACCTCAACACGGGACACAACACCGTCCGCATCCCGGACTTCGTCAAGCTGGCGGACGCCTACGGCTGCGCCTCCTTCCGCTGCGAACGCGACGAGGACATCGACGCCACCATCCAGAAGGCCCTGGCAATCAACGACCGCCCCGTGGTCATCGATTTCGTCGTGAGCCCCAACTCCATGGTGTGGCCGATGGTCCCGGCAGGAGTCAGCAACGACCAGATCCAGGTTGCCCGCAACATGACCCCGGAATGGGAAGAGGAGGACTGAACATGACCCGCCACACACTGTCCGTTCTGGTCGAAGACAAGCCCGGTGTGCTGACCCGCGTCGCCAGCCTCTTCGCCCGCCGCGCCTTCAACATCAACTCCCTGGCCGTCGGCCCGACGGAAGTTCCGGGCATGTCCCGGATGACCGTCGTCGTCGACGCCGACGGCGAGCTGATCGAACAGATCACAAAGCAGCTGAACAAGCTCGTCAACGTGATCAAGATCGTTGAGCTCACCCCAGAATCGTCCGTACAGCGCGACCACATCCTGGTCAAGGTACGTGCGGATGCCGCGACACGCCTGCAGGTCACCCAGGCTGCAGACCTGTTCCGCGCTTCAGTGGTCGACGTCTCCACAGAGTCGGTGGTCATCGAGGCAACGGGCCACCCCGAGAAGCTCTCGGCACTGCTTTCCGTGCTTGAGCCTTTCGGCATCCGCGAAATCGTGCAGTCCGGCACCCTGGCCGTTGGCCGTGGATCCCGCTCCATGAGCGACAGGGCCCTCCGCTCCGCGTAGGAACGTGCCCCCGTACCGCACCACCGAGTTCCCCAACCGCTTTCCCACACCAGCAACACCTACGAATCCATTCAAAGGAGACACCCCAGTGACTGAAATGTATTACGACGACGACGCCGACCTGTCGATCATCCAGGGCCGCACCGTCGCCGTCATCGGTTACGGCTCCCAGGGCCACGCCCACGCCCTGAGCCTGCGCGATTCCGGTGTTGACGTCCGCGTCGGCCTGAAGGAAGACTCCAAGTCCCGCGCCAAGGCCGAGGCCGAGGGGCTGCGCGTCCTGAACGTCGCCGACGCCGTCGCCGAAGCCGACCTCATCATGGTCCTCACTCCGGACCAGGTCCAGCGCCACGTCTACGCCGAGGACATAGCTCCGAACCTGCAACCCGGCGACGCCCTGTTCTTCGGCCACGGCTTCAACATCCGCTACGGCTACATCAAGCCCCCTGCCGACGTCGACGTCGCCCTCGTCGCCCCGAAGGGCCCGGGCCACATCGTGCGCCGCGAGTTCGAAGCCGGCCGCGGCGTGCCGGACCTGATCGCCGTCGAGCAGAACCCCTCCGGCAAGGCCAAGGAACTGGCCCTGTCCTACGCCAAGGCCATCGGCGGCACCCGCGCGGGCGTCATCGAGACGACCTTCACCGAAGAAACCGAAACCGACCTCTTCGGCGAACAGGCTGTCCTCTGCGGCG
Organism: Arthrobacter sp. 05T442; assembly: GCF_056395945.1. Lineage (NCBI taxonomy): Bacteria > Bacillati > Actinomycetota > Actinomycetes > Micrococcales > Micrococcaceae > Arthrobacter > Arthrobacter sp. 05T442. The sequence continues at coordinate 7,738 of NZ_JBFTKM010000007.1, read as the reverse complement.
GCGCGTCGCAGCTGATCCAGTACGGCTTCGAGGTCCTCACCGAGGCCGGCTACAAGCCCGAGGTTGCCTACTTCGAGGTCCTGCACGAGCTCAAGCTGATCGTGGACCTCATGGTTGAAGGCGGCATCGCCAAGCAGCGCTGGAGCGTCTCCGACACCGCAGAGTACGGCGACTACGTCTCCGGCCCGCGCGTGATCGACGCCCACGTGAAGGAAAACATGAAGGCCGTCCTAAAGGACATCCAGGACGGCACCTTCGCCAAGCGCTTCATTGACGACCAGGACGCCGGAGCTCCCGAGTTCAAGGCGCTGCGCAAGAAGGGTGAGGACCACCCGATCGAGGCCACCGGCCGCGAACTGCGCAAGCTTTTCTCCTGGATCAAGAACGAAGACGACTACACCGAAGGATCGGTAGCCCGCTAAGGCAACTGACCGGCAAGGGGGGCCGGACACCAGCACTGGGGTCCGGCCCCCCTTCTGTAGCGCACCACCTGCACCACGACGATTCACCAAAATCCGCACCTGAAATACAAGAGAGCTAAAGAGGTCACCGGTGACAAGCACCAAACCTGTAGTACTCCTCGCTGAGGAACTTTCGCCCGCCACGATCGAGGCCCTCGGCCCGGACTTTGACATCCGCCAGACCGACGGCGCCGACCGTTCCCAGCTGCTCTCTGCGATCGCCGACGCCGACGCGATCCTGGTCCGCTCCGCCACGCAGGTGGACGCCGAAGCCATCGCCGCCGCGAAGAACCTCAAGGTGATTGCCCGCGCCGGTGTCGGCCTGGACAACGTCGACATCAAAGCCGCCACGCAGGCAGGTGTCATGGTGGTCAACGCCCCCACCTCGAACATCGTCTCCGCCGCCGAACTCACGGTAGGCCACATCCTCAGCCTGGCCCGCCACATTCCGCAGGCCAGCGCCGCCCTCAAGGACGGCGAGTGGAAGCGCTCCAAGTACACCGGGATCGAACTGTTCGAAAAGAAGATCGGCATCATCGGCCTGGGCCGGATCGGCGCCCTCGTCGCAGCCCGTCTTAAGGGCTTCGACACCAAGATCCTGGCGTATGACCCCTACATCACCTCCGCACGGGCCGCGCAGCTCGGCGTGCAGCTCGTGACGCTCGATGAGCTCCTCGCGCAGTCGGACTTCGTCACCATCCACATGCCCAAGACGCCGGAAACAGTCGGCATGCTCGGAGCCGAGGCCTTCAAGAAAATGAAGGGCACCGCCTACGTCGTCAACGTCGCCCGCGGCGGCCTCGTGGATGAAGAAGCCCTTTACGCGGCCCTGGAGTCCGGCGAGATCGCCGGCGCCGCCGTCGACGTCTTCGTCAAGGAGCCCAGCACGGACCTGCCGTTCTTCAAGCTCGACAACGTCGTGGTGACCCCGCACCTGGGCGCGTCCACCGACGAAGCGCAGGAGAAGGCCGGCGTCTCCGTCGCCAGGTCCGTGCGCCTGGCCCTGGCCGGTGAACTCGTGCCCGACGCCGTGAACGTCGCCGGCGGCGTCATCGCCCCTGACGTGCGCCCCGGCATCCCGCTCATCGAAAAGCTGGGCCGCATCTTCACGGCGCTCACCCACGCCTCGCTCACCCAGTTCGACGTCGAGGTGGCCGGAGAAATCTCCTCCCTCGATGTGAAGGTGCTGGAGCTGGCGGCGCTGAAGGGCATCTTCGCCGACATCGTGACCGAGCAGGTCTCCTACGTCAACGCCCCGGTGATCGCCGAACAGCGCGGCATCAACGTCCGCCTCATCACGACGCCGGACACCGAGTCCTACCGCAACGTCCTGACCCTGCGCGGCGCGCTCAGCGACGGCACCCAGATCTCGGTGGCCGGAACCCTGACCGGCCCCAAGCAGATCCAGAAGCTCGTCGGCGTCAACGGCTACGAGGTGGAAATCCCGATCAGTGAGCACCTCGTGGTGGTTGCCTATGCGGACCGCCCCGGCGTCATCGGCACGATCGGGCACATCCTGGGCATGAACAACATCAACATCGCCGGCATGCAGGTCGCGCGCCAGACCGAGGGCGGCCAGGTGCTGGCTCTGCTCACCATTGACAGCTCCGTTCCGCAGCAGGTCCTTGACGCGATCAAGGCCGGAATCGGCGCTGAGATGGTCCGCGAGGTTGACCTCGAGGACTGAAGTCCCCGCCGCGGGCGCCGGCGGCGGCACAGCCGCGGCCGGCGGCCACGAATGAGTGGCCGGTCTGCGTACAATGGCTAGGTCCGAATTTCGGATCTTGGCCGGCAGACCGGCCTTTACTTTTTGCACGCCCGGCAGGGGACGCCTTCAATTCCGCAGGAAATGAACAGCGGCGTGCGCACGCAATCCAGCTTTCAGGAGCCCAATGAACGCCGTCCAGAGGTTCATCAGAAGCAGAGTGCTTTTGCTGACCGCGTCCATTTTGATCGTGGCCATGTGCCTGTCCGTCCTCGTCCAGGGCCAGTCCCAGGCGGCGCTGAACCGGACCGTTGACCAGAACTCCCGGGGCCTCTACGACGTTCTGGTCCAGGCCAAGCCGGACAGCAGTGGCGGCCTCATGCAGCCGGATATCGCTACCGGCCAGGGCGGCATCAGCTTCGACCAGCTCGATTCCATCCGGAAGCTGTCCGGCACCTCCGTTGCCGCGCCCATCAGCCTGGTCTCCCGCGTCACCCAGAACCTGGAGTCCCCGCGGCTCGACGCCACCGACTACCTCGGCTTCAACGCCGGACTCGCCGGCACCGCGGGGGACCCGACCGCCACGGATCCCAGCAAATGGCCGGCCGCCGAGTCGGTCCTGAGCGACTCGCCCAAGAAGTACCGGCTCACCGCCAGCGCCGTCAGCTCGGACGGCCACTCCGACAAGACCCTCTTCAAGACGACGGCCGAAGGCTCCCTCGGCAAGGCCAAGCTCGTTGAAGAGCAGGTCGCCGGCGGCAAGAACGTCCGCATCCAGGGCCCGGCAGGGGAGACGGGCATCAAGTTCCCCGCCCCCGCCGGCGGCTCCGAGCACAACCTCTTCGACCTTTCCGTCTCCCTGCCGATGGCACCGCAGGTGACCGAGTCCGTCGTCGCCGTCGACCCCGTCTCCGAACGGGCGCTGCTCGGCACGGCAGGTGACTTCCTGGCACCCCTGGAGAAGGCGCCGCCCGCCGACGCCCGCAACGCCGGCGCGATCGGCCGCCACTTCGAGAGCCTCTTCACCGGCGGCATCAGCATGGACCAGCTGAAGGAAGGCCCGGACTTCCTCGGCGTCAAGCTCAAGTACTGGGCCCCCCTGATGACCCAGTACCAGCAGGCCAAGCGTGCCGGACAGCTCACTGACGACTCGCAGGCCATCCCGCTGATCGTCCGCTCGGGCACCTCCCTGGACCTGAAATACTCGGTCAAGATCGAGGAAATCGATGACTCCGGAAAGGTCGTCAAGGACGTCGGGACAGCCACACGGTCCCTTGACAAGGACTACCTGCCGTTCGTCTCCAAGTCGCCGTTTGCGTTGGCCTGGCCCGGCTCCAAGGACCTGTCGCAGCTGATGGGCGATACCGGATCCTTCAGCCAGGGCCTCTACAACCCGGCCACCTGGAGCACCAACTTCGCCGCCGCCCCCAAGTACAAAGACGGCGAAACCGCCGGCAACGGCGCCGTGGACAAGAGTGCCACCCCGGGCGACTGGGTCACCGTGAACCGGCTGCCCGAGAAGGGCGCCAACGGCGCTCCTGTCGACCAGACCCAGCGCGACCCCGTTGACGAGCGCTCCTACCGGGAGAACCTCGAAACAGGGAAGAAGCTGGCCACCCCGCTCGCGATGGTCTACGGAACATTCGACCCCGCCAAGGTCCAGGCGGCCGCAGGCGACGTCAACCGGCTTCCCCTGGGCGGCTACGACCCGACGCCGTTCACGCTGACCAAGGACGCCACCGGGAAGGACGCCGGGAACACTGAACTCAAGCCCTCGCTGAGCGCCACGGGCCTGGCCAGCCAGTCCGCCGGCGCCATCACCGACTACTACGGCCTCGCGGCAGCCCGCGGTTTCGACAAGAACGCCAACGTGATCGACGCCGTCCGCGTCCGGGCCAAGGTGCCCGGCAGCTGGAAGCAGGCGCAGCCGGACGTGGAGAAACTAGCCAACGAGATCCGCGGCATGGGACTCCAGGCGACGGTCGTCGCCGGTTCAGCGCGCGAGGACGCCAGCATCGCCGTTCCGGGGTACTCCAAGGACGACGCCGGCAAGGAATCACCGCTCGGCACCGTCCAGCAGTCGTGGGTCCGCCAGGACGCCGCTGACGCGGTCTCCGGGTCCCTGACCGGGACCAACCTGACACTGCTCTTCCTCACCCTGTGCGGAGCGGCGCTGCTGACCGGCGCCTCGACCGTCAGCTACATCCGCAAACGCAGGAGCGAGGCCGGGACCCTGCGGGCCATGGGCTGGACCCAGCGCAAGATCCGCTCCTGGGTACTGGCCGAATTCGGTGTCGGCGCGGCCCTCCTGGCCGTCGCCGGAACTGTCCTGAGCCTGGTCAGCTGGAGCCCGGCAACCGCCATCGTCTCGGCATCGGTCCTGGTCCTGTATGTGGGCGCCGCCTACATCGCGGCGCAGCAACTGCGGCACCGCGACGAAGTAGACCAGGAACCGCAGCACGATGAACGGCTCATCCCGGTCGATTCCCCGCTCACCTTCGCCAACCGGCAGCTGAGCACGAACAAGTTCAACACCATTTCCCTCGCCGTCGCTGTCGGCGTCTTCGGGGCGTCGGTGGGCGGACTCGTGGCCCTGCTGATCGACATCCCCCGGGCCGCCGGAGCCAGCGCGCTGAGCGGGCTGGCCGCGGCCAGCATCGCACTGCCCAGCATCATCCTGGGCCTGTCGGGCGTGGCCGTGGGGCTCCTGCTGACCATGGTCACCGGACGCTTCGAACTGCAGGCCAAGCGCCAGTACCTCGGCACGCTGCAGGCCATGGGCTGGAACCCGGACATGCTCGGCCAGGTGCGTTTCTTCGAAAATGCCATGGTAGGAACTGTCGCACTCCCGCTCGGTGTCCTGGGCGCCCTCGGCGTCGGCCTCCTTCTCGCCCCCTATGCCGCACTCTGGGCCGCTCTCGCCGGTCTTGTGGCTGTACTTTGCTGGATTCCCATTGCAACGAAAGTGGTCCAATGACTAACGAGCTGAACCTTGACCGGGCGGCACACGACCGGATGACGGAAAGCACCCGCCGCGGGGGACACAAGACCCGCGCCAACACGATCGTGAAGGCTGCGGACCACGCAACCCCGTTGGAACTGAGCAACATCACCATCCACTACGGCGGAGGCAAGGGCGGCGCCGAAGCCGTAAACGTGGTGGACGATTTCAACTTGACCCTGCACGCCGGTGAGATGCACTGTGTCGCAGGCCGTTCCGGCTCAGGCAAGACCAGCATCCTCACGGTTGGTGCGGGCCTGACCCTGCCGACGTCGGGCCGCGTGTTCTGGGAGGGCGATTCCCTCGAAACCATGGGCGACGACGAGATCGCCGACCGCCGCCGGGCCCTCATTGGTTACGTTGACCAGGGCGGTGCCCTGATTGACGGGATGAGCGCGCTGGAGAACGTCCTGCTGCCGGCCGTGCCCGATGGCGAGGTCGAGAAGCGCCGCGACATGGCCAAGGACCTCCTGGACCTCGTGGGCCTGGGCAGGCGCATGCGTCACCGCCCGGCCCAGCTTTCCGGCGGTGAACGCCAGCGGGTGGCGATCGCCCGGGCGCTGATCCTCGGCACCCGCGTCCTGGTCGTCGACGAGCCCACGGCCAGCCTGGACCGTGCTTCCGCCAACCGCATCATCAGCATCCTCAAGGACACGACCTCGGACGGCATCGCCGTGCTCGTCGCTTCACACGACCACGAACTTGTCCGCCAGAGCGATACCCTGACCGAACTGATCTAGGTTTAGACCGTGACTTCTTCTGAAAAACCCCCGTTCTACATCACCACGGCCATCAGCTACCCCAACGGCGTGCCGCACATCGGCCACGCCTACGAGGTCATCGCCACCGACGCCATGGCGCGTTTCAAGCGGCTGGACGGTTTCGACGTCTTCTTCATGACGGGCACGGACGAGCACGGACTCAAGATGCAGCAGACCGCGGAAAAGGAAGGCATCCCGGTCAAGGAACTGGCCGACCGGAACTCCGCCGCGTTCCGCCAGATGAGCGATGACCTGGGCATCTCGCTCGACCGCTTCATCCGCACGACGGATCCGGACCACTACGAGGCGGCCAAGGCGCTCTGGCAGCGGATGGAATCCAACGGGGACATTTACCTCTCCAAGTACGCCGGCTGGTACTCCGTCCGCGATGAGCGCTACTTCGTCGAGGACGAGACCGAAGTCCGCCCGGACGGACTGCGCTACGCGAGCGAGACCGGCACCGAGGTCACCTGGACCGAGGAGGAAAGCTACTTCTTCAAGCTCTCCGCCTATCAGGACCAGCTGCTGGCCCTCTATGCGGAGCACCCGGACTTCGGCGCTCCCCACAGCCGCTTCAACGAGGTCATCAGCTTCGTCAAGGGCGGCCTGGAAGACCTGTCGATCAGCCGGACCTCGTTCGACTGGGGCGTGCCCGTCCCGGGCAACCCCGAGCACGTGATGTACGTGTGGGTTGACGCCCTGACCAACTACCTGACCGGGGTCGGCTTCCCCGACACTGAGTCCGAGTCCTTCCAGAAGTACTGGCCGGCCGACGTCCACGTGATCGGCAAGGACATTTCCCGCTTCCATGCCGTCTACTGGCCCGCCTTCCTGATGTCCGCCGGGCTGGAACTGCCCAAGCGGGTGATGATCCACGGGCACCTGCAGAACCAGGGCGTCAAGATGTCCAAGTCCCTCGGCAACGTCGTGGCCCCTGCGGACTGGGTAGCCCAGTACGGCCTGGACCAAGTCCGCTTCTTCCTGCTCCGCGAGGTCCCCTTCGGTGCCGACGGGAACTACAGCCATGACGCGATCGTGGGCCGGATGAACTCGGACCTGGCCAACAACTTCGGCAACCTCGCCCAGCGATCGCTGTCCATGGTGGCCAAGAACTGTGGCGGCCAGGTTCCTGTCCCGGGCGGGTTCTCCGCTGAGGACGCCGCCCTGCTGGGCCAGGCCAACGGCCTGCTCGACATCTCCCGCGCCGCGTTCGAAAAGCAGGAGTTCAGCCGCGCGCTGGAGGCGATCTGGGGCGTCCTGGGGGACACCAACGCCTACTTCGCCGAACAGGCCCCCTGGGTGCTGCGCAAGACGGACGTCGAGCGCATGAACACGGTCCTCTATGTCACGCTGGAGGTGCTGCGCATCGTTTCGATCCTGGCGCAGCCGGTCATGCCGACGGCGACCTCGGCGATTCTCGACACCCTCGGTCAGACGGAGGGGGCGGCACGCGACTTCGCCGCTATCGCCGAGCCGATCGCGGCCGGCACCGCCCTGCCTGCACCCGCCCCGGCCTTCCCGAAGTACGAGGAGCCCGCCGAGGCCTAGCCCCCTCTCCCGACGCTCCCGCAGATCCGGCGGTGGTTCGGGTGACGCTCCCGCAGATCCTGCGGCGGTTCGGGTGACGCTCCCGCAGATCCTGCGGCGGTTCGGGTGACGCTCCCTCATCGTCAAGCTGGTTGTGAGTCATTCATTACCTGTTGATTGAAGGAGCCGGCGATGGCCGTTGATAGCAAGGGTTTTACGCGTGAAGAGATCCGTGAGTTCATGCATGAGTACTATTTGCAGCCGCACGGGACGAGGAAGGTGT
>NZ_JBFTKM010000006.1:0-177413 GCF_056395945.1 Arthrobacter sp. 05T442 | reverse complement strand
CCCCACCACCCACACCAACGGCCAAGGACTCTGCGAAGCCTGCAACCACACCAAGGAAACCCCCGGCTGGAGCAACAGAACGGCAACCAATCCGGGTGCCACCGGCAGCACCAGACACACCGTCCAGATCCAAACCCCCACCGGCCACAGCTACCACTCCACCGCACCACCCCTGCCCGGAACACCAGGGCTGCCATGCCACGGCGGAAGGGCAACAGAACCGATGGACGGGCATAACCGCCGAGAACAGCGGCATCGCATGAAGGCACGGAAGCGGCATCACGTGGCGGGAATGACGGCCGCCAGGAGGCCCCTAGTCCCGGGAGGGGTCGCTGCCTGACGGCGCGGCGCCTGTTGCAACCTCGTTCGAAGGATTGTTGGACCATTCCGAAAACGAACCCGGGTACAGTGCCGCGGAAAAGCCGGCGATCTCCAGCGCCGCGATTTCGTGGGCTGCCGTCACGCCGGAACCGCAGTACACCGCGATGGGCACGCCGGACCGGACACCGAGCAGCCCGAAGCGCTCCCGAAGCTCCGCCGGCGGCAGGAAATGCCCATCCGGCGCCAGATTCCCGGTGGTGGGCGCGCTCAGCGCGCCGGGAATGTGCCCGGCGCGGGGATCCACGGGTTCAATCTCGCCGCGGTACCGCTCCCCTGCCCGGGCGTCGAGCAGCACTCCGTGGCGGCCCCACGCCGCTGCCTGCCCGGCGTCGATCACGGGCATGGCACCATCAGAGAGAGTCACATTCCCCGGTGCCGGCTGCTCAGGCCCGTCCGCGAGTTCGTACCCGGCGGCACGCCAGGCGGCCAGGCCGCCGTCGAGCAGGAGCACGTCCGCGAACCCGGCGTTGCGCAGCATCCACCACAGCCTTGCGGCTGCCATATTGCCGCCGTTGTCGTAGGCCACCACCACGTCCCCGCTCCGGAGGCCCCAGCTGCGCGCGGACTGCTGGAACTGCTGCGGCGGAGGAAGGGGATGGCGTCCGCGGCCGGAATCGGCCGGGCCGGCGAGCTCAGTGGCGAGATCGACGAAGACCGCTCCGGGGATGTGTCCGCGCAAATAGTGGTCGTGACCGTGCGGGTCACCCAGCGCCCACCGCACGTCCAGCAAAACCGTGCGCCGGCCAGCTTCGCGCGCGCCGTCCAGTTGGTCCTTCAGGGCAGCTGCATCGATGAGGGTGTCCATGCGCCCACTCTATCTTCGGGGTCCCTCCGTCCCGGTAGGCTGAAGCGGTGAACACCGCGCGCAAGCAGGACCGGGCCTGGGCGGACGAAGCCGTCCGCAGGATCAACGCCGAGAACAACCGGTCCGCCGACACCCACCTCTATTCCGTGCCGCTCCCGGACCATTGGGGGGTGCAGCTGTACTTGAAGGACGAGTCCACGCACCGCACCGGCAGCCTGAAGCACCGGCTGGCACGTTCGCTGTTCCTGTTCGGTCTGGTCAACGGCTGGATCCGGGAGGGCACCACCATCGTGGAGGCCTCCAGCGGCAGCACGGCTGTCTCGGAGGCCTACTTTGCGCAACTGCTGGGGCTGCCGTTCATCGCCGTCATGACGCGGACCACCAGCAGGGAGAAGATCGCCCTGATCGAACAGTTCGGCGGATCCTGCCTGCTGGTGGAGCACGCCTCGGAGGTCTACGAGGCTGCCGCCGAACTGGCCAGGAGCAGCAACGGCCACTACATGGACCAGTTCACGTACGCCGAGCGGGCCACCGACTGGCGCGGCAACAACAACATCGCCGAGTCGATTTTCGGCCAGCTGGCATTTGAAGAGCATCCGGTCCCCGAATGGATCGTGGTGGGCGCCGGCACCGGAGGCACCAGCGCCACGATCGGCCGCTACCTCCGGTACCACCGCCACGGCACGCGCCTCGCCGTGGTGGATCCGGAGAACTCCGCGTTCTACCCGGGCTGGCTGGACGCCCGCGACGCCGGTGCTGCCGCCTCCGGTGCCGCGCGGGGCCTGCCCTCCCGGATCGAGGGCATCGGCCGGCCGCGGATGGAGCCGAGCTTCGTTCCGGCCGTGATCGACCACATGATCCAAGTCCCGGACGCGGCATCGGTAGCGGCGATGCGGCACCTGCAGGAGCACGCCGGGCTGCACGCCGGACCGTCGACCGGCACCAACCTGTGGGGCGTGTGGCAACTCATCGCAGGGATGATCGCCGAGGGCCGCCGCGGCAGTGTCGTCTCACTGATGTGCGACGGCGGCGACCGCTACGCAGGCAACTACTACCACCCGGAGTGGCTGCGTGCCCAGGGGCTGGATCCCGGACCGCATGAGGCGACCCTCCGCAGGTTCTTCGCAACCGGCGCCTGGCCGGACTAGCTCCTTACACCTCGACGGAATCGCCGCTGGAAAGGTGCTGGTACTCCGTTCCGTACCTGGCGCCGATCCGGGTCACGTGGGCCTCGATAAGCCCAAGGCCGGCCTGGTTGAGGAGCGCATCGTGGATCGGGAAGGCCCTGGGGGCGCGGACACCGATCACAAAATCCACCACTTCGCCCACCTTGTTCCACGGGGCGTGGATGGGTACCAGCAGTGTGCGGACATCGATGCCGTCGGGAATCGCAAAGGAGTCGCCCGGGTGGTAGACATTGGAATCCACCAGGTAGCCGACGTTGGCCACCACCGGAATCTGCGGGTGGATCAAGGCGTGCTGGCCGCCGAAACTCCGGATTGAGAACCCTGCAGCCTCAAATTCCTGGCCGGCGGCCACGGTATGGATCCGGTCGGCAGCATCGCCCGCCTTTCCCCGCAGCGTTCCCGCCACTGCTTCGGGTGCGAAAAGTTGCAGCGAGCTGTTGCCCAGCAGTGCTGCGACGACGGCATCGACGTCCACGTGATCCCCATGCTCATGGGTGATGAGCACCGCATCTGCGCCGGCAAGCGCCTGGTCGGTCTCGGAGAAGGTCCCCGGGTCGAACACCAGGACACTGCCGCCCTTTTCGAGGCGGACACAGGCATGGGCGAATTTCGTCAGCTTCATCCGGCCAGCCTAGGCATTCGTCGCCGCAGTGTCCACGAAGCCCGGCTGGTAATCTTGGACATTGCCACCCCCTTGGCGAGACCCACCAGCGAAGCGAGTTCCACGATGTCCCAGGGCGCCCCCGCCGGCAGCAGCCCGACTCCGGCCACGGCACCCGCCGCCGGCAAAGAGCAGCGCGTCACGAAACAGCGCCTCGCGGTCAGCGCCGCCCTGGACGAACTGGCGGACTTCGTCAGCACCCAGGAGCTGCACCGGATCCTGCAGGAGCGCGGAACCGCCGTATCCCTCGCCACCTCCTACCGGATCCTTCAGTCCCTCGCCGACGACGGGCTCGTGGATGTGCTGCGGAGCGCCGACGGCGAAGCCGTATACCGGCGCTGCGCTGTCACCGGACACCACCACCACCTGCTGTGCCGCAACTGCGGCAAGACCGTAGAAGTGGAAGCGCCCGCCGTCGAGGCCTGGGCAGCCCGGATCGCGAAAGAGCACGGCTTCACGGCCGTGGAACACACTGTGGAGATCTTCGGGCTCTGCCGCGAGTGCACGGCCCTGCAGGGCGGCGCTTAGCCAGAGTTGTGCCGACCGGTCCGCCCTAGTCCCGTTGGAACCTGATCCGGCCCAGCTCGTTGGCGAGCACCAGCGACTGCGCGTCCAGGGTATAGATCGACGGCGACCTGAAGTAGCCGGTCGTCCAGGTCCGATATTCAGCCGCCGGGCCGGCACATCCGTCAGCCGACTCCGCCATTGCAGCGGGATCGGGAGTCAGCCCGAACGAATCGATGGTGACGGGCACAGTCAGCACTCCGCACGGCATCTGCACCACCATGGTCAGTGACCCGCCCAGACGGTTGAAGCTCATGTGCAGCGGCGTGGAGGTCAGCCAGTACAGGTTCTGGCCAGGGGCGTTCGCTGACGTTGAGGTAAACGAGCCGCACTCGAGCGGGCCGGCCGTGCCGCTCTGGCCGTATCCGGCATCGTGGCAGCCCGGCGGGACAGTCCCGGCACCCGTCCCGGCATCCGTCGCGGGAACAGTCGCCGGCTCCACGAGCGGCGCCTTGAGGCCGGATCCGTTGCCGGGTCCCGGGCCGGCGCCTCCCGTCGGTCGATTTTTTGAGGTTCCGATGACCAGGCCCCAGCGCCCATTACTCCAGGAGATCGTGTAGTCGACAGTGGCTGCCTGGCCCTTTTGTGACGCCTCGACGCTGGCCACTTCCGGGAAGTCGTTGCTGAGGCCGATCTGCCAGGAACCCGGCGCCCATCCCCGGAAGGAATCGACCAATTGTTGTGCCTCGGGACGGACGTTGACGCGATCCTCCGGGACCAGCTTTTCGACCTCCTCCACCGTTCCGGAGAGTGCCGCAGCCAGGACAGTGCGGGCGAAGGCCTCGCGGGCCGACATGTCCGGCGGAAGCGGCTCCGTCACGCAGGCCACCAGTGACACTAGCGGCACGAGCACCAGTGCGGCGGCGCACAGGAATCGCTCTTCCGCCCTCTTCAATCCGATGCCCATGGCTGCACCCTACGTGGACGCGGGCGTTGTATGACGGATTGCGCGCCGGATTCTCCCCGCCTTTGGCCCGGCGACCGCCCGGCACACCGGCGCGTTGTGCCGTCACGCCGTCGGCGGGCTTCAAAGGTGGCGGAATTCCGCCGGGAGCAGCACCCGGCGCCGGGCGCCGCGCCTCAGGCAGCCGACCCCGGGGAAACCCGCAGGACCCGCCCGTTGATTCCCCGCTTCGTCCGGATGCCGCCGACCACCCGGCACACCACGTAGATCAGGAAGGACAGCGTGGTCACATAGGGGCTGATCGGAAGCCGGCCGCCGAGGGCCAGCAGGATGCCGCCGACCGTCGCGGTCATGGCGAAGACCACGCTCAGGCTCACCACCAGCCGCGGGGAGGACGTCACCCTCAGGGCCGCCGCCGCCGGAGTGATGAGCAGCGCCAGCACCAGGAGTGCGCCCACGATCTGGATGGACAGCGCCACGCTCACGCCGAGCAGCACCATGAAGCCGATCGCGAGGGCCCGGACCGGCACGCCGCGGGCCGTCGCGACGTCGGGGTCCACACTGGCGAAGGTGAGCGGCCGCCAGATGGCGACGAGCGCCAGCATGACGAGCACGGCGACGGCGGCCAGCACCTGCAGCTGGACGGTTCCGACAGACACGATCTGCCCCGTGAGCAGGCCGAACTTGTTCGCCGCCCGGCCCTCGTAGAGCGAGAGGAAGAGGATGCCCAGGCCCAGCCCGAACGGCATGATGACGCCGATGATCGAGTTCTTGTCCCGTGCACGCACGCCCATCATGCCGAGCACCAGGGCAGCGGTCACGGATCCCGCCAGAGAGCCCACGATGATGTCCGCACCGATCAGCAGCGCGAAGGCCGCCCCGGCGAACGAGAGCTCGGAGATGCCGTGGACGGCGAAGGCCAGGTCCCGCTTCATCACGAAGGTTCCCATCAGGCCCCCCAGCAGGCCGAGCACGGCTCCGGCCCAGATGGAGTTCTGCACGAGGACCAGCAGTTCGCCATAGTTCTCGAAGTTGAAGATTGAATTCAGCACGGCACCCAGATCCATGTCAGCCCATCTCCCCCGCCACCGCGTGCGCGTCCTCATGGTGGTGCGTCGTGGCGTCCGGGAGCCCCACCACGATCAGGCGGCCGTTCGCCTGGACCACTTCCACATGGCTGCCGTACAGATCGGAGAGGACCTCCGTCGTCATGACCTCGGCGGGCGTTCCCACGCGGAACCGGCCGCCGGCCAGGTACAGGACCCGGTCCACGTAATCCATGATCGGGTTGATCTCATGCGTGACGAAGACGACCGCGCTGTCGGCCTCGTGGCACTGTTTGTCAATCAGCGAGCTGACGGCCTGCTGGTGCTGCAGGTCCAGGGACAGCAGCGGTTCGTCGCACAGCAACACCTTGGGGCCGGTCGCTAGGGCCTGGGCCACCCGCAGGCGCTGCTGCTCGCCGCCGGACAACTGGCCCACCGGTACCTTGGCGTAGTCCTCTGCACCCACGAGTTCCAGCAGTTCATCGATTTTGCGGTTCACTTTCGCGGCACCGACCCGGATGCCCCAGCGGTGGCCGTCTACGCCCAGGCCCACGAGGTCGCGGGCGCGCAGCGGCGTATCGGGATCGAAGGACTTCTGCTGCGGGATGTAGCCGATGGCCCGGCTTCCCCGTTCGACCGGCCTGCCGTCAAGCACGGCCGTGCCGGCGCTCAGCTCCTGCAGCCCGAGGAGGACCTTGAGGAAGGTGGTCTTGCCGCTGCCGTTGGGCCCGAGCACAGCAAAGAATTCGCCCGGGTTGATGTCGAGGTCCAGGCCCTCCCAAAGGGTCCGCCTGCCGAACGCGAGAGCGGCACCACGGAGGCTCACTACTGGTGTCAAAGGAGGTTTCCTCGATTTCCTGCGGAGCCGACTGCTCACGCTGTTGCGATTATCTTAGGCCCGGGCCGGCTGGTGAGGACCGGCTTGCGGCCTGGTTGCCGCTAGGCCAGGGCCTTGCTGATGCTGTCCACGTTGCCGCCCATCCACTGCAGGTATGACTGGCCTTCGGGCAGGGTTTCGCTGAAGTTCAGCACCGGAACGCCCGCAGCCTGGGCGGCCTTCTTCACCGCCAGGGTCTGCGGGCCTTCGGTCTGCGGGTTGTAGGCCAGGAACCGGATTCCGCCTGAACCGACGAGATCTATGGCAGCCTTGAGGACGGAGGGCGGGACGTCGGCATCTTCTTCGATCGCCGTGGTGTACCCGGCCGGAGTTTTGTTTTCCAGGCCGGCGGTTTCGAGCAGGTACAACGGTACGGGCTCGGTGATGGCCACCGCCGCGTGGCCCGCTGACGCCTTAATGGCCGAGAGCTTGGCCGACAGGGCGCCGAGCGAGTCCTTGAACGCCGCCGCGTTGGTCCGGAAGATCGCCGCGGAGGAGGGTTCCAGGCTGCCGAGCTTGTCGGCGATGGCGTCGGCCAGGCGCGTCATGGCGGGCAGGCTGTACCAGACATGCTCATTGAAGCCGGCCTTCCCGCGGCCGGCGGCATCGGAGGCGGCCGATGGCCCGGCAGCGCCCTGGGGAGCGAGCCCGGAGACTGCCACGGCGCTCAGGACGTTATTGCCGTCGAGCCCGGTGTCATCGGCGAGCTTGCGGATGAAGTCGTCGTAGCCGCCGCCGTTCTCGACCACGAGTTCGGCCTTGGAGACGGCCAGCTTGTCCTGGGTGGTGGCCTCGTAGGAGTGCGGATCCTGGCTCGTGCGCGTGATGATGGAGCTGACATGAACCTTGTCCCCGCCGATGCTGCGGACGATGTCCCCATAGACGCTGGTGGAGGCCACGACGTCGACGACGCCGTCCCCGGGCGTACCCCGGGAACTCCCCTGCGTGGGGCCGCCGCAGGCTGTGAGCAGCATGGCGGCGCCGGCAAGGGCGGCCGCCATGGCACGGGCAGCGGGACGGCGCACGGGAGACCTCGGATCTGTTATTGAGAATCGGGAGCATTAGCAACAGCTCGAGTGTATCCCTAAATAGGAATCATTCCTATTTAGGGATACCCGGCGCCAAGGCTACCGGTCGGGGCTACCCGGCGCCGAAGCTACCGGCGCTGGCTACTGATCCTGCCCGAGCCTCCGGTAGCCCGTGGCCTGCGTCGCGTCCCGGATCTCGCCGACGAGCTGCTCGATCACGTCCTCGAGGAACAGCACGCCCTGGGTCAGTCCGTCCGGGCCAATTACGCGGGCCAGATGCGATCCGGTCCGCTGCATGACGGACATGGCTTTCTCGATCTCGTCGTCCATGGCCAGGTTCGCCAGGGACCGGATGTGGCTTTCCGCAATCGGCGTGTGGTAGCCGGCCTCCGGGATCGAGAGCACATCCTTGATGTGGAGGTAGCCCGAGAGCATGCCGTCGTCATCGAGCATCGGAAAGCGGGAGAACCCGGTCCGGCTCACGGCCTTCTCGAATTCCGCGGGCGTAGTAGCCGCTTTGAGCATCACGAGCTTGTCCAGCGGAACCATCACGTGGGACGCGGTGTGTTCGGAGAACTCCAGGGCACCGGTGATCAGCCCGGCGTCGTCATCCACCAGCCCGTGCCGCGTGGATTCCTGCACAATCGACTGCACCTCCTCGAGTGTGAACGAGGACGTGACCTCATCCTTCGGCTCGATCCGCAGGAGCCGGAGGATGTGGTTCGCGGACCAGTTCAGGGCCACGATGGCCGGCTTCAGCATCCGGGCAATGAAGATCAGCGGCGGAGCGAGCAAGAGTGCCGCCTTGTCCGCAACCGAGACGGAGATGTTTTTCGGCACCATCTCGCCAAAGGTCACGTGCAGGAACGTGACAGCCAGGAGTGCCACGGCGAACGCCGCGATATCCGCAATTTCCGTCGGAACGCCTACCGCCCCGAGCGGCACCGCCAGGAGGTGGTGGATCGCGGGTTCCGCAACCTGCAGGATCAAGAGGGAGCACACCGTGATGCCGAGCTGCGCGCAGGCAAGCATCAGCGAGACGTTTTCCATGGCGCGCAGCGTCGTCTGTGCGCGCACGGATCCGGCCTCGGCCAGCGGTTCGATCTGGCTCCGGCGCGCGGACATGACCGCGAATTCTGCGGCCACGAAGAAGGCGTTGCCGACCAGGAGGACGGCAAGCCAGAGAATCCCTACCCAGTCGCTCATGCGGCACCGGCCTGGCCGGCTGGGTGGTCAACGCCGGGAACCCGGACGGGCCGGAAGCAGATCCGGTCGATCCTGCGCCCGTCCATCCGGGTCACGCTCAGCGTCCCGCCGCCGACGTCGACGGTGTCCCCCACCGTGGCGATGCGGCCGAGCTCGCTCATCACATACCCGCCCACTGTTTCGTAGGCAGCTTCGTCAGGCACGGAAAGGCCCGGGATCTGTTCGGAGAGTTCATCGGGGCGGAGCAGTCCAGGGAAGTACCAGTCACCCGAGGCGCTCTGGAGCAGCCCGGGCCGGACCTTGTCGTGTTCATCGGCGACTTCCCCGACGATTTCTTCGACGAGGTCCTCAAGAGTGGCAATGCCGGCTGTTCCGCCATATTCGTCCAGGACCACGGCCAGCTGCAGGTTGCCTTCGCGAAGCTCGGCGAGCAAGGCGTCGAGGTGGATGGTTTCGGGCACGCGCAGGACATCGGTCATGATGGCGCCGGCCTGGAGGTTTGCACGCCGGTCCGAGGGGACGGCGATCGCTTTCTTGATATGCACCACTCCGCGGATGTCGTCAGAGGATTCGCCGATCACCGGAAATCGGGAGTAGCCGGTGCGTTTGGCCGCCTCCACGATGTCCGAGACCGGCTGGTCGGCGTCGATCGTCTCGACCCGGATCCGCGGGGTCATGACGTCGGCTGCCGTACGCCCGGAGAACTTTAGGGTGCGCGCGACAAAGTTGGCGGTCCCGGCGTCGAGGGTGCCCATCGCCGCGGACCGGCGCACCAGTGAGGCCAGCTCGGCGGGGGTCCGGGCGCCGGAGATCTCCTCCTTGGCCTCGAGGCCAAAGATGTTGAGGACCTTGTTGGAGAACCCGTTGAGGACCACGATGGCCGGCTTGAAGACGGCGGTGAAGACCAGCTGCGGCCGGGCAAGGGCCTTGCCGATCGGAAAGGACAGCGCGATTGCCATGTTCTTGGGCACCAGCTCGCCGATCAGCATGGACAGCAGCGTCGCGATGATCATCGCGATGACCAGTGAGACGGAGACGGCGGCAGCCACGGGAACCCCGACGGCGGTCAGGGGGCCTTCGAGCAGCTGGCCGACGGAAGGTTCCATGACGTAACCGGTCAGGAGGGTGGTCATGGTGATGCCGAGCTGGCAGCTGGAAAGCTGGGTGGAGAGGGACTTGAGGCACCTGAGCAAGGGTGCGGCGGCGGTATCGCCGCTGTCCACTGCGCGCTGGACAGTGGACTGGTCCAGGGCGACCAGGGAAAATTCGACGGCTACGAAGAAGCCTGTGCCGAGGATGAGCAGGAGGCCTGCCGCAAGGAGGATCCACTCCATTTAGCGGCCTGCTTCCGGCGCAGGGCACTGGTGCAGGCTGGAGTGCTGGAGCAGTGTGCTCCGGCAGCGTGATCGCTGGAGCTTTCGCCCCGGCGGAGGATGGTCAGCGGAGGCCGACCCTGTTTCCTGGAAGACTCCGGCGTGGTGCCCTGCCGGAGAATGATGGGCACGTGTTCGGGGTTTGCCGGCTCTGCGGGTGGGCTGTGCGGGAACGGCGGGCGTTCTGCGCTGACAGCCCCCAGGCCGGCACCTAGATTTACTGTCCATAAGAATGCCAGTCTACAGGAGCAGCCACCGCCGGCCGCCGGAATTACCAGCTCTGCGGGACCGGACGGCCTTCCTCGTAGCCGGCCGCGGACTGGATCCCCGCCACGGCACGTTCCCGGAAGGTGGCGAGGTCGGCCGCACCGGCGTAGCTCATGGAGCTGCGCAGACCGGCGGTGATCATGTCCAGCAGGTCCTCCACGCCCGGCCGGGCGGCGTCCACGTACATCCGGGACGTGGAAATGCCCTCCTCGAACAGGGCTTTCCGGTCTTTCTCGAAGGCGCCCTCGCGCTGGTTGCGGTTCTGGACAGCCCTGGCCGAGGCCATGCCGAAGCTCTCCTTGTATTGCCTCCCGTTGGCGTCCAGCTGAAGGTCACCCGGGCTTTCGTGCGTACCGGCAAACCAGGAACCGATCATGACCTGGCTGGCGCCTGCGGCCAGGGCCAGGGCGACGTCGCGCGGGTAGCGGACCCCGCCGTCGGCCCACACCCTGCCGCCGGCATCCCTGGCCGCGGCGGAACACTCGAGAACGGCCGAGAACTGCGGGCGGCCCACGGCCGTCATCATGCGGGTGGTGCACATGGCGCCGGGGCCGACGCCGACCTTGACGATGTCCGCCCCGGCCTCGATCAGCTCGCGCGTCGCCCCTGCTGTGACGACGTTGCCGGCCACCACAGGCACGCCGGGATTCAGGCCCTTCACGGCGGCCAGGGCTTCGAACATCTTCTGCTGGTGTCCGTGCGCGGTATCAAGGACGAGCACGTTCACGCCGGCGGCCAGCAGTTCGGCGGCGCGCCCGGCAACGTCACCGTTGATCCCGACGGCGGCAGCCACCTTGAGTTTGCCGTCCCTGTCCAGGGACGGGCGGTACAGCGTGGAACGCAGGGCCCCCTTCCTGGTGAGGACGCCGGCCAGGACGCCGGCCTGGTGCACGGGCGCGTAGTCCGTGCCGGCGGCGTCCATCGCATCAAAGGCTCGGCGGAGGCCGGCGTCCGAGCCGCCGTCGAGCGTTTCAGCGTCCAGGACCAGCGGCTGGTGGCGGATCACGGAGGCCAGCGACGCGAAGCGGTCCTGGCCCTCGCAGTCGGCCGCGCGGACGACCCCCGCGACGGCACCGGCTTCGTCCACGACCACCACGGCCCCATGCGGGCGCTTGCCCATGAGGTGGAGGGCATCGATCACCGTGTCCGCGGGCGTCAGGCTGACCGGGGTTTCCAGCACCGGGTGGCGGGTCTTGATCCACGCCGTGACGTCCCGGATGACATCGAGCGGCACATCCTGCGGCAGGACTGCCAGTCCGCCGCGGCGCGCCATGGTTTCCGCCATCCGCTTGCCTGTCACCGCCGTCATGTTCGCGGCGACCAGCGGAATGGCCGAGCCCGTGCCGTCGTCCGCGGCGAGGTCCACATCGAGCCGCGAGGTGACGTCGGAACGGGACGGCACAAGGAAGAGGTCGGAGTAGGTCAGGTCGGTGGTGGGCTCAGTCAGGAAACGCACGGTTGCTCCTTTGTAGGCGTACTCAGTATTGACATGCATTCCCGGCGCCACACGGGTCCTCCCTGCGATTCTAGGCGAGGCCGGCGAGGCCGCGGCGCGGCTGCGGCGCGGCTCCGGCGCGGCCCTGCGGAGCCGCCCGGCGGACAATGTCGCGGCGCTGAACTGCGGGGTCCGGACGAGTTCATGATTTGAGTCACGCTTATTGGCGGTTTGGCAAGAATCGTCACTAGACTGGCATGGGTCTGGGTTCACTGGACGCAGAGACTGGTTCGATCGTCGTGCCGCGGCACCGTGGAAACCAGAGGAATCAAACTCATGGAAGAGGCGTATTTCAAGTGCCAGAGCAGCCTAGCCACCGTCTACCAGAGGAATTTGGCGGAAACGAGTGGCTCGTTGACGAACTGTACGAGCGTTACCAGCAGGACAAGAACACGGTTGACGCCAAGTGGTGGCCCCTGTTCGAATCCTTCGACGCCGGTGATGGCTCGTCTGCCAACGGAACGTCAGGCGCAGCACCTGTTGCGCACCCCACGACACGTGAACTTCCCGTTGTAGCGCCTGCTGCCGCGGCTCCGGCAGCGCCGCCGGCAGCGCCTGCAGCACCCGCTCCGGTTCCTGCCCCGGCCGCGACTGCAGCACCCGCTCCTGCTCCCGCCCAGAAGGCCCCCGCCACTGTCGCCCGCGACGGCGGCCGCAGCCAGGAAGCCGGGACCGCCGCCCAGCCGATTCCGGCCCAGCTGCCCAAGAACGTCAAGGCCCCTACGGCCCCCGAGGAAGATGTCGTCTCCGTCCTCCGCGGCCCGGCGAAGGCCATCGCCTCCAACATGATCACCAGCCTGGAAGTGCCGACCGCTACAAGCGTTCGTGCCATCCCTGCGAAGCTGCTGATCGACAACCGTGTGGTCATCAACTCCAACCTCGCCCGCGCCCGCGGCGGCAAGGTTTCCTTCACGCACCTGATCGGCTACGCCGTCATCCGCGCCCTCTCCCAGTTCCCGTCGATGAACGTCTACTACGACGTGGTCGACGGCAAGCCCGTGGCCGTGCAGCCGGCCCACGTGAACTTCGGCATTGCCATCGACATGCCCAAGCCGGACGGCACCCGACTGCTCATGGTGCCGAACATCAAGAAGGCGGAGACGCTCAACTTTTCCGAGTTCTGGCACACCTACGAGGACCTGATCAAGCGTGCCCGCGCGGGCAAGCTGACGGCTGATGACCACTCCGGTACCACCGTCTCCCTGACCAACCCCGGCGGCATCGGCACAGTGCACTCGGTACCCCGCCTGTCCAAGGGCCAGGCCGCCATCATCGGCGTCGGCGCGCTGGACTACCCCGCGGAGTTCCAGGGTGCCAGCGAAAAGATCATCGCGCACAACGCCATCAGCAAGGTCCTCACCCTGACGTCCACCTATGACCACCGCGTCATCCAGGGTGCCGGCAGCGGCGAGTTCCTCAAGCTGGTCCACCAGCTCCTGCTTGGCGCCCAGAACTTCTACGACGAGATCTTCGAGTCCCTCCGCATTCCGTACGAGCCCGTGCGTTGGAGCCCGGACCTGCAGGTGGACCCGGCCGACGAAATCAACAAGGTCGCCAGGATCCAGCAGCTGATCCACGCCTACCGCGTCCGGGGCCACCTCATGGCGGACACCGATCCGCTCGAGTATGTCCAGCGCAAGCACCCGGACCTCGACGTCCTGACCTACGGCCTGACCCTGTGGGACCTGGACCGCGAATGGCCCACGGGCGGTTTCGGCGGCAAGCCGATGCTGAAGTTCCGTGACATCCTCGGCGTCCTCCGCGACGCCTACTGCCGTACGGCCGGCATCGAATACATGCACATCCAGGACCCGGCCGAGCGCAAGTGGTTCCAGGACCAGATCGAGCACCCGTACTCCAAGCCGAGCCGCGATGAGCAGCTGCGCATTGTTTCCAAGCTCAACGCTGCCGAAGCCTTCGAGACGTTCCTGCAGACGAAGTTCGTCGGCCAGAAGCGCTTCTCCCTGGAGGGCGGCGAGTCCCTGATTCCGCTGCTCGACGCCATCATCTCCGACGCGGCCGACGACGAGCTCGACGAGGTTGCCATCGGCATGGCCCACCGCGGCCGGCTCAACGTGCTCACCAACATCGCGGGCAAGACCTACGCGCAGGTCTTCCGCGAATTCGAAGGCACGCAGGACCCGCGCTCCGTGCAGGGCTCCGGCGACGTGAAATACCACCTCGGCACCGAAGGCACCTTCACCTCCGACGCCGGCAAGGAGACCAAGGTCTACCTCGCCGCGAACCCGTCCCACTTGGAAGCTGTGGACTCCGTCCTGGAGGGCATCGTCCGCGCCAAGCAGGACCGCCTGGACCAGGGCGAGGCCTTCCCCGTGCTGCCGATCATGGTGCACGGCGACGCTGCTTTCGCGGGCCAGGGCGTCGTTGCGGAAACACTGAACCTTTCCCAGCTGCGCGGCTACCGCACCGGCGGCACCATCCACATCGTGGTGAACAACCAGGTCGGTTTCACCACCGCGCCGTCGTCGTCCCGGTCGTCCACCTACTCCACGGACGTCGCCAAGATGATCCAGGCTCCGGTGTTCCACGTGAACGGCGATGACCCGGAGGCCGTGGTCCGGATCGGCCAGCTCGCGTACGAGTTCCGCCAGCGCTTCCACAAGGACGTTGTCATCGACATGGTCTGCTACCGCCGCCGCGGCCACAACGAGGGCGACGACCCCTCGATGACGCAGCCGCTGATGTACAACCTGATCGAAGCCAAGCGTTCGGTCCGCAAGCTGTACACCGAATCGCTGATCGGCCGCGGTGACATCACCGAGGAAGAGGCCGAGCAGCTGCTGCGCGACTACCAGGAACGCCTGGAGCGCGTCTTCGCCGAAACCCATGCCGCGCAGACGTCCCCGATTCCGATCATCACGGCCGATTCCGCCGCGGTGTCCGACATCGAGCGTCCCATGGCCCAGCAGTCCGATACCGGCGTCAAGGCCCCGGCGTCGACCGCGATTTCCACGGAAATGCTGGCCCGCATCGGCAAGGCCCACATCGAAATCCCGGAGGGCTTCACCGTCCACGCCAAGCTCAAGCAGCTCCTGGAGAAGCGTGAGCTGATGTCCCGTGAAGGCGGCATCGACTGGGGCTTCGGCGAGCTCGCGGCCTTCGGCTCGCTCATTATGGAAGGCGTCCCGGTCCGGCTGGCCGGCCAGGACTCGCGCCGCGGCACGTTCGTGCAGCGCCATGCCGTCTTCCACGACCGCGCCAACGGCGACGAGTGGCTGCCCCTGGCCCACCTCTCGGAGGACCAGGCCAAGCTGTGGATCTACGACTCCCTGCTTTCGGAATACGCTGCCATGGGCTTCGAATACGGCTACTCCGTCGAGCGGCCGGATGCCCTCGTGCTCTGGGAGGCGCAGTTCGGTGACTTCGTCAACGGCGCGCAGACCATCATTGACGAGTTCATTTCCTCGGCCGAGCAGAAGTGGGGCCAGCGCTCCTCGCTCGTGCTGATGCTCCCGCACGGCTACGAAGGCCAGGGACCGGACCACTCCTCCGCCCGCATCGAGCGCTTCCTGCAGATGTGTGCCGAAGAGAACATGATCGTGGCAAACCCGACGACGTCGGCCTCGCACTTCCACCTGCTGCGCCGCCAGGCCTACAGCAGGCCGCGCAAGCCGCTGATCATCTTCACCCCGAAGCAGCTGCTCCGCCTCAAGGCCGCAGCGTCCTCCGTGCAGGACTTCACCACGGGTTCATTCCTGCCGGTCATCCCCGAGCACGAGCAGCTGCAGCCGGACGCCGTCGAACGCGTCCTGCTGGTCTCCGGCCGCCTGTACTACGATCTCCTGTCCACGCGGCAGAAGACCGAGGACAAGACGACGGCGATCGTCCGCGTTGAGCAGCTGTACCCGCTGCCGGCCGCCGGGATTGCCGCGGAGCTGGCCAAGTACCCCAACGCCGAAGTGGTCTGGGCGCAGGACGAGCCCGCCAACCAGGGTCCGTGGCCGTTCATCGGCCTCAACCTTCCGGACGCGCTGGACCGCCGTGTACGCCTCGTTTCGCGCCCCGCCTCGGCTTCCACCGCCGCAGGGTCGATGAAGCGCCACGCAGCCGAGCAGGACAGCCTGCTCAAGCAGGCGTTCGCCCGTAAATAGTGTCATCGCTGCCCGGCCGGAGACTGAATCACGCAACTCCGGCCGGGCAGCTTTGTTTAATGAACAGCGTGGAGTGAAGAGGTAGTCGTGGAAGATCGAAAGTTGCGCATTGCGGCCGTTGGGGACGAGCTGTTGGCCGGGCTTGGTGATCCACGCGCGCTGGGCTGGTTCGGCCGCGTCCTGGCCCGCACGCCCCAGGACGGCCTGGAACTCGAAAGCTACTCCCTGCCGTGCCCCGAAGAAGGCACGGAGGCACTGGCTGCGCGCTGGTTCGAGGAGGCGGGCCGCCGGTTCGGCAACCACCACGAGAACCGCCTGGTGATCGGCCTGTCCGGCCGCGACATCGAATTCGGCCTCTCCACCGCGCGAAGCCGGCTGAACCTGGCGAACATCCTGGACTCCGCCACGCAGAACAAGATCGAAGTCTTCGTCGTGGGGCCGCCGCCCACCCTCGACCCGACGCAGAACCGCCGGCTCGGCGAGCTCAACACGGCATTCGCCGACGTGACCACGCGCCGGAAGCACCTCTACGTGGACACCTTCTCCCCGCTGCTGAACCACGAGCAGTGGCGCCAGGACCTGGCCGCCAACGGCGGGACCCCGGGCCAGGCCGGCTACGGACTCATGGCCTGGCTCGTGCTGCACCGCGGCTGGTTCCAGTGGCTCGGAATTGACGCGCCGGAGTAGGCCTCCGCACCGCGCAACCAGCACATGGCAGTCCGCATTGCGAGGGCCATTCCGCCGGGGAATATCGCGATATATCTTGACGGGCGCTAGGGCGCGATATATCGTGACTTAACAGTCACGATATATCGCAATTCGTCCCGACTCCCGCATCGCTTTCCGGAGGAACCCATGTCAGAGAACACGTGGACCGTCACCGGTCCCCAGACCATCGACGTCGACGGCGTCCGCGCGCTCAAGCTCGGAATCGTGCGCGGCCGTTTCGACGTTGTCACCCATGATGAGGACGTTGCCCGGATCGAGGTCTCCGAAATCCGTGGCGACCCGCTCTCGATCGTCCTGGTCAACGGCCGGCTGGAAGTCCGGCACCAGCTCCACGGCGCGCAGGGCTGGTTCAAGAACCTGATGGGTACCGTCAACAACAGCAGCAGCAACTCCGTGGTCATCAGCATCGCCCTGCCTGCCGGCGTCGAGGTTGAAGCGGGAACCGTCAGCGGGGACGGCATGGTGGCCGGAATCAGCGGCCACACGCGCCTGAACACCGTTTCCGGTTCCGTGCTGGCCGACGGCACGTCCGGGGACCTCTCCGTCAATACGGTCAGCGGCGAGGTGATCGCCCGCAACCACCACGGCGTACTGACAGCCAAAAGCGTCTCCGGTGAAGTGACGGCCTCAGGGGAGTTCAGCAACATCCGCGCCAACACCGTCAGCGGCGACCTCAGCTTTGACCTTCACGGCTTCACCCGGGATTTCGGTGCCAACTCGGTCTCGGGCGACGTCACCATCCGGGTCCCGCACGACGTCGGAGTCGACATCATCGCAAAGACGGCCAGCGGCGCCGTCGTCATAGACGACCAGAAGTACGCCCAGCCCGGCGGCACCGTCCAAACGATCGCTGGGCCGGATGAAAAGCTCATGCTGGTCCGCACGAACTCGGTCTCGGGCAAGACCTCGATCTTCCACGGCCAGCCGACCGCGGATCACGAAGCGGGGCTCTGATGCCCCCGGTCTTTGCCCACGGTGCGCTGCGGCTGTACCTGCTGGCGCTGCTCGAGTCCGGCCCCAAACACGGGTACGAGCTCATCAAGGCCCTCAGCGACCGCTTCGGTGGGACCTACTCCCCCAGTGCAGGCACGATCTACCCGCGCCTGGGCAAGCTTGAGGAGGAGGGGCTGGTGGCCACCCAGGCGGAGGGCCGGCGCACCAACTACAGCATCACTGCGGCGGGACTCTTGGAGCTCAACAACCGGCGGGACGAACTCGCGGGGGTGGAGAACGACATCTCCGCGTCGGTGCGCCGGCTCGCCGACAACCTCCGGCAGGACATCAGGGTCAACATGCGCGGCCTCCGGGCTGACCTGGCCGCGACCGCGGAGGCGGCCCGTTCCACCGTCCGTTCCGCGGGAACAGCGCCCGGGACGCAGGCCGGCGCCCGGTACTCCCAGGAGGGCGACCGCCGGCTGAGGGAAGCGGAAATGCTGGTCCAGGCGTTCCGGGACGACATCCGGGTCGAGCTTCGACGCCATGCCGGCAGCAGGCCCGTCACCGCGGTTACGCTCGAGACGGTCAAGACGGTGCTGGACCAGGCCAGGATCTCCATCCGCAACTCACTGGAGGGCTGAACCCCGGCGCAGGCCGGCTCCCGGTTCGCGGCGCGTGCCGTGATGTGGGAGACTTGAGGGCAGCTCTTTTGAGTACCAAGATTAAGGAGGCCAGCTATGAGCAAGCGTGCACGTAAACGTCGTGACCGTAAGCGTGGCGGCGCGAACCACGGTAAGCGCCCCAACGCCTAAGCCAAGGCTTGGAATAACAGCTTTAAGCGAAAGACCCCGGAAACCTACGGTTGCCGGGGTCTTTCGCTTAATACTTGTCTCAGGCCTCGACCGGCCGGATCGAATGGATCCGGTCCAGGATGGAATTCTTGAGGTTTTCGGGAGCCGCCTCCGTGCACGACCGCTTCACCATCACGCGGATGACACACTCGAGGTCGTACTGCTCAAAGCACTCCGGGCAACTGTCCAGGTGGTCCTTGATCTCAGCGATGTCGTCATGCGTGAGCGCCCCATCCAGGTACTCATAAATGCGTTGCATCCGGGCGTCGTCGCAGTCGCCCAGTCCTTGGCAGTCGCTCATTTCCTGTTCTCCTGTTGGTTGCTCTCGGCCGCCGCGGTGGAATCTGCGGCCCGGAATCCCCGCTCGGCGGCGTAGTCGGCGAGCATATCCCGCAGCATCTTCCGGCCGCGGTGCAGCCGGGACATGACAGTCCCGATCGGGGTGTTCATGATGTCTGAAATCTCTTTGTACGCGAAGCCCTCGACGTCGGCGAAGTAGACGGCGAGCCGGAACTCCTCGGGGATCGACTGCAGGGCGCGCTTCACGTCCGAGTCGGGGAGGTGGTCAAGCGCCTCGGCCTCGGCCGAACGCAGTCCCGACGATGTGTGGGATTCTGCGCGGGCCAGCTGCCAGTCTTCGATCGTGTCCGAATTCGACTGCAGCGGCTCGCGCTGCCGCTTGCGGTACAAGTTGATGTAGGTGTTGGTGAGGATGCGGTACAGCCACGCCTTCAAATTGGTGCCGGGCTTGTACTGGTGGAAGGCTGAAAACGCCTTCGTGTACGCCTCCTGGACGAGGTCCTCCGCGTCCGAGGGATTCCGCGCCATCCTCATGGCCGCGGAATACAACTGGTCCACATACTGCATGGCGTCACGCTCAAAGCGCAGCCGGCGCTCTTCTGTGGTCTCGGTGGCGACGTCCAGCGGCTTCCCGTCGACCAGGGTCTCCTGCACAGCACTTTCCGGGCCGGCAACGGGTGTCTCAGCGGGTTTGGCGTCGTTTCCGGCAACCTCGTGCATGGCCGCAACGGCCGGGTCCATGGTGCTCATTGCCTTCAAGTCTACTGTCACCTTTCTGCGGCCGGCCGAAAACGCCGCCGCAGCGTCTGACCCGAGGGCCCGCACCGTCATGTCCCAGGCTTCCAGCGCGCCAGCATCCAGCCGCGCGGGTCCCGGCGGGCTGGTCAGCTTTGCGCCGTCCTTCACTAGAATCAAACCGTTGCCTCCTTTGACCGCCAATTGCTGGCCCAACCGTCTCCAGGCCCGTCATCACGGGCCCGACTTGCTCATAACCCGGCCACAAAGCGTGTCGGGGACCTGCAATTCACAACCACCCGCAACAGGCAAATATTCCGCAAAAGTGCAAGACTGGAACCGGTTCTCCCGCACAGCGTCCGCGGCTCGTCCATCCAGGAGGAAATTCATGTCCTTTGTCCGTTTTCTCGCCCGACCCATGCTCGCCTCCAGTTTCGTCCTCGCAGGCATGGACAAGCTAAGGAACGCGGATGACACTGCGGCACAGCTGTCTCCCCTGTTGCGCCGCGCGGCCGAATCGCTGCCGTTCCAGACCAACGAGAAAGTGCTGGCCCGGGTCATTGGCGGCACCCAGATCGGCGCAGGCGTGTGCTTTGCCCTCGGCAAATCGGCCCGCCTTGCCGCCACTGTCCTGGCCGTTATCTCCGCTCTCAACGGCTACGTTGAATGGCGCAGTGCGGACACCTCCTCCAAGCAGGGCCGGGACGCCCGCCGCAAGCAGCTCCTCAAGAACGTCTCGCTCACCGGGGGCGTGCTGCTGGCCTCCGTGGACACAGCCGGCAAACCGAGCCTGGCCTGGCGCGCCGAGCACCTCGCCGCCGACGCGAGGAAGAACGCGGGGCACCTCGCCGCCGATGCCAGGAAGAACACCGGCAAGCGGCTGAAGAAGGCCGACAAAGCAGTGCGCAAGGCCGTAGACCACGCAGTCGGGGCCTAAGACGGCAATGACTGGCGCCACCTCCACCGCACCATCCGGCCCGGCCCCGTCCGACAGCGGCCGGCATTGGCCGGCCCCGTTCGCCGGTCGGCCGGTCGACGCCACCGTTACGGTCCCGGGGTCCAAGTCCCTGACCAACAGGTACCTGGTGCTGGCAGCCCTCGCAGACGGGCCGTCGCGGTTGCGCGCCCCCCTGCACTCCCGTGATTCGGCCCTCATGATCGACGCCTTGCGCCAACTCGGGGCCACCATCACTGAAGTCCCCGGTGACGGCGCCTTTGGCCCTGACCTGAGCATCACCCCGATCAGCCTCGACACACCCGCAACCAAGGCGTCCATCGACTGCGGCCTGGCCGGCACCGTCATGCGGTTCGTTCCCCCGGTCGCTGCCTTGCGCCAGGGCCTGACACTCTTCGACGGGGACCCCCACGCCCGCAAACGGCCGATGGGAACCATCATCGAGGCCCTCGCGGGGCTCGGCGTCGCGGTCGGCAGCCCCGACGGCGGCCCGGCGTCCTCGCTGCCGTTCACCGTGCAGGGCGCCGGCGCAGTGCGCGGCGGCCACCTTGTCATCGACGCCAGCGCGTCCTCGCAGTTCGTGTCCGCGCTGCTGCTGGCCGGGGCGCGCTTCGCGGACGGGCTGCACCTGGAGCACGTCGGACCGCCCGTGCCGAGCCTCGACCACATCAATATGACCGTTTCCGTGCTGCGCGGCGTAGGCGTCAGCGTGGACGACTCGCGCCCGGACCACTGGATCGTCTCGCCCGGCAGCATCAGGGCTTTCGACCACAGGATCGAACAAGACCTCTCCAACGCCGGCCCGTTCCTGGCGGCGGCCCTGGCCACCCGCGGCACGGTGCGGATCCCGGACTGGCCGTCCGGGACCACCCAGGTCGGCGATCTCTGGCGCAGCATCCTGGCCACTATGGGAGCCACCGTCACGCTGGAAAACGGCACACTCACCGTCACCGGCGGGCCGGAGATCCGGGGCGCCGACTTCGACGAAACGAGCGAACTCGCCCCCACCGTCGCAGCCCTGTGCGCCCTGGCTACCGGCCCTTCGCGCCTGAGCGGCATCGCGCACCTCAGGGGACACGAGACGGACCGTCTCGCCGCACTGGTAGCCGAAATCAACCGACTCGGCGGCGATGCCGAGGAAACCTCCGACGGCCTGATCATCCGCCCGGCAGCCCTGCACGGGGGCGTCGTCCACAGTTACGCGGACCACCGCATGGCCACGGCAGGCGCCATCCTGGGCCTGGCAGTACCCGGCGTCGAAGTCGACGACATCGGCACCACGGCCAAAACCATGCCGGACTTCCCGCAGCTCTGGACCGCGATGCTGGCCCACGGTTCCCTGCCGGGCTCCGCCACGGAACGCGCGGCCCCCGCCGAAGAGAAGGATGCCACCGTTGGCACGCAGCACTGACTCGTGGGATGAATCCGACGTCCGGATCCGCCCCAACAAAAAAGGCACCCGCCCCCGCACCAAGGACCGGCCCAGCTACGACGAGGCGGTCACCGGGCGGATCATCACGGTGGACCGCGGGCGCTACACTGCCGTCGTTGGCGAAGGCACCGGCGACGAACGCAAGATCATCGCCGCCAGGGCCCGCGAACTTCGCCGCTCCCCAGTGGTCGCCGGCGATTTCGTCTCCCTGGTCGGAGACGTCAGCGGTGAACCGGACACCCTCGCCCGCCTGGTCAAGATCCAGGACCGCAAGACGCTCCTGCGGCGCAGCGCCGATGACACCGACCCCATTGAACGCGCCGTCGTCGCCAACGCGGACCAGCTCGTGGTGGTGGTCGCTGCGGCCAATCCGGAGCCGCGGACAGGCTTCATCGACCGGGCCCTCGTGGCCGCCTACGATGCCGGCATCGCACCGCTGCTGCTCGTCACCAAGGCTGACGTCAAGGACCCCGCGGAGCTGTTGTCCAACTACCGGCACCTCGACTTCCCGGTGATCATCTCCAAGACGGCGGATTCGGCTGCGTCCGGCATCGACGCCCGCTCGGACGACGGACTCTCCGCGCGGCTGGACAAGGACGCGGTGTCCCAGCTGCGCGGCTACCTCGACGGCAAGGTCACTGTCATGCTGGGCCACTCCGGCGTCGGCAAGTCCACCATGGTCAACGCGCTCACGGGAGCCGAGCGGGCCACCGGCGGCGTCAATGCGGTGACCGGCCGCGGACGCCACACCTCCTCCTCGGCGCTGGCCCTGAAAGTCAACGATGCCCCGGCCGGCAGCTGGATCATCGACACCCCCGGCATCCGGTCCTTCGGCCTGGCCCATGTGGATCCGGACCGGATCCTGCGCTCCTTCCCCGACCTCGAGCCGGGAACCGATGACTGCGAGCGTGGCTGCAAGCACGATTCCACCGCCGTCAACTGCGGGGTCGACGCCTGGGTGGCCGCCGGCCACGCGGGAGCCTCCGGCCCGGCCCGGCTCGCCTCCCTGCGCCGGCTGTTGGGGACGGACCCGCGGATGGAAGCCCAGGACGTCAAGGAACTGGGCACCGTCTCGTAGGGCCTACGGCCGGGCTGCCGGTCCCCCGGCCTGCGGCGCCGCGACGTGGCCTACCGCCTGCCGGCCCGCTTTGGCGGTAGTTTGGAACCATGAGTCAACCCGCTTCGAGCTACAACGATGACCTGCGCCTTGCCCATGTACTGGCAGATTCCGTAGATTCCCAGACCATGAGCCGCTTCAAGGCGCTCGACCTTCGGATAGAGACGAAGCCCGACCTCACGCCTGTGACCGACGCCGACAAATCCGCGGAGGAGGCCATCCGGGGCCAGCTGTCCCGTTCCCGCCCCCGCGACGCCGTCCTCGGCGAGGAATTCGGCAGTTCCGGCCATGGCTCCCGCCGCTGGATCATCGACCCGATCGACGGCACCAAGAACTTTGTCCGTGGCGTCCCGGTCTGGGCCACCCTGATCGCCCTCGTGGACGAGGGCGAACCGGTCGTCGGCGTCGTCAGCGCCCCGGCACTGGGGAAGCGCTGGTGGGCGGCCAAGGGTGCCGGCGCCTACACGGGCCGATCACTTGCTGCGGCCACCCGGCTGCGGGTGTCCAACGTCTCCGAGCTCTCGGACGCCTCACTGTCCTACTCGAGCCTGACCGGCTGGAAGCAGCGCGGCAACCTGGACGAGTTCCTGGGCCTCACCGAAGAAGTCTGGCGCACCCGGGCCTACGGCGATTTCTGGTCCTACTGCCTGGTGGCCGAGGGCGCGGTCGACATCGCCTGCGAGCCGGAGCTGAACCTCTACGACATGGCCGCCCTGGTGCCGATCGTGACCGAAGCCGGCGGCCGCTTCACGTCCCTGGAAGGCGAAGACGGCCCGTTCGGCGGCAACGCCCTGGCAACAAACTCGATCCTCCACTCAGAAGTCCTGAAGCGCCTCAACCCGGGCCTGGACGACCTCCTCTAAGCGCCCGTCCCGTAACAAAGCGCTTCACATTGGCGCCGGGCCTTTTCCCCGGCTGCGCGGATGTCCTAGGCTCGAAGCAGGTCACGAGTGCCAGCGCAAAACCCCGGTTTGCTGGCCGGCAACCCTCCATTCGCGGTGGGGTGCCCCGGGTGACGACCTGGCCGGTCCGGTACGGACCCGGCAAGCGCGGATCCCCGGTGCGTGGGGTCCTTTTCGAGCGAGGTCCCATGACAACTGCCACTTTTCCCGCCGCCATCCGTGCCACAGCAGGCTCCCAGGCCGGCCGCCCCGACGTTCTGCTGTCCGGTGCGGACTCCGACGCACGGTTCGCCATCGCCCGCCGGCCGCTCTCCGCGGTAACAGGTGCAGAGATCCAGGCTCCGCTGATCAACGGCGGACACGTCCGCTACGCCAATCTGGACTACGGCGCCTCGGCCCCCGCCCTGTCCGTGGTCTCTGCCTACCTGAACGAGATCCTGCCGTTCTATGCGAGCGTGCACCGCGGCGCTGGCTACGCCTCCCAGATCAGCACGTCGGTATACGAGAACGCCCGGAGCATCGTGCGGGACTTCGTCGGCGGCCGCGCCGATGACTCCGTCATCTTCACCCGGAACACCACCGACTCCCTCAACCTGCTGGCCGGATGCCTGCCCGTGAGCGGGGGCCGGCACACCGGCGAGGTGCTCTACCTCGACATCGAACACCACGCCAACCTCCTGCCGTGGCAGAGCGTGCCCCACCGCAGTGTCGTCGCGGCCCCCACCCTCACGGCCACGGTGGAGAAGCTGCGCGGGGAACTGGCGCACGGGGGCATCAGCCTGCTTGCCGTGACTGGAGCCTCCAACGTCACCGGGGAAATCCTGCCCGTCCGGAAACTGGCCGCCCTGGCGCACGAGTTCGGGGCGAGGATCGTCGTCGACGCCGCCCAGCTGGCGCCGCACCGGCGGATCGATATCGCCGCCGACGACGTCGACTACGTCGCCTTCTCCGGCCACAAGCTGTACGCGCCGTTCGGTGCGGGCGTCCTGGTGGGACGCCCCGACTGGCTCGACGCCGGCACCCCGCACCTGGCCGGCGGCGGCGCCGTCCGTGACGCACGGCTCGATTCGGTCAGCTGGACCACCGGCCCCGCACGGCACGAAGGCGGATCCCCCAACGTCCTGGGCGCGGCGACGCTGGCCCGCGCCACGGAAGTGATCGCCGCCCTGGACCAGGAGCAGTGGCACGCCCATGAGAACGCCATCCGCGCTTTCCTTGTCGACGGGCTCCAGGGCATCGACGGCGTGAGCGTCCACCACATCTTCACAGACACCACTGCAGATGGCGACGGGGAGGGCACCGGCACCATCGGCGTCGTCAATTTCTCGGTCGAAGGCTACGACGCCGGCCTCGTGGCCGCCTATCTCTCGGCCGAACACGGCATCGGCCTGCGCGACGGCCGCTTCTGCGCCCACCCGCTGCTCAAACGGCTCGGCCTGCCCGCCGGCTCCCTGCGGGCCAGCTTCGGCCTCGGCTCACGGCTGGAGGATGCACAGCGGCTGCTGGCCGGCATCGAACGACTCCGGCAGACCGGACTTGGCTGGGACTACGTGGTGGACGCCGGCCGGTGGGTGCCGGCGAACGACACCCGCAGCTACCCGCACTGGGCGCCGAACACACCCGGCACCGCAGGCGCGGCGCCGTGTACTGAAGACTAGGCCCTGGCGGCCAGGCGCCGAAGGCCAGTCACTGAAGACCTCGCCCTGAAGGCCAGCGCGAGTGCGGTAAATTCGAAGGGTATCCACAACACCAGGACTTTCCCGAAGGAGATCGCACGTGGCACGCGGCGGCCCCAGGCTCCACAACGGACCCAAACTCCACAGCGGGCGGCGCCAGGAGCTCGGGCAAAGCTTCCAGGACGGCGGGGAACACTACGAGCGTGTCCGCCCGGGCTACCCTGGCGAATCCGCAGACTGGCTGATCCCGGCCGGGGCGCGGAATGCCGCGGACATCGGCGCCGGAACCGGCAAGTTCACCGCGCTGCTGATCGATCGTGGACTGCACACGGTCGCGGTCGATCCCTCGGCGGACATGCTGGAACAACTGCGCCGGACGCTGCCGGGGGTCCCCGCCGTCGTGGGAACGGCGGAGGACACCGGACTCGAGGCTGAAGCCTTCGACCTTGTCACGGTGGCCCAGGCCTGGCACTGGTGTGATCCCCTTCCGGCCAGCACGGAGATCGCCCGGGTCCTCCGGCCCCGTGGTGTCCTGGGGCTGGTCTGGAACCAGCTGGACACCTCGGTTCCCTGGGTGCACCGGCTCTCGCGCATCATGCATGCAGGGGACGTCCACAAACCGCACTTTACGCCGACCGTGGGCCCGGAGTTCACCGGCCTGGCCAGCCAGCTGACCCGCTGGGAAGATTCCGTGACCCCGGAGGACATCAAGGAACTGGCCAAGACCCGCAGCTACTATCTGGCAGCAACGGAGGCCACCCGGTCCAAAGTCATGGGAAACCTGGACTGGTACCTGCAGGAGCATTTGGCCCATGCCCCCGGCGAGATCCTCAGCCTGCCGTACCTGACGCAGACCTGGCGGGCGGTCCGGGCCTGACCCGGCTGCCGCACCGGCGTTGACTCTGACCCGGGTCCGCGCCTGCCGCATTGCATGCACCGCGCCCGGGGCTTATTGTTTCGGTATGCCTAACTCTTATATGTAGGCATGCAAAAAACCTGGATCCCGGCCCTGGTGCCGGCCGGAACCACCCGTCGTGTCAACGCGGACGCGACGAATCACGGGAGCTGGCAGTGCTGGATGTAACAGGACACGAACCGACGCCGCACGGCATACCCACGCGGAAGCACCCGGGTGCGCGCAGGGCATTGCTTGGACTGCTGGGACCGGCGTTCGTGGCATCCATCGCCTACGTGGACCCGGGGAATGTCGCGGCCAATCTCACGGCCGGAGCGAAGTACGGCTACCTGCTCGTGTGGGTCCTGGTCGTGGCCAACGTCATGGCCGTGCTGGTCCAGTACCAGTCCGCGAAGCTCGGGATCGTCACCGGCAAGAGCCTGCCGGAAATCCTCGGCCAGCGGCTCAAGCCCTTCTGGCGTCGGGCCTTCTGGCTGCAGGCTGAAATCGTCGCCGCCGCCACCGACCTGGCCGAGGTGGTGGGCGGGGCGATCGCACTGCATCTGCTCTTCGGCCTCCCCCTCCCCCTCGGAGCCGTCATCGTCGGCGCCGTCTCGATGCTGCTCCTCGCGGTCCAAAGCAGGGAAAAGCAGCGGACGTTCGAGTTCATCATCATGTTCCTGCTGGGCATCATCACGATCGGATTCCTGGCCGGCCTGTTCATCAGCCCGCCCGATCCCGGCGGCGCCCTGGCCGGACTCGTACCGGGATTCCAGGGCCCGGACACGGTCCTGCTGGCGGCCAGCATGCTCGGCGCCACCGTGATGCCGCACGCTATCTACGTCCACTCTGCTCTCTCCCGGGACCGGCACCGCCCGGACGAGCACGGGCACATCCCGGTCCCCGCCATCGCGCGCCTTGTCCGGGCCACCCGGTTCGACGTCGTGGCCGCCCTCGCCATTGCAGGCATCGTGAACATCGGGATGCTGTTGCTGGCGGCATCGACGCTGGGCGGCGAGGCAGGGACAGACACCATAGAGGGCGCCCACGCGGCCATTTCGGCGAACCTTGGCCCCGTCGTCGGCGTCGTCTTTGCCGTGGGGCTGCTCGCCTCAGGCCTGGCATCAACCTCGGTGGGCTGCTACGCCGGCGGGACCATCATGCAGGGCCTGCTCAAGGTCCGCGTCCCTGTGATGACCCGCCGCGTTGTCACGCTGATCCCGGCCATCGTGCTGCTGGCCGTCGGTTTCGATCCCACGTGGGGACTCATCCTAAGCCAGGTGGTCCTGAGCTTCGGCATCCCCTTTGTCCTCGTTCCCCTGGTTGTCCTGACCAGCAACAAGACCCTGATGGGCGGTTTCGCGGACGGTCCGGTCCTTCGGATCGCAGCCATCATCAGCGTCGTGCTGGTGGTGGCCCTGAATCTGGTCCTGCTGTGGCTCACGTTCGCCGGGCGCGGCTGACGGTAGGCTTGGCTCTGTGAAGACCAGTACGCCCTCCTCCTCGATCGAGGACTACGTCAAGGTCATCTACTCCTTCACCGAGTGGCAGGAGAAGCCCATCACCTCCACCCAGCTTGCACAGCGGCTGGGTGTGGCCAACTCCTCCGTTTCCGAGATGGTCCGCAAGCTCAAGGACCAGGGCCTCGTGGACCACAAGCCCTACAGCGCCATCACGCTGACGCCCGACGGCGTCCGGCTGGCCCTGTCCATGGTCCGGCGGCACCGGCTGATCGAAACCTTCCTCGTCCGGGAACTGGGCTACCGCTGGGACGAGGTCCACGACGAAGCCGAACTGCTCGAACACGCCGTCTCGGACACGTTCATCGACAGGATGGCCGGCAAACTGGGAAACCCGGACAGGGACCCCCACGGCGATCCCATCCCCGCCGCGGACGGCTCCGTCCTCATGCCCGCGGCGCACCGCATGAGCGAGCTCGACGACGGCCACACCGGCCGGATCACCCGGATCAGCGACGACAACCCGGAACTGCTCCGCTACCTGGCGGCGGAGGACATCGACGTGGACGCCGAGGTGGAGATCCTGGGCCGGAGGCCGTTCGGCGGCCCGCTCGTGGTTCGGATCGGCTCAGGCGAAGCCCCGCGCGAATTCGACTTCGCCGAGGAAGTCGCGTCCGCCCTCTGGGTCCACAGCGAAGCGACCCATGCAGACTGCACCATGGAAGAACACTGAGTGAAGACCGTGCTGGCGGAAGGCCGTACCGCCCGGCGCCCCGGCATGCCGGGCTGGCGGGCCTGGGCTGCCGTCGCTGTCGGCGGCTTCCTCGGGACGGAACTGCGCTTCGGCGCCGGCCTGCTCTTTCCCGAGCCGGCAGGCGCAGTACCGTGGACCACCCTGGTGATCAACGTCGTCGGGAGCTTTGTCCTGGCAACCCTGACCACCATCTGGATCGCACGGCCCAGGACGGCTTTCTGGCTCCGGGCCGGGATCGGCCCGGGCCTTCTGGGCTCGTTCACGACGTTTTCGGCGCTCGTGATGGCAGTCGACCAGCAGTTCCGCACCGGCTTTCATGCCACGTGGCTGGCCTATCTGGGCCTCTCCCTCGTGCTGGGGCTCGGGGCCGCGGCGGCAGGCTGGAAGACCGGCAAGGCCATCGCCGACCTCGGCGGCGGCGCCCCATGATGACCGCACTCCTGGTGGGAATCTTCGGTGTGGCAGGGGCCTTGCTCAGGTTCGCCGTCGACTCCTGGTTTGCCCACCACCCGGGCCCCCATCCGCACTGGCCCTGGGCCACGCTCGCGGTGAACGTAACCGGCTCCCTCATCATCGGCCTCTCCATCGGCCTGGCCGGCCACCTGGAGCTGGGCGCAGACTGGCACGCCGGGGTCGCGACCGGCCTGGCCGGCGGACTGACCACGTTCAGCTCCTGGACCACCGCGACAGTGCGGCTGGTGAGCGAGACGCGTTACCGCGCCGCCGCGCTCAATGTCGCGGGCAATCTCCTGGCTGGTCTCACGGCGGCCGCCCTCGGCCTCGTCCTCGCCGGCTAGCAGTCCTTTTCGGCGCTATTCGGCGTCGGGAAGCTCCGCCGCCGGCGCGGGGTTCCGGATGCCGCCAGCAGAGAAGGCCGCGCCCGCGACAAACAGCGCTGCCGTGGCGTAGCACACGGCATGAAGCCCCGACGTCGTCACCGCAGGTCCCACGATCAGCCCGGCGAAGGAGATCGCAACTAAACCCGCGATACGCGCGACGGCATTGTTCACGGCCGATCCGATGCCCGCTTCTTCCGGGGGAACCGCGCCGAGGATCGCTGCCGTCAGCGGAGCCACAGTGACCGCGAGGCCGAGGCCGAACACCAGCACTCCCGGGAGCACCTGCGAGGCATAGTCCAGGGGCGTCCGTACGGCAGTCAGGATCACGAAGCCGGCGCCGCACAGCAGCGGACCGCCGGTCATGAACCAGCGGGAACCGAAGCGGCCCGCCAGCCGGCCCATTCGCGCGGAGAGAAGCAGGAGGATGAGGGTGGACGGCAGCAGGGCGAACCCCGCCGCCGTCGCGCCCAGGCCGGCGACCTGCTGCAGGTAGAGGCCGAGCACGAAAAACCCGAGCGAGAGTGCGCCGTAAATGACGCTGGTGGCAAGGTTGCCCCAGCCGAAGTTGCGGATACGGAAAAGCCGCAGCGGCATCATCGGGGTGGTGGCACGTGCCTCGTATGTCAGGAATGCCGCGAGGGCCGCGATGCCCACGCTCAAAGGCAACCAGACCTGGGGGCTGTCCCAGCCCAGGCTGCCGCGTTCGATGAAGGCATAGACAACGCCCCCGAGGCCCACGACGGCCAGGGCGGCACCCCGGAAATCAATGTGCCTGCCGGGACCGAGGACCCTGTCCGTGCGCAGCAGGCCGCTGAGCACAGGCCACACTGCAGCCGCGGGAAGGATGTTGATGAAGAAGATGACCCGCCAGGAGAGCAGGTCCACGGACAGCCCGCCGATGAGGGGTGCCGCGACGATGGCTCCGCTGGTCCAGCCGGACCATTTGCCGATCGCGGCGGACTGTTCAGGGCCTTCGAAGTACGTGACGATCAGGGCCAGCGAGCCCGGGACCAGCAGGGCGCCCGCAATGCCCTGGAGCCCGCGGAACAGGATGAGGAACTCCCCGCTCCACGCCAGTCCGCAGAGAACGGACGTGATCGTGAATCCGGCCAGGCCCCAGCGCAGGACCCTTGCACGGCCGAAGGAATCCGAGAGCGAGCCTGCCACCAGAATGAGTGCGCCGAGGGTGAGCAGGTAGGAGTCAACGACCCACTGCTGGACCACGAGGCCGCCGCCGAGTTCGCGCTCGAGGGCCGGAAGGGCGAGATTCACCACCGAGCCGTCGAGGAATGCGATGAAGGAGGCAACGATCGCCACGTACAGCACCCGCTTCTGCAAGTCCAGGGTGCTGGCCTCGGAGGCGCCGGACATGGCTGCTACCTCCTACGGCTTGGGGCTGCGGATCCTGGGATGAGCCTAACACCGGCGTGTCCGGCGCGGGAGGACTGGTCCAGGCGGATCCAGGCCTCCCCTGAGCGCAGTTCCCGGTCCGGGAGGTGACCTGAAATCCCGTAAAGTTGAAGGATGGTTACCCGACGTGAAGCAGCCCAGATCCTCGACATTCCCCTGGAAATGGCGCACCGTCACGGCATCCCGTCCCGGTTGTCCGACGCCGAGCTCGGCGATCTCCTGGACAATCCCCCGGCCTGGCTGGTCCAGTCCAAGGCCAACCGGACCGGCAAGCGCCCTGTCTGGGTCCAGCTGACGTGCGCCGTCTGCGGGTTCGCCGAAGCCGCCCGCCCCAAAAAATGGTGGCCGGACTTCACCTATGTCTGCTGCGCCCACCATGCACCCTACGAGGTCCCCGCGGTGGCCGCAGGACTCGTCCGCAGCGAGTATGAGGGCGTCGGCAGCCGCTTCGTCGGCATCGTGGACGTCGCCGTCCCCGAGGCGTAACTTAAGAGCAAGGGGCCATTCCGGGCCCCTGCCGTGAGGGAGGGCACAATGCCTGACAAGTCGCCGCACCAGCATCTGACAAAGAAACCGGTGAAGACCATCAAGGAAAAACGGGCCGATAAAAAGGCGAAAAACGTCGCTGACACCCACACCGACCCGGTGGCACACATCAAGAAGCGCTGACCTGCAAGCGCCAGTCGGGAGGCGCTTTCCAGAAGCGCCGGCAGGCGCCCGGCAGGCGCCGGACTCCCAGGCACAGAGCGGGCGCGGGGCCAGCCGGTTTCCTGATGAGCCACAGCAAAAACAAAAGACCGGAAGCAAGAGCTTCCGGTCTTTTGTTCTGTTCTACGGGGTGGAGCTCCGTTGCCGGGGCTCCCATGGTGGAGATGGGGGGAATTGAACCCCCGTCCGATGTCGTGTTGTCAGGGCTTCTCCGGGCGCAGTTTGCGTCGGACTTTCTCGGCCCCGGCCATGCTGCAAACAGCTGGCTGATCCGGGCCCAGTCATCTAAGAGTCCCGTTCACCCCGATGACGGAGGTAAACAGCAGTGGCTATCTAAATGACGCCAGGATCCGGGGCAATAGCAACCTCGGGCTGACGGACTGTCTTACTGCTTAGGCAGCGAGAGCGAAGTCAGTGCGTTTTGATTCGGCACTTATTGGTTTGCAGACAGCGTTTACGAGATAATTCTGCATCCTCGGCCCGCTTCACCTGTCGCGACTAACATCGTCGAAACCGATCATCCCCGTATTTTTTTATCAAACCCGGTCCGGATACTTTCGTATCCTTCCCGGACTACTAATCATAACGCACGCCCTGCCGGAATCATTCCCGCAGGTGGCGGTCGGCCGAACCCGGTCACTACCGCCGGTTGCGTTCGCGCATGACGCGCAGGGCCTCCCGCTTGTCCTGCTGCTCACGCAGTGTCTGGCGCTTGTCGTATTCCTTCTTGCCGCGGGCGACGCCGATCTCGACCTTCGCCCGGCCGTCCAGGAAGTACAGCTGCAGCGGGACGATCGTGAAGCCTGATTCGCGGATCTTGTGCGAGATCTTGGTGAGCTCGTCGCGGTGCAGGAGCAGCTTCCGGCGCCGGCGTGCGGCATGGTTGGTCCAGCTCCCCTGGTGGTACTCAGGGATGTGGATGCCCTCCATCCACAGCTCGTCGTTGTAGAAGGTGCAAAAGCCGTCCACCATGGACGCATGGCCCTCGCGCAGGGACTTCACTTCGGTGCCCATCAGCGCGATGCCGGCCTCATACGTGTCAAGGATGTGGTAGTCGTGCCGGGCCTTGCGGTTGGTGGCCACTACCTTTCGGCCACTTTCTTTGGGCACGGTAGGACTCCTCGAATCTGTTGGTGGTTCGCTCCGGCCGTGTGGCGCGGAGCTATTCCAGTTTACGGCAGGGCAGCCAACGCTGCGGTTCCCTGCTGGACCGGGTCAGAGCAGGGTCATGGGGTCCACAGCCCGGCCGTTGAGCCAGGTCTCGAAGTGCGCGTGGCATCCGGTGGAGTTTCCGGTGGTCCCGGAGTAGGCGATCAGCTGTCCCTGGCTGACCTGCTGGCCGACGGAAACGACCACTGACGTGTTGTGGTAGTAGATCGTGGTCAGCGAGTTGCCCTGGACGACGCCGTGGGAAATCTTCACCCGGTTGCCGCCGCCGTCGTTTCCCCAACCGGCGGAGAAGACGGTGCCCGCCGCCGCCGCATACACGGGGGTGCCACACGTGGCGCCGAAGTCGATGCCGGTGTGCATGTAGCCGCCGGTGCCGTAGAAGTCGATGGTGCCCGGCGGCGTCGCGCGCCACCCGAATCCGGAAGTGATGGGGATGTTGGAATCGAACGGGTGCCGGAGCCCGAACGCCGACGGCGAGCCCTGGGCCGGCGGGACGTAGGGCTGGACAGCCTGTCCCTGAGCGCGCGCCGCCGCAGCAGCCGCCTCTGCGATGCGGCGCTGTTCCGCTTCCCAGGCCTCACGGAGCTTGCGGTCACGCTCGGAAATTTCGGCGGCCACGGCGTCCTGCTGGGCCTTGACCTGGGCGAGCTGGTTCTGGATGCCGGGCTTGGCCGCCTGGAGTTCGGCGTTGATCCGGGTGGTGTCGGCGATGAGCTTGTCCACCTGGGCCTTCTTGGCTTCAGCTTCGTCGCGGGCCGCCTTTTCCCGTTCCAGCGCCGCGTCCGCCTTGACCTTGAGGTCTGTGATTTCCGTTTCCACGGCCTCCAGCCGTGCCTGCGAGTTGACGTTGGTGGCGCTCTGCTGGGTGAGCTTGTCCATCGCCGAGTTCTGGCTTCGCATCGCCTGGTCGGCGAGGTCGATGGTGTCGGTCAGGCTCCCGCTCCTGTTGGAGCCGAAGAACAGCGAAAGGTTGGACGGGACGCCGCCGGACTTGTACGCCTGCGTGGCGATCTGCCCGATCAGCTTCTTGGTGTCCGAAATCTTCTGCTTGTCGGTCTCGAGCTGCTGCGTGATCTTGGCCTTGTTCTGCTGCGCCAGGTCCACGCGGGCAGCCAGTGCTTCCGATTCCTTGACGGCGCCGGCCACGCGGCCTTGGGCATCAAGGAGCGCCTGCTGGGCTCCCGGGAGCTGCCCCTGGTAGACCACCAGATCCGCTGCGGCCTGGGAGATCTTGGCGTCCACGAACTCAAGGGAGTCCTGGACCTGCGCCGCCTGGTCTTTCAGGGCGGCCTGCTGGTCCTCAAGGTTGTCCGCAAATGCAACCGGGGCCGACGCGCCCATGCTTCCCGCCAGGACCAATGCCAGGGTGGCGCTGATCATGCGGCTGCGGCGTCCGACCAGGCGGAGCCGAAGGGTGGGACGGGCCATCGGTGTCATAAGCGTTCCCTTTTCGTTGCGCACTCTAGACCCGCAAGTATCGGCGGAGGGTCAGGAGCGAGGATATTCCGGCCAGGACAACGCCCAGTCCGATCAGGGCAGGCGCCAGGATCAGGGTCTGGCCCGGCGAGATGAAGGCGGTGTCCGGGTAAAGCTTGGAAAGGTAGTCACCGAGGAAGAAGTGGGCGACGGCCCACAACGTGCCCGAGGCAAGGGCAGCCCCGATCACGGCCGCGATGACGCCCTCAAGGATGAAGGGCAGCTGGATGACAGCCTTGGATGCCCCCACCAGGCGCATGATTCCGGTTTCCCGGCGGCGGCTGAAGGCCGAGAGCCGGATCGTCGTCGCGATCAGCAGGATGGCGCAGACGATCATGACGCCGGCAATGCTCACCGCCACGAGCGAGGCGGCATTCATGGCCGAGAACAGTTTCTCCAGGAGCTGGCGCTGGTCGATCACTGTTTCCACGCCGGCCTGGGACGAGAACGTTTCGCTGATGATCTGGTACTTTTCCGGGTCCTTCATGTTGATCCGGAAGGAGGCGGGCAGCTGGTCCGGCGTCACCGAGTCCACGATCGGGGAATTGGAGAACTGCTCCTTGAAGTGCTTGTAGGCGTCGTCCTTGGACTCGAACTGGAAGTCGTTGACGTATTGGGACACCGCCGGCGACTGCAGGAGCTTGCGGAGGTTGTCCTGCTGTTCCGGGGTGGCCGGTCCGGTAGCGCAGCCGGGCGCCGACGAGCCGTCACTGCACAGGAAGATGGCGACCTGGACTTTGTCGTACCAGTAGCCCTTCATCTGGTTGATCTGCAGCTGCAGCATGCCGGCGGCGCCGACGAACGTCAGGGACACGAAGGTCACGAGGATGACGGAGACCACCATGGCCACATTGCGGCGCAGGCCGCTGCCGATTTCGCCGAGGACGAATGCGAGCCTCACAGCTGGCCCTCCCCGGCGGCTCGGGCACCAGCGCGCGAGTCGGCCCGTACTTCGCTGCGGGCGGAGGCGACGGGCTCGGAGTCCCGGCCGCTGGCGTCCCGCAGTCGGCGGGACTGCCCCACCACCGGAATCATGGACGTGTACAGTGCCTTGGCCTCGTCACGGATCACGACGCCGTTCTTCAGTTCCACGACGCGTTTGCGCATCTCGTTGACGATGTCGTCGTCGTGCGTCGCCATCACCACGGTGGTGCCGTTCTGGTTGATCTTATCCAGCACCCCCATGATGCCCATAGAGGTGGTGGGGTCGAGGTTTCCCGTGGGCTCGTCGGCCAACAGGATGCCGGGGCGGTTGACGACGGCGCGGGCAATCGCCACGCGCTGCTGCTCGCCGCCGGAAAGTTCATGCGGCAGCCGGTTCTCTTTGCCCTCGAGGCCTACCGTCTTGAGGACCTCCGGCACGGTGTCCCGGATGACGCTGCGGCTCTTGCCGATGACCTGCATGGCGAAGGCGACGTTGGCGAAGACCGTCTTCTGCGGCAGCAGCCGGAAGTCCTGGAAGACGACGCCGATGCCCCGTCGCAGTCTGGGCACGCGCCAGCTGGAAATGTTCGCGACGTTCTGGCCGGCAACATAGACGGCACCGGAGGAGGCCCGGTCCTCCTTGAGGACCAGGCGCAGGAACGTCGACTTGCCGGAGCCTGAGGCGCCGACTAGGAAGGCGAATTCACCACGGTCGATCTCAAGGTTGATCGAGTCCAGCGCGGGACGCGCGTTCTGGTCGTAGACCTTGGTGACATTTTCGA
Source organism: Arthrobacter sp. 05T442 (assembly GCF_056395945.1). NCBI lineage: Bacteria > Bacillati > Actinomycetota > Actinomycetes > Micrococcales > Micrococcaceae > Arthrobacter > Arthrobacter sp. 05T442. The sequence continues at coordinate 141,456 of NZ_JBFTKM010000006.1, read as the reverse complement.
AACGGATCATGGCCCTAAGTACCCTGCAGGACGGGCGCTAGGACCCTGTTCTGCTGCCGGTGCACGGGCTTTCGTTTGGGGGAAGTAGAGCTCCGGCCCCTCGACTATACGCACGGACGCCGGAGGATGGGCCGGAGCGGCAGGGCGTGTCGCGCGATTGCCAGGGACCTCCCAGCACGGGCGCGCCGGGCCTACTTCTCGGCGTTGCGGTTGTCGGTCCGCCAGCGGATCCCGGCGTCGATGAAGTCGTCGATCTCGCCGTCGAACACGGCCGAGGTGTTGCCGACCTCGTGCTCGGTACGGAGGTCCTTGACCATCTGGTAGGGGTTCAGGACGTAGGAGCGCATCTGGTCCCCCCACGAGGCCTTGACGTCGCCGGCAAACGCCTTCTTCTCGGCGTCCTCCTGCTCCTTCTTGAGCAGCAGGAGGCGGGACTGGAGCACCCGCAGGGCCGCCGCGCGGTTCTGGAGCTGTGACTTCTCGTTTTGCATGGACACCACGGTTCCGGTGGGGATGTGGGTCAGGCGGACCGCGGAGTCCGTCGTGTTGACCGATTGGCCGCCCGGGCCGGACGAGCGGAAGACGTCCACCCGGATCTCGTTGTCCGGGATGTCGATGGAGTCGGTCTGCTCGATCAGCGGGATCACTTCCACAGCGGCGAACGAGGTCTGCCGGCGGCCCTGGTTGTCGAACGGGCTGATCCGGACCAAGCGGTGGGTGCCGGCTTCGACGCTCAGCGTGCCGTAAGCGTACGGCGCCTTGACCTCGAAGGTGGCGGACTTCAGGCCGGCCTCTTCGGCGTAGGAGGTGTCCATGATGGTCGTCGGGTAGCCGTGGCGTTCGGCCCAGCGCAGGTACATGCGCAGCAGCATTTCGGCGAAGTCCGCGGCATCGACGCCGCCGGCGCCTGCACGGATGGTAACCACGGCCTCACGCTCGTCGAACTCACCGGAGAGAAGCGTCACGACTTCGAGTTCCTTGAGCGCTTTCCTGATCGATTCAAGTTCCGTCGCGGCTTCCCCCATGGAGGCGGCGTCGTCCTCGTCCTGGCCGAGCTCCACGAGGACTTCGAGGTCGTCGATGCGCGAGTTCAGCGAGTTCAGTCGTTCCAGCTCCGACTGCCGGTGCGAGAGCCTGGACGTGATGACCTGCGCGGCCGCGGGATCGTCCCACAGGTTGGGCTCGCCTGCCCGCTCGCTCAGTTCGGCGATGTCTTCCTTGAGCGCCTCGACATTCGAAACGTTCTCGATGGAGGCATAGGTGGCGCGCAGCGCGCGGATTTCAGCGGGAAAATCAATGTTTGCCATGGTTTTTCAAGCCTACGCTATCCCCCGCGCGCCGCCCCGCCGATCGCCCCGGTCCGTCCCGGTCCGCCCCGTTGCGGGGGTCGTACCCGGTGCGCGGTCAGCGCGTCAGCCGGGACCGCGCCGTCGACGTCGCCTCGATCCGGATGCCGTCCGGGACCAGGAAGTTGACGATGGGCGGGTGAACGGTGGCGCTCAGCGCCACGACAGCGGTAGAACCGTCGGGGCTCCCTGTCGCCGGGGCGACGGCGAGGTCACTGAACCGCGCAAAGACGCTATTGCGGCTCAGGTAGTCGGCGGCGGTACTGCGCACCCTGCCGGCGCTGAGGATCGCGGTGGGAGCGCCGGAGCCGCTTCCGAGCTGTCCCAAGGTGAAGCTGTCCGCTGCCGCCATCGATGCGCCGTCCGCCATGGACAGCAGTTTCTTGTGCTCGAGGTAGACACTGGATGCAGCCATCACCACGGTTGCGACCAGGAGGGCCACCAGCACGTAGCCGATGATCAGCACCATCAGCTGGCCGTCCTCGCCTCGTGCTTGGGGACTGCGGTCCAGGGGGCACGGGTCCAGGGGACTGCGGTCCAGGGGACAGGGCGGCGTGCGGCGGTCGCTGCAGGGACTCATCGGAAGCGTCCCACAATCTGGGTCGCCGAGGCGCTGAGTTGGCTGGCGTTGAGCCGCAGCGAATCACTGAACGGAACAAACGGCAGCGGCACGGTGAGGTGCACGGTGATGGTCACGGCCGACCCGGCGGCGGTGCAGTCCGCGGGTTCGCAACTCGTGTCAACGCTCGCGTTGGCCGCAGGCTGACCATAGTCGGCGAGCGCCAGCTGCACAGCCTGTTCGGCGGCTGCGCGTCCCCTGGCTGCGTCGGGTTGGGCGACGAAGACCCTGGCTGCCTGGTCCGCGGCCCCCACGACGGCGAAGGAACCGCCCTGGATCTGACCCACCGTGATGATGAAGTAGACCAGCGGCACCATCAGCAGCAGGGCCAGGAAGACGAACTCGACGACGGCGCTCCCCCGTTCCGCGCCGTCGTCGCCCGTGCCTTCCTCGCCGGGGCGTGCGTGGCCAAGGCGGCAGCCGTCGGGGCGGCCCGTACCGGGCCGTGCGTGGCCGGGACGGCCCATGCCGGGGCTGCGCTGATCGGGGCAGGGCACTTCCCGTTCACCGCTGGATGGCCGCATGGCCTGTCACCTCCAGCACTGCGCGGGGACCGATCAGGCCAATGACTGGCAATGGGGCTCGGACCGTCACCTCCAACGTGGGGATGCCCTGATACGTCGATTCGCGCGTCGTCACGTCCTGTGCGAACTCCGGGTTAAGTGCCACGCTGATCAGCTGGGACGTCCGGGACCGCGCGTCCTCGGAGTTCCGGTCCGCGAGCGTGCCGTACCTAGCACCAGATGCTGCCGCATCAATCAGCGTGTTCCGGACATGGAGGACGAGGGTCAGCTGGATGATCGCCAGGAAGAAAAGCGTCACGAGGGCGCCGATCAGCACGAAGTCGACAACCGCCGAGCCGTTTTGCCGCGCACTTCCGGCCAGGGCGGGATAATCGCCGGTACGGCAAGCGGGCGCCCGCCCGTCCATCATGTCCCGCCTCCAGCCCCTATGTCCGGCGGGTTCCCGTGGACTATTGCCCGACCTTGTCCATAGCCTGGTTGAACAATGCCTCGAGGGCCGGCCCGGCGAGCGCCAGCAGTGCCGCCACAAGGACGGCCGACATCAGGGTGATCATCACCCACCCCGGGACGTCGCCACGTTCGCTGTGCCCCCGGCCATCTTCAGCGGAATTTCTGGTTCCGGTGCGTGGACCGGACCGCCGTAGCAACATGCCAAGCGTGAAGATCAACAGCGCCACGCGGCTTCCGATTTTTGTCACTTTGTCCTCTTTCTCTTGCTTCGTCTCTGCTTCCCTCGTGATATGTTCCTTACTTCCCCCGTGATACGTGCCGGGGGAATCCGGGCCCTACAGTCCCAGGCTGATCGCCGCCAGACCCGGGAACACGGCGAATACGACGGTGAGCGGCAAGACTCCGAAAACGAGCGGCACCATCATCCCGATTTCCTTCTTCCCAGCCGACTCCATCAGATCCCGCTTCGCCGTGTCCCTGACATCCTGGGCCTGTGCCCTCAGCACGTCTGCGAGGGGCGTTCCCCGCTCCACGGCAACGATCATCCCGTCAACAAAGCGGACCAGCGGGCCAAGGTCCGTCCGCGCTGAGAACTCCTGCAGCGCCTCCACGAGGGGCGTCCCGGCGCGTGTCTCGGCCAGAACGCGGGTAAATTCCTTCACCAGTTCCCCCCTGGCACTGCGGCAGACCCTGTCCAGCGCCCCGGTGGCACTTTCGCCGGCACTGACAGCAAGGGCCATGAGCTCAGCGATGCTGGGGAACTCGGCCATCATTCGGGATTCGCGCTTTTTGATGAGCGCACCCAGGAGATAGTCCTTCAGGAGGAATCCGCCCGTGGCGGCGCCGAGCGCGACCAGGACGGCCACGAACGGGCTGAACCGTCCGATCACTCCGGCGAGGACGAGCACACCGACCGCGAGGGCGAAACCGCCAAGAGCCCACAGGAGTTGCTCAGCCCGGAAATCCGCCGTCGTCCGGCTGCTGCCCGCGCGGGCAAGCCGGCGGTTCAAGGCCGTCGAGCCAAGGTTGATCCTGCCCGCCGACGCGATGGCATCGCTGATCACAGGGCGAAGAATTCGTTCGAGTGGACCAAAAGGGGTGATGTTTCCGGGCACTGACCGCAGGAGCCGTGATTCCAGGTTATGGGTCTTCAGTTGCGGCCCGATGCGATCCGCGAACGTCATGGGGCGCATGAACGGGAGCCTCACGAGCAATAGCCACAGGCCGGAACCGAGGAGAAGCCCGCACGCCGCGGCGCTCGCCATGAGCCCTGTCATCGGAGGACCCGCTCGTCTTCCGGCAGAGCACCGATGCGGAGCATGATGGCGTAGGAAAGCAGTGAGACCCCAAGTCCGCCGAGCAACACGGCAGCGCCGACCGGCGTGTTGTAGGCCGTCACTGCTTCGGGGCGGCTCGCCAGCAGTACCAGAACTACCCACGGAGCGGCAACGGCAAGCCGCGCAGCGTTGACCGTCCAGGATTGCCGGGCCTCAAGCTCACTCCTGGTCCGCGCGCTCTCCCTCAGGAATTCTGCGAGGGTGCCCAAGAGCCGGCCCAAGTCTGAGCCGCCTACCTCCCGGGTGAGTCGGAGGGCTTCCACGATCCTGTCAGCCACCGGATCCGCCAGCCGTTCTTTCAGGCGATTGAGGGACGGATCAAACCTGCCTCCCGAACGGTAGTCCGAGCCAAAGTCGATAAACACAGGACGGAGCTCCACCGGGCCTTTGTGCCCCAGCTGGATCAGCGCCTCGGGCAACGACAGTCCTGCCCTGATGGCCGACCTCAGGTGGTCCACAACGTCAGGCCAGAGCTGGCGCAGGACGGCTGCGCGCTTGCGGGCGCGCCATCGCACGATAGCCATGGGCAGCCAACCGCCGAACATGCCAAAACATCCAGAGATCGGCCACGACCGGGTCACTGCGAAAAACGTAATAGTCGTGAAGGCCCCGACCCCTAGACAAGAGGTGATCAGTCCCGCCGCGCTGACTCTTTCTATGCCCGCTGTCCGCAGCAGGTCCTCCAGCCTCCCCGCCCGGCGCATGGGCCGGACCGTCCGCGGTTTCTCCCATAACGACCACCAGATCAACAGCAGTCCCGCCCCGCCGAGCACCCCCAGCAGCGGCGCCATCAGAGCGGCCCCAGCAGCGCCGCGACGTCGTACCCGGACTGCGCGAATTTCTCCGCGGCCGGCATCGAATTGGCCCTGGCACGGAGCTGTCCATCCGTCACAGCGAACACCATGGACGACTCGATGATGCCGTTCTCCACCCTGCGGCCGAGCGACAGGATTTCCGTCACCTGCCGGCGCCCGTTGGCGTGCCTGCTGCAATGGACTACAAGGTCAATACAGGAGGCCACCGTGGGGACCACGAAGGCACTGGAGATGTTCTCCCCAGCGAGTAGCGGAAGGGTGCATATTTTCGTCACCGCGTCGTGCGCCGAATTGGCATGGACAGTGCACATCCCGGGGAGCCCGGAATTCAAGGCGATCAGCATGTCTAGGCTTTCCGCTTCCCGAACCTCGCCGACCACCAGCCGATCCGGCCGCATGCGCAACGCCTCCTTGACCAGTCGGCGCAGGGGGATTTCACCCGCGCCCTCAAGATTGGGCTGCCGGCACTGCAAACCCACAACATCACGGAGCGGAAACTGCAGCTCGAAGATTTCCTCCACCGTGATGACGCGCTCGCGGGTTCCGATGCTCGCGGCGAGGCAGTTCAGCATGGTCGTCTTCCCTGCCTGCGTCGCTCCGGACACGAGGATGTTGAGGCCGCTGGCCACGGCCGCACCGAGGAAGCGTGCGGCCTGCGGAGTGAGCGTGCCCAACTCCACCAAATGCTCAAGCCGGCTGGCTTTGACCACGAATTTGCGGATGTTCACGGCCCAGTGGCGCCGGGTGACATCCGGGATGACTACATGCAGACGGGACCCGTCCGGAAGGGCGGCATCCACAAACGGAGACGACATGTCCAAGCGGCGGCCGGAGCTCTTGAGCATCCGCTCCACCAGGTCCCGGATCTGCTGGCCTGTCAGGGAGACAGAAGTCAGCTCCGATTCCCCGTTGCGCGCCACGTAGATCTCGTTGGGGGAGTTGATCCAGATTTCCTCGATTGCCGGATCATCCAGCAACGGCTGCAGCGACCCGAACCCGGCCACCGCGTCGTAGACAAATCTTCGGGCCGACTCCAGGGGTCCCAGCGGAGGCAGCGGCGCAAGGAGCGCCCGCTCGTCGTAGTCACTGACTGCTGCGTCCACGAGACGCCGGACCTCGCCTGCCTGCCGCTGAGGGTCCAGACCCCGCCGCCGAATCAGCTCGCGGACTTCGTCCTCGACAATACGCACAGCCTCCATGGGGCCCCCAATATGACTTTCGCCCCTGCCGACAGGCGGTGCAATTGGGTTAAAAATAGGCGGAGGCCGTCGGCCGGGCAAGAGCCTGCCGCGGGGCTTGTGGACAACTTTTAAGGTTGCGGCATGACAACATTCACACCAGCACCATCCGAATCACTGGTTTCACATTTCTGCCGGTGTTAGGGTGGGCGCGACAAGTCAGACATTCTCTAGCCGGGCCACTTCTTGGCGCTGGACCCGGCCTTGAGACCCATGTGATGCGGCCTAAGAACGTGTCGTTGTTCCGGAGCGGAAAATGAAGCGGACCCTAACTTCCCCCAATAGTCACCGCGGCCGCCGAGTCGGGGTCATCGCCCTGGCCGCCTCCCTGTTGGCCGGGCTTGGACTCGCCTCGCCGTCCGCCGCCGTCGAGCCGACACCGACGCCGGCCGTTTCCGCAGCGACCACCACCGCGACGGCAGCTGCGACGGCAGCGCCGACGACCACGCCCGCGCCCGCGTCCGCCGCCCAGGCTCCGGCACCGACGGTGTCCCCCAACTCCGCGCCTCTTGCCCCGGCCGCCGCCCCGACGGCGTCAGTGGGTGCCCCGGCTGCCGGCACGGCGTCGAAGGACAAGGCCGCAATGGCTGCCGCCGTGGGCCCTGGAGGCGCCGAGATGGGCCAGCGCTCCGCCCGGGTTGCCGGACCTTCGCCGTCCCTCAAAACCAGCACGCAGTCGGCAGCGATCGAAACACTGACAACGCAGGGCTCGTGGTCGCCGTCGTTTGGCGTGAAGGGCCTTGACGTCAGCGGCTACCAGTCCGGCGTCGACTGGCCGACGCAATGGAATATGGGTGCCCGCTTCGCCTACGTAAAAGCCAGCGAAGGCAACTACTTCACCAACGATTCCTTTAGCTCCCAGTACGACGGATCACGCAGCGTCGGGATGATCCGGGGTGCCTACCACTTTGCAATTCCTAACTGGTCGTCAGGCGCGGACCAGGCACAATACTTCGTCCAGAATGGTGGCGGGTGGAGTTCGGACGGCTACACCCTTCCGCCCGTACTGGATTTCGAGTACAACCCGTACGCGGGCCGGACCATCAACGGGGTCTATTTCGGCGACACGTGCTACGGCATGTCACCGGCGCAGCTGACGTCCTGGGTGCACGACTTCGGAAACACGATGTTTTCCCTGACCGGCCGCCTGCCGGTCATCTACACGAACTCGTCCTGGTGGAAGCAGTGCACCGGCGATCCGGGCGGCTTTAGCGACTATCCGCTGTGGGTCGCCTACTATCCCGGATCCGCCTCAGACTATGCCGGCCCGATTCCGTCGAGCTGGGACAACTTCAGCATGTGGCAGTACAGCAGCACCGGCCCGTTTGCTGGCGACTCCAACATCTGGAACGGCGACTACGCCAGCCTCCAGCGGTTTGCCACTGGAGTGCCGCCCGCTGCGACTCAGGGGATTGCCGCAACGGCAGCTTCCACCACGTCGCTCGGAGCGCCGGCCTCGGGGATTGTCTGCGGCCAGCCGCAGGGCGGCTGCTACCAGGATTACCAGGGCGGCGCCATCATCTGGTCCCCCGGCACGGGTTCGCACGCCTCCTTCGGGCCGATCCGAACCGAGTGGGCGGCCACCGGGTTCCTCGGCGGTCCGATGGGCTACCCGACTGGCGACGTGACCTGCGGCCAGCCGCAGGGCGGCTGCTACCAGGACTATCAGGGCGGGGCGATCATCTGGAGCCCGGCCACGGGCGCACACACCACGTCCGGATCCGTCCGCACGGCCTGGGGCGCAACCGGCTACCTCACCGGCCCGTTGGGCTACCCGACCAGTGAGGTCACTTGCGGGCTCACGCAGGGCGGCTGCTACCAGAACTACCAGGGCGGTGCGGTCATCTGGTCCAGCGGCGCCGGCTCCCGGGCCACCTACGGGCCGATCAGGGCCCGCTGGGGCGCGCTGAACTTCGTCGATGGAACAATGGGCTACCCCACCGGTGACGTGTCCTGCGGTTTGCCCTCAGGCGGCTGTTTCCAGGACTACCAGGGCGGGGCAATCATCTGGTCCGCCGGCACCGGCGCCCACGAATCCACCGGTCCCATCCGGACTGCGTGGGGCAAAGCCGGCTCTGTCGACGGCCCGATGGGCTACCCCACCGGCGACCTCGCCTGCGGGCAGCCCGCCGGCGGGTGCTACCAGAACTACCAGGGCGGAACGATTGCCTGGTCCGCCGCAACCGGCGCGCACACGGCGACCGGGTCCGTCCGCACGGCGTGGAACGCATCGGGATTCCTCAGCGGCCCCATGGGCTATCCTGCGGGCGATGTTACGTGCGGGCTCCCCTCCGGCGGCTGCTACCAGGACTACCAGGGCGGCGCGATCATCTGGTCCGCAGCCCTCGGCGCCCATCCTACCTACGGACCCATCCGGGCCCGATGGGCCGCCATGAACTTCGTGGACGGACCGATGGGCTACCCCATCGGGGACGTCACGTGCGGGCTGCCTTCCGCGGGCTGCTACCAGGATTACCAGGGCGGCGCGATCATCTGGTCACCGGCGACCGGCGCGCACGCCTCCACCGGTCCGACCCGAACCGCCTGGGCAAAAACCGGCTTCCTGAACGGACCTCTGGGCTACCCCACGGGCGAAGTCACCTGCGGGCTGCCCTCCGGCGGCTGCTACCAGGACTACCAGAACGGAGCCATCATCTGGTCCCCGGCCACCGGCGGCCACCCCTCCACAGGACCGATCCGGACCGCGTGGGCCAAAACCGGCTTCCTCGACGGGCCGCTGGGCTACCCCACGGGCGACGTCACGTGCGGCCAACCCTCCGGCGGCTGCTACCAGGACTACCAGAACGGCGCGATCATCTGGTCCCCGGCCACCGGGGCCCACCCCTCCACCGGACCGATCCGTGCAGCCTGGGCCAAAACCGGCTTCCTCACCGGCCCACTGGGCTACCCCACCGGCGACGTCACGTGCGGCCAGCCTGCCGGTGCGTGCTACCAGGACTACCAGGGCGGGACCATCACGTGGTCGGCCGCCCTGGGGGCCGTGGTCAAACTCAGGACTGCGCCGTAGGGATGCGCAATTGCGGGCAGCGCTTTGTGATTTACGCCCGCCGGGACAGCGCTGCAAAACGTCCATAGGACTGGCACGAACGGGGATAAGACGCCGACTGGAACCACAGATTGCGGCGGCATTTCTCCGGGAAATTCCGAAACAATCCCCATCATTAATGACCCATAAGGTCACCGAAGACTTGTGCCGGCTAACCTGCCCCACGCCCGGCACTGCCGACTATTGATTTCGGCGCGTCCTCCTTATTACGGGTAAACACCGCGAATAACCGCTATTGTGATTCTTGCAGTCGTGAGGGCCGTTAATTGGGGGATAAATGCACAAAATGAGAACACGCCACAGACCTTTCTGGGTTGTCCTGGGTTCACTGACGTTGGCGGTAACCCTCGGGTCTCCGGCAGTTGCAGATTCAACCCCCGCCCCTTCGCCGGTTCCGACTGCAACCGCCGCGACGCCGTCGAACGACGCCACTGCGGTACCTTCAGAGGCACCGGGCGCACCGCCGGAGCCGCGGCCGCCTTCCCAGTCGCCAACCCCGGGTGCCCCGTCCGGCCCCACGCCCCCGGCTCCCTCGATCCAGCCGCCGGAGGCGGCGGCGACGCCCCCCGTGGCAGGCGCCCAAGCCCAGGCGGACGCCGGCGTTCCCTTGACCACAGGCGCCCAAGCCATTCTTGATCGCTGGACAAGCCTCGGGGCGCAGACCGGCATCCTTGGGGCGGCCAAGGCGCCCGCGTCATGCGGGCTGCGCAACGACGGCTGCCTCCAGGAATTTGCCAACGGCAGCATAGCCTGGACCGCCACCACGAAGGCCCAGCCCGTCACTGGCGACATTCTCGCCAAGTGGACCGCGCAAAACCTCGCGGATGGCAAAATGGGCTACCCTACTGCCGCCGCAACCTGCGGGCTCCCCCAAAACGGCTGCTATCAGGACTATGAGGGTGGCGCAATCATCTGGTCTCCCGCCACCGGAGCCCAGCCGACCTGGGGTCCCACCCGGGCACGGTGGGCGACACTGAACTTCGTAGATGGCCCCATGCGTTACCCCACAGGAGACGTCACCTGCGGGCTGCCGCAGGGCGGCTGCTACCAGGACTACCAGGGCGGGGCCATCATCTGGTCTGCCGCCACAGGGGCCCAGCCGACGTGGGGGGCCACGCGGACCCGGTGGGCGACACTGAACTTCGTAGACGGTCCGATGGGCTACCCGACGAACGCTGAGACCTGCGGACTGCCGCGGGGAGGCTGCTACCAGGACTACCAGGGCGGGGCCATCATCTGGAGCCCGGCCACCGGAGCCCAACCCACCTGGGGGGCAATCAGGGCCCGATGGGGCACGCTGAACTTCGTCGACGGTCCGATGGGGTACCCGACCAGCGCCGAAACGTGCGGACTTACACAAGGAGGGTGCTACCAGGACTACCAGGGCGGCGCCATCATCTGGAGTCCTGGCACCGGAGCCCAGCCCACGTGGGGGGCCACCCGGGCCGAATGGGGAGCACGGAACTTCGACCGCGGCTCGCTTGGTTTTCCCACAGGAGCCGAAACCTGCAGCGGCGGGCAGTGCACCCAGTACTACCAGTTTGGCAAGGTCAGCTGGTCGCCGCAGTCCGGAATTAGCTACTCGCAGTTCCCGGCAAGCTACTGCGAATCGCTGAACCGCGGCACCACGAAGTACCCCGGAGGAACACCCCGGGTGTCCTTCGCGGTTGCCGAGAATTACCCGTCGACCCACATCAGTTTTGTGAACTGCGTCCGCGAGAACGGCGCCTACCGCACGGAATGGAGCACCAGCGGATTTGACGGCGAAAGCGGTTTTGCCCGTCCGGGCGTTGCAACCGGGCCGACCATCAACAAATACTCGCCCACCGGTTCCTTCACGATTTCTGATGCTTTCGGAATCGGAAACCCAGGGACGGCCTTGAACTACATCACCCTGAACCCCTATTCCCGGTGGGGCGGACGGTTGAACGGCAACTACAACAGGTACTTCGAGTCCAGCGCAGACATTTTTCCGGATGAAAACATGTGGTACTACGCCACGCGCCGGCAGGGCGACTACAGGCAGGGCGCCGTGATCAACTACAACCGGGAACCGGACTCGCCCATCACAATGAATGCCGGCTTCGCCATCTTCCTCCATTCCAATCCTGTAGCCACTTGGGGATGTATTTCATTGAGCGAAAGCGACATCGTGCGTTACCTGCGTACAGCCGCACCCGGCGATCGGCTCATCATGGGGGTAGGCTCCGATGTATTCCGGTAGGCGCATGGCGGCCGGCTTCGCCGGACTAGTGATACTGGTTGCGGCTTCGTCGTGCTCGTCCGGCGGGCCTTCGTCCGGGAGCGGAGCGAGCAGCGACTCCCCTGCGGCGCCACCGAGCAGCAACGCCCCCACGGGGCCCACCATTGGCAGGGATGGACGGACCGTCCTGCCGTCGTCGGACTCGGCTGCTTGCGCCCTGCTGAGCCAAGGTGCCATCCAGGACGCCCTGGGGGATGTCGCGTCCTCGCTGGGTCCCTCCCAGCCGAGTTCCGAAAGGTCGCCAGACGGGACCACCACCGACTCCTGTCTTTATCCATTCGACAAAAGCGGGGTTACGACCAACGGCCTTGTCATCGAAGTCCTGACGTATCCATCGCCACAGGCGGCAATTGCCGCGAATCCATTTGCACTCCTCATGAACGCCGAAGACCTTCCGGGGCTGGCGCACCCAGCGAAATTCGGCGTCAACAAACTGAGCGACTCGACGGAATTTGTGGTGGCCTCGCTTCAGGACTCCCGCCTGTTCAAGCTCGTCGCCGCGACGCCGTCGTCGAAATCGTGGGAAACAGCGACGGGCAGGGCAAATATGAAGAAACTGGCGACGGCGGCCGGTCTATAGATGCGCCGCGCGCAGACAAAACCTGCGACGGTCCCGGGCAAGCCGACTCTTATGGGTCCAGGGATGCGACGGATCTCCGCAGGAAACGCCCACCCTTGTCGCAGGATGCGGCCTCGAAACAAAACTACTCCGCAGGTTTGGCCAAATGAACCGCCTTGTCTCCGGGCTGTTCCATAGACTACTTTGACCTCCCTCCCTCCCTGCTGCCGCCTGGCGGTGGCGAGGGAGGTGCCGCAATTTTAAAAGGGAAACAATGAAGCAAATTCGGATGTTCGCAGCACTACTCACTGCATTGCTGCTGTCCGCGGTGTCTATCCCCATTCTCGCCCTGGCACCGGCGCAGGCCGCACCGGCCGCAGTCGCGCAGACCCCGCTGACCATTGCACCGACACCGTCACCGGCCCCTTCCGTCGACCAGACGAATACGCCGCCCACGACGGCCGAAACCTTCGAAACTCCTCCGGCGCCCGGGGTCAAAGGCCGCGCCCCCGCCCCCGCAATCACTACCGAGTCGTATTCCCTGGCACGGGCGGGCGACATCAAAGTGACGCTGGTGACCGTGCAGCTCGCCGACAAATCGCCCGCCGACACAGCAGCAATCTCCCTCCCGGCGGCCAATGCGGCAATCGACGCCGCGAGCCGGTACTGGAAGACCATGTCCAATAACCGGTTGTCCCTTTCCGTCGCCGCCACCCGCACCGGAGTGAAGTCCGCGGCCACTTCAAGCCAGTCGTACACCCAGATCATGGACACCGTCACCCGCGAACTCAACTGGGTCACCAATCCCTACACCGCCCTGGTCGTCTTCATCCCCACACCCCTTCTGTCGTCAAACGCCTACGGCGCCGGGTGGAGCGCTTCCGGGATCAGCGGGCGTGTGCTGATGCCGCTGCCGGGCAACCTCACCAACAGTGTCATCACCCACGAGTTCGGCCACGTGTTCGGCCTCATGCACTCCGACAGCCTGCAGTGCACCGACGGGGCCTCGGACGTCGCCAGCAACACCGACGGGTCCTTTGCCGACTCCAGCTGCTCGATTCGTGAGTACGGCAACACGGGCGACCTCATGGGCGTCTCCCAGCTCAGCCAGCCGACGATCAGCTCAAGCCTTTGGCAGTACGGCGGGTTCGGCCGCGGGGATGAGATCCTCGACGCCGGCAGGATCGCCGACAGCAGGAGCTTCACCCTCACCGCCTGGGCCGGCACGGCGCCCAACAGGGCCGTGAAGTTCACCGACCCCATGAGCGGCGAGGTCTACTACCTGGAGCTGCGGCTTCCCGTCGGATACGACGCCGCGACCGCGGTCGGCGGCAACCGGGGCGTGAACATCGTCCAGAACGGAGGCCTCACCGTAGCCAGTTCGATCATCCTGATGCCCAGCACCCAACCTTATTCCGGCTACTACAGCCGGAATTCCGCGTGGCAGGCGGGCCAGGCGTTCACGACGCACGCAGGGACGCGCGTGTCCATCGACTGGATTTCCGACACGGCCGCCGGCGTGACCATCGAATCGACGGCGGCTGTTGCGAGCCGGGCGATTGCACCGGTGGCCTCGGCGACGACTTCCCTGGGCAGCGCCACATCAGGCGTCGTCTGTGGACTGCGAACCGGGGGCTGCTACCAGAACTACCAAGGCGGGGCCATCATCTGGAGCCCGGCCACCGGCGCCCAGCCCTCTACCGGCGCGATTCGGTCCCTATGGGGCGCGCTGAACTTCGTCGATGGCCCCATGGGCTACCCCACGTCTGCCGAAATCTGCGGACTGCCGCAGGGGGGCTGTTACCAGGACTACCAGGGCGGTGCGATCATCTGGTCCGCTGCCTCCGGCGCCCACGCCTCCACCGGCCCGACCCGCGCAGCATGGGCCAAAACCGGATTCCTCGACGGACCCCTCGGCTACCCCACCAGTGAAGTGACGTGCGGCCAGCCCTCCGGCGGCTGCTACCAGGATTACCAGGCCGGCGCGATCATCTGGTCCCCGGCCACCGGCGCCCACCCCTCCACCGGTCCGATCCGCGCGGCATGGGCCGGATCCGGGTTCCTCACCGGACCGATGGGCTATCCTGCGGGCGATGTAACCTGCGGGCTCGCCTCCGGCGGCTGCTACCAGGACTACCAGGGCGGCGCGATCATCTGGTCCCCGGCCACCGGCGCCCGGACCACCTACGGCCCGATCAGGGCACGATGGGGCGCACTCAACTTCGTGGACGGCCCGATGGGATATCCCACGGGCGACATGACGTGCGGGCTGCCCTCCGGCGGCTGCTACCAGGACTACCAGGGCGGCGCGATCATCTGGTCCCCAGGAACCGGCGCCCACGCCTCCACCGGCCCGATCCGGGCTGCCTGGGCGGCCACCAGCTTCCTCGACGGCCAGCTGGGATATCCCGCAGGCGAGGTGACCTGCGGGCTGCCCTCCGGCGGCTGCTACCAGGATTACCAGGGCGGCGCGATCATCTGGTCCCCAGGAACCGGCGCCCACGTCTCGACCGGCCCCATCCGCTCGGCCTGGGCCAAAACGGGCTTCCTCGACGGGCCCCTCGGCTACCCCTCCGACGAGGTGACATGCGGCCAGCCTTCGGGCGGCTGTATCCAGAACTACCAGAACGGGATCATCACCTGGACCCCGACGACCGGGGCGCACGCCCTGAGCGGGGCCGTGCGCACCGCCTGGACCGCAAGCGGATCCGCCACCGGACCGCTGGGCTACCCCACCGGAGACGTCACCTGCGGACTGCCGCAGGGAGGCTGCTACCAGGACTATCAAGGCGGCGCCATCATCTGGTCCCCTGCCACAGGCGCCCGACCGACATTCGGGGCGATCAGGGCACGCTGGGCATCGATGAACTTTGTGGATGGAACCATGGGCTACCCCACGGGGGATGTCACGTGCGGCCAGCCCTCGGGCGGCTGTTACCAGGACTACCAGGGCGGTGTCATTTCCTGGTCCGCTGCCAGCGGCGCCCACGCTGCCGCGGAGCCAATCCGGACGGCCTGGACCCGCGTGGGCTTCCTCTCCGGATCGATGGGGTACGCGACCGGCGAGCAGTCCTGCGGCCAGCCTGCCGGTGGCTGCTACCAGGACTACCAGGGTGGAGCAATCATCTGGTCCCCGGCCACAGGCGCCCACCCCACAACCGGTCCGATCCGATCCGCCTGGGCAGCCACCGGGTTCCTCACGGGCCCACTCGCCTACCCCACCGGCGACGTCACCTGCGGCCAGCCCAACGGCGGCTGCTTCCAGGAGTACCAAGGCGGGACCATCACGTGGTCCCCCACCCAGGGAACGTCCGTCACCCCCAGGAAGGCGCCCTAGGCATAGCCGGCTGCAGACGACGCCAGGCTGCCCTGCATCTGCCACAAGGTACTCTTGGAACTGCATCCACTGTGCTGTAGAAACCGGAGACCACGCTAAACGTATGGCCGCATCAAAAGACGTCACGACGAACCCCGGTCAAAGCTTTGGCGGTCGTTCTGCCTCGGCAGTGGCCATTGGATCCGCTGTTTCGGCCGGGTCCGGCATCCTGATCCTGTTCATCGCCAGTCATTCCCTGTCCAAAGAGGACAACTCGGAGTTCCTCGCGTTCTGGGCCGGCCTCTTCTTCGTTTATGGCGTTCTGGGCGGCGTTCAAACGGAGTCAACGCGTGCCGCGTCCACGGTTTCGGCCCTGGGTGGCCACAACCAAGCCCGCCACCCCCGGCTCATTACGGCTGGGCTGATCAGCGGAGGCGTGGTCGCGGCATTGATCGCGGTCCTGTCCCCCCTGCTGACGACATTCAATTTCTTCCACAATTCACAGATCATTTCACTGGGCCTGATCCTCACGGCGATCCTCTATTCCGGTCACTGCGCGTTGGCCGGAACCCTGCAGGGAAGCGGCCGGTGGTCCGTCTTTGGCCGTTTTCTGATTCTGGATGCTTTTCTCCGGCTTGCCTGTGTAGGTGCCGCCGCGGCCTGGGCGCTCGGGCTCTTGGGACTAGAGGTTGCTTGTTTTTGCGCCTTGGCTGCCTGGCTGCTTCTGCTCGCCACCTCCCGGGCCGCCCGCCGATCGCTGCAAGTGCGTGCAGACGTTCCACTGGGAAAGCTCCTGGGGCAAATATTTCACGCGGTGATTTCCTCAATCTCATCAGCCGCCCTGATTGTCGCCTTCCCGCTCCTGCTCAAGCTGACCACTGCCTCGGCGGTGTACGAGCAGTCGGCTCCTCTCCTGCTGGCCATTTCCATGACCAGAGCCCCGATCATGGTGCCACTTCAAGCCTTTCAAGGGGTAGCCATCGCCCACGTCGTCAGAGCGGGATCCGAGGGCTGGCGCGCGCTGCGCAAGCCGATTCTCCTTCTGGTGGCAGTCGGCGGAACCGGAGCCGTCCTGGCCTACCTGATCGGGCCCAGCCTCATGCTGCTCTTCGGGAAAGGCTACGACGTCGGCGGCATGACGCTCGCGCTGCTGACGCTGGCGTCTGTTGTCATGGCCGTCCTGACGTTGACCGGAACAGCCACATTGTCCATGGGACATCACCGGGCGTTTTCTACAGGCTGGGTCACGGCGACCGCTGTCGCTATCGCGGTGCTGCTGCTCCCGTTGCCGTTGGAAGCCCGCTGCATCCTTTCGCTGACGCTTGGCCCGGCAGTAGGCATAGCGGTTCATGTCTTCTCCCTGGGGCTGTCGTCCAAGGCCGCCGAGGCCGCTGTCTAGCTCACGGCCACGGCCACGGCCACTGGCCGGCGAACCCCGGGCTAGCTGGCAGCAGTGCACACAAAAAAGGACCCCCCGGCGTCGTGCAGCTCACGCTGAGCTCCACGCGCGACCCGGGAGGTCCTTTTGCCGCTCATGACCGGTCCCGCCCATAGACTTCCGGGCCGGAAACCTTTAGGCCTCGTGCAGGATGAAATCCTTCAGGCGCCCCAACACAATACTTCTTTCGAGATTGGCGAAGTGGTAGGCCTTCCCCCTCGCTCCAAGGTCGCGCCTCTGGGCGTCGGTCATGGCATGGAGCGACCGTATGTTCTCCGCCAGGGCAGCAGAATCACCGGCCGGCCCCACGAGTCCGCACTGCGCCTGGTCCTCGACCAGAGTCCGGACTTCCCCATCCATGGCCAGCGCGAGGGGACGGCCGGAGGCGATGTAGGACATCACTTTCGCGGGGATAGTGGCTTCCAGAAGATCGCTTTTCACCAGGCACCCCACCAGGACGTCTGCAAGAGTCGTGTACTTCGGGACATCGGCAACCGGGTGGTGGCCCTCAAACCGGAAAACATCCCCAAGGCCGCGCCGGGTGACCTCGCTTTCGACGTCGCTCCGGCTCATGCCATCACCGACGATGACCCAGGAAATATCCGTGAGCCCCTCTGACTTGAGGGTCTGCGCCGCATCAATGATGGTCTCAAAGGACTGAGCCGGACTGATGTTGCCCGTGAAGACCACCTTGAAGCCCCCGCCGAGCCGCTGCGCCAGTTCGGGATCGTGGATCTCCTGCTCGTAAAGACTCTCGCAGGCCTGGGGCACCACCGTGATCTTCTCATCCGGCAGGCCGGTGATGCTCTGGATCTTCCCGCGCATCTGTTCGGACAGCACGACGATCTTGTCCGCCTGGCGGTAATGCCAGTGGGACACCTTTTCGGCAAGGCGGCGAAAGAATTTGTTCTGTATGTTCAAAACCGAGAACAGGTTTTCCGGCCAGAGGTCCAGCACGTACATAGTCGATTCTATTTTACGGACCTTCGACAGGATCAGGCCGGTAATCGACATCATGACGGGCGACAGCTGATAAAGAAAAATCTTGTCGTACTTGCCGAACATCAAGCGGGGAAGATGGATCAGGCTGGCTACGGGAAAAGAAACATAATTCAAGAAAATGCGCAGGCTTGAATTGTCACCGCGCGGTATCTCCGGAGCCCGGAATATGTTTATTCCGTTGTGCTGCTCTTTGAAGGGGCCGCGCCATGTGTAGCCGGGAAAAAACTCACCCTTGGGGTAGTTCGGCAGCCCGCACAGCACTTCGACATCCACGTCTTTTTCGACCAGGTAGTCGCAGATATCATTTATCCGAAACCCCTCGGGCCAGAAGTGCTGGCTTACTACCAGGACTTTTGCGTTGCCCGCCACTGCTAGGAGGCTGTCGGGATCGACGGCAGGAGTTCCTGGATGTAGTCCGTGGTCTTGATCTTTTCGATGATCTGATCAATGGTCAGCTGGTGGGTGTTGTGTGAGGTGTATTCCTCCAGCGTCTCACTGACGGTATCTCCGGCATCGAAGAACTTCTCATAGTTGAGGTCCCGGGTGTCCGCGGGCACCCGGAAGTAATCTCCGAGGTCCTCGGACTTCGCCCGCTCTTCCCTCGTGAGCAGGGTCTCATGCGCCTTTTCACCGTGTCGTGTACCGATGACGTTGATCTCGGAGTCGGACCGGAAAAGTTGCTTCATCGCAATCGCCAGATCCCCCACGGAGGACGCATCGGCCTTCTGCACAAACAAGTCGCCCTGGTTGGCGTGCTCGAACGCAAAAAGAACCAGCTTGACGGCTTCGTCGAGGTTCATCAGGAAACGGGTCATGTGCGGGTCCGTCACGGTCAGGGGCTTTCCGGCCAGGATCTGATCCGCGAACAAGGGGATCACCGAGCCACGCGAGGCCATGACGTTTCCGTACCGCGTGCAGGAGATGAGAGTCTCGGTGGCATCGACGTTGCGTGACTTCGCGATGACGATTTTCTCCATCATGGCTTTTGATGTGCCCATGGCGTTGATCGGATAGGCAGCCTTGTCGGTCGAGAGGCAGACAACCTTCTTGACGCCCGCGTCAATTGCCGCAGTGAGGACGTTGTCGGTACCAAGGACGTTGGTCCGGACAGCCTCCATCGGGAAGAATTCGCACGACGGCACCTGCTTGAGTGCGGCAGCGTGGAAGATGTAGTCCACTCCGCGCACCGCTTCGCGGACGCTGTCAATGTTGCGAACGTCACCGATATAGAACTTCAGCTTGTCGTTGCTGTAGGCCTTGCGCATGTCGTCCTGTTTCTTCTCATCGCGGGAGAAGATCCGGATCTCGCCTATATCTGTGTGCAGGAAGTGCTTCAGAACAGTGTTTCCGAAGGAGCCGGTGCCTCCGGTAATCAAAAGGGTCTTGTTCTTGAACAACTTGTCTCCTTGGTCAGCAGATATATAGGGCTGCGAGTGTGGCTGCAACCGTTAGATGATATCAGCGGGGCGCCCTCACCCGGTTTTGGCGGGATGAGCGGCGGCGACGGATAGACGGTCGCCAAATTCGGGTTAACCGGGTTTCGGCGTAGAATCGCAATCATGCCTAGCCCAGACACACGCCGAGTTCTCGTGATCATGCCGGCCTGGAACGAGGGCGAAACCGTCGGCAGCACGGTGGCCGAGGTGCTGGACCTGAACGAAGGATACGACGTCCTGGTCGTCGACGACGGCTCAAGCGATGACACTGCCCCGGCCGCAGCGGCCGCTGGCGCGACGGTCCTCCGGCTCCCTTTCAACATGGGGGTCGGAGGAGCCATGCGCACTGGTTTCAAGTACGCAGACCGCTACGGCTACGACGCCGTCATCCAAGTCGATGCCGACGGCCAGCACGATCCCCGCGACATCGCAGCGGTACTGAAGGGGCTGGAATCGGCGGATATCTCGATCGGAGCGCGTTTCGCGGCCAAGGGTGACTACAAGGTCTCCGGACCCCGCCGCTGGGCCATGGTGTTCCTGGCTGCCGTGATCTCCGCCCTGGCGCACACAAAGCTGACGGACGTGACGTCCGGATTCAGGGCCGGCAACAGGCGCGCCATTGCACAGTACCTGGATCACTACCCGGCAGAATATCTCGGCGACACCATCGATTCGCTGGTCGTCGCGATCAAATCAGGCTGCAGGGTCACGCAGATACCCGTCGCCATGCGGCCCCGACAAGGGGGCACGCCGAGCCACAACCCAGCCAAATCCGCTATCTACCTGCTGCGGTCCGTGTTCGCGTTGCTCTTTGCCGTGACCCGGAGCCGCTCGAGAATCGCAGTACAGGAAGGCCCCGCCTAATGGGAAACACTCTGGCCGCATTCATTTTCGCCTTGGTCATGGTGGGGATTGTGCTCGAACTGGTCCGCCGCAAAGTCTTCCGGGAAAAATATGCGGCGCTCTGGCTGATTATCGGCGCTAGCGCCCTCGTGCTGGCCGGGTGGCCGGGCCTGTTGCCCTCTGTCAGCAAACTTCTCGGCGTGCAGGTTGCCTCCAACCTGCTCTTTGCACTGTGCATCATCTTGCTGCTGGGTGTGTGCCTCCACCTGTCCTGGGAACTGTCGGTGGTCGAAGACGAGAACCGCACGCTCGCCGAAGAAGTGGCCATCCTGCGCTCGGCAGTCGAACGCGTGGAAGCGGGCCTCAGCCAGCTGGAACGGCGCCCGGAGGCGCCAGCGGAAACTGCCTGGTCTCCGAGCGAACAGTCCCCCGCCGGCCCTGGAGAATGACGGCGGACTGCCGGCCATCCGACCCCTAGCACGGCCTCAAGTAGAATTCAATGGTCCATCTTTGTTATTCCGCGGGAAGCGGCGCACGCGCTCGGACCGGGGATCTACGACTGTGAGGAACGACGGGGGAAGATCCCGCCGACCGCGGTCACCTAGGAAGTCGTGACCAGCCCGGATTTAGACATTCCAGACGTCGTCCTCCGCCGGACGCTGCGGACGCCTGCGGACCGCGCCCGTCGCCGGCCCGCCGGCCCCGTCACATCGTGGATAGCGGTAATTCTCGCCTGCTCCGCGGCGTTTGTTGCAGTCGTGGCTTTCCGTGCGGCCGGCGGCCTGACAGGCTGGCGCTACCTTGTGGTTCTGGCACTGGTCATGGTGATCACGCCGATCGGCCGGAATCTGTCCCAGCGAATCCTGTTCTCGATTATTGCGCTGGCAGGCATCTCCCCCTTCATGTGGTGGTTCAGTGCTGACGTGCCCTACCTTGACCGCGGAACGGTCTTGCTCGCGCTGGCTGCCGCGGGCCTGCTTGGCTCGGTCACGTTTGCAGTCGTCCGCCGGTTGTCGTTCCGGCGCTTCGTGCCACGGTTCCAGGCCGTAGATGCCCTGCCGGCCGTAGCCGGCGTCGCCTCGGGCTGGGTTGTCCAGAACTTCCTGTTCGCACAATCCTTCGAGTCGACGCTGTTGCTCCTCACGCGGTCGTGGGACTTCGCCCCGCACTTCAACATGTTCAACATGATTCGCAACCATGGCTCCGTGATTGCGCTGCTTCCCTCTGCACCCGACGGAAGCGCCTGGTCAGCCACCTCGTATCCGCAGGGGTTCCACGCACTCCTGGCTTCCCTCGCTGAAGTCGTCGCCGGCAGCAAGGCCGGCGACGTCGCCCAGGAATCAGTCCTGTTCCTCAAACTCGTCGGCGTGGCCGCCGTCCTTGGCACCCTCCTGGTCGTGGCGGCCCTCACCTCCCTGCCCGTTTTCCGGCGACATTTCCTGGTCACGCTTCCCTTTGTCGCCGTTGTGGCTACTGCGTGGATAGTTGGACCCGGAGCCATTCCTGTGTTCAATGCGTTCCCAAACTTCGGACTGGGGGTGGCACTCTGCGTCGCCTGCATCGCGGTCGTTCAGCTGCGGCGCGTCGTTCACCCTGTGGCCGCAACGAGTGCCCTTGTCCTGATCCTGACTGCCGTCGCCCACGGCTGGATACTGTTGCTGATCCTTTGCCTTCCGAGTGTCCTCGTCTACGGCGTCTACCTGTTCTGGCACCGGCGGGAAGCCGGCTGGCGCAGCTTGGCGCTCCACTCGGCGATTGCGGCCGTGGCCGTGTCCGGCGTGCTCGGCGCCGTCTGGCAGCTCCGCCAGTTGTCGGCGGGCGAGGTCCTGACCACACCAGGCGGGACAGCCACGGCCGACACAGGCGTGGCTGTGCTGTGCATCGTCGCAAATGCCTTTGTGGCTTTGGCTTTCTACTCCCGCCGGAAGGTCGGCCACGCCGACGACCGCCGGGGAACCCTGACGTCTCTCCACGTTCTGGCAACCCCGCTCTTCGCAGCCGTTCTCCTCGTCGGCCTGGCGGTATTCCAGCTGATGGAAGCTTCCAAAGTCACGTACTACTTCCACAAGTCGTTCCTTGCAGTCGAGCTCCTGGCCATCGTTTGCACCGTTGTTGGGGCGGCGGAACTCTGGGCGCCCCTCCTGGCAGGACAGAGCCGCCGAAAGACCTTTGTCGCCGCGTCCCTGTTGACGTCGCTGGGCGCCACGCACTTCTTCGGGCTGCCGTTCACGAATCTGAGCGAACAGGGACTGGAGCCGACAGCGCAAGGTGCCGTAGGCGTCCTGCAGCAGTCCAAGGCACTGTCCGACCCGGCACCGCGGCTGATTTCAAAACTGACCGGAATGGCCGCCCTGAAGAACCCGCGGCCTTTCATCTACGTCGGCTTCGACGACGCCTTTGACCCCCAGCTGGCAGCACAATGGTCTTTGACCCTGCAAGGGAAGTGGACGGCGTCCTCCGACCTCGCGGTGCCGATGGTCAAGCCGCTTTACCGGGGTCCGTCCCATGTCCCGGAGGCAATCGACGCCATCCTGACAGCCAAGCCGGACATCGACGTCGTCGTGGACCCGGAACTGGTCCCGGAACTGCGGGCCTGGCGTCCCCAGTTCGCGTCCCGGATCATTACGTACTAGGCCCGGCCTGGCAGCCCGCTGGCACAGAACTAAGGCCACCCCTGCCGCAGGGGTGGCCTTAGTTCTGGGTCGCGGTCTTAGCGGGGGTTGACGGCGATTCCGGCCCGCTGGTGGTGGGTGTGGGCGGTCGAGCGAATAAAGTTCACTGCCCGGCGCGACGTATCGCTGATCTGGTAATCCGCCGGAATTGCCGGCGGACCATCCGTCTCAAACTGGTCCAGAACGATCGTGATGGCATCAACTATTGCGTCGGCCTTCACTCCGGTCGTGATGATGGCTGCGGTGTCGAGGGACTCCGGCCGTTCAATTGCATCCCGCAAGGTCACCGCAGGGAACCCCAGCAACGAAGACTCCTCGCTGATGGTCCCGCTGTCCGAAAGGACGAGCCGTGCATCCTTCTGCAGCCTGACGTAGTCATTGAAGCCAAATGGCGGATGGAAGCGCAGACCGCGCTTAAGCTCTTCCGGCTGGTCCTCGAGGCGCTTCCTGGTCCTCGGGTGTGTTGAGACCAGGACGGGAAGCCCGTACCGCTCGCTCACGGCCTGGAGGGCCTTCAGGATCTCGGCCAGGCGCTCGGGGCTGTCAACATTTTCTTCCCGGTGCACGCTGACCATGAAGTACCCGCCGGGGGTAAGCGACTGCTTCTCGAGGACATCGCTCGCAGCGATGGCGTCCGCGTTGCCCTGCAGGACCTCTTTCATCGGGGAACCGGTGAGCAGGATGCGGGACGGGTGAAGCCCTTCCGCGAGCAGGTTGCGACGAGCGTGCTCGGTGTAGACGAGGTTGTAGTCGGCAACATGGTCCACCAGGCGGCGGTTTGTTTCCTCGGGAACGTTCTCGTCGAAGCACCGGTTGCCGGCCTCCATGTGGTAGACCGGGATTTTGAGCCGCTTGGCCATCAGCGCGGAGATGCAGCTGTTGGTATCGCCCAGGACCAGCATTGCATCCGGCTTCTCCTGCAGGAGGACCTGCTCCGTCTTCGCCAGGATCGAGCCCAGGACGGCGCCCAGCGATGACGTGTCGGCGGCCAGGAAGTGATCAGGCTTGCGCAGTCCCAGGTCTTCGAAAAAGACTTCGTTCAACTCGTAGTCGTAGTTCTGGCCGGTGTGTACCAAAACGTGGTCCGTGCTTCTGTCCAGACGTCGAATTGTGGCAGCCAGGCGAATGATTTCGGGCCTGGTGCCAACAATGGTCAAAACTTTTAGCCTGCGGCCAGCGTCGGTCATACTTCCTCCGGGAAAGTGTCGGGAGAGGCTGGATCAAAGATTTCGTTGATCCAGAACATCGTGTATAGCTTATCGGATCCGGTATTTGTGATCTTGTGCGACCACATTGTCGGCATGTCTATGGCGACAGGATTTTGCCCGTCGACGTGATAGGTGACAACGTCATCGCGGAAGAGTTTTCGCATGGAAATTTCAGCGGTGCCCGACAGCACCGTAAATCGTTCTATCTTGCGCCGGTGGTAATGCTGGCCCCGCGTCACGCCCGGTACCGTCGTGGAGAACGAGGACTGGCCTTCTCCTCCACCGCTGCGCACGACTTCGAAGAAGGCGCCTCGCGCGTCTTCCTTCCGGTCCAATGAAATCGGGAGCCGGTCGCCGACCAGGAAAGAACGGTAGGTGTTGAACATGTCCCGTTCGAAGGGTCCGGAAATGTCGGGAATGGTCCCGGTGGAATAATGGTCCGCAGTCTTTTGGATCAAGGCCGCCACCTCGCTGACCAGCCTGGTCGTGGCGAGGCCCAGCGCGTCCTCCGGCTCATGCAGCCCCAGCAGGACTTCCGCGGCCGTCTGCGCGTGGAGCAGCAGCAATTCCTTGTCGTCCTGGACGTGCAAAGGTTTGCCGTTGGCTGCGAGGTGGCAGAAGGTGGCGACCACAGAGTTGTAGAAGGGGAGCCCGTGCTCGCCGAACAGGTTGGGGAGCTTGACGTCGACAAAGCGGGCGCCGGCTTTCTTCGCCGCCTCTTCCAGAATTGTTCCCGCCTGCTTCTTCCCGAGCCCGTAGGGCGAACTGTTTCCGGCCTGGATGGAATTGGCATACACGACGGTTGTTGGCTTCGCGGACGCCGTCTCGAGTGCCAGCGCGAGTTGCTCCGCGAATTCCACGTTTCCCTGACGGACGGTCTCGTCGTCGCCACGGTTGACCCCGGCGACGTGAACCAGTGTCGTTGCGTTTTCGACGGCGGTGGAAGCCGCAGCGGCGTCGAACTTCTCGCCCAGGGCTATTGCCTCCGTCGTCTCGCCGAGGGAATGGGCGAGGACCCGGGTGTGCCATCCTAGGAAGCCGTTGCTCCCGGTTAATGCGATCGTCACTGCACTGTTCCTTTCAACGTGGATGCCGTCACTGTCCGCACGCAGTCAGTTTGTAAAGTTTCGCTTGTCCTTGGGAATCCACGAGGCTGGCGACGCCGTCTGCCTCAAGGTTGTCCAGCCCTCTGAACCCGTTGTCTCCCCCGTGCACCTCCCGGTGGCCAAAGTCCAGGACGTAGCCCACGTGGAGCCGCTGCACGGCGGGGCAGACGGCGGGATCGGACTTCGCCTCATTCAGGTGCGTGAACACCTCCTCCGCGCCGGCCGGCAACTCGCTCAGGATGTGAAGCTGGATAAGTCTGCGCCCGGTGAAGGCGTACGCCAGCGCGCTTCCGTTCCACGGGTTGCCGGCCAGGGTCGCGTCTTTCGGGACCTCACTGGGAATCCGATTAATCAATGCCAGCTCGTCGGAGGAAACCAACGGCGAGTCATTGGACAATTGATAGCTCACCGCTGCGGAGGCCACTGCCTCGCGGACGTTCGCCTGCTGGGTGCTGACGGCCAGCAGGCCGGCCACAATCACTGCAGCCGCGCCCATCGCGAGACCTGGTGATCCGTCGGGCCGATGCGCGAGCCGGACACTGCGTCCAACCGGGTATTTAACCGCAAGGGGGCGAATCCAGGTGTCCCAGCACCACACGGCGCCCACGGTTGCCAGAGGCAGAATCACCACCGGCAGCAGCGAAGCCAGGCGGGGCGGGTCGTTGTACCAAACACCCGTGAAGAACGTGCGCACAGGTCCAAACGGGAACGAGGTTACGACGACGAAGAGCCCACCGATCACGGCATACATGCCCACGAGCCAGAGTTGATGACGCCGCACAAGCAGCGTGACCAGGCCGACGACGGCCAATGCCGCGATGGCCCAGGATACCGAACGGCCGATGCCTGAACTGGTCAGAAGCTCGCCTATGGCCCGTCCGGTCGTTTCGATAGGCGGCCAGAATGCGGCGGCCTCGGCGGGGCGGACGACTTTCCAGATAACCGCAACGATCGCCAGCCCGACGGCCACCAGGGCCACCATTACCGCCAGGGGTCGCCACCGGTTGTCGCTCCTCCGGACGAGTCGGCGGGTCGTCTTGGCCCAGATGAAGAGGAACGGCGGGAGCAGTAACGCGAGCAGCGCCATGGTGCTGCTGGGGTGCGCCAACGTGATTCCAGGGAGAACCGCAACCAGCAGCAGCGCGTCAATGAGCCTGGTCTGGGGCGCCGGCTGGGGCGCCTGCGCCGCGACCTGCGCGGGCGCGGGCTCGGACGCCTGCTGGGGCGCCTGCGCCGCGAGGCCGATGGCCTGCAGGCCCACTCCAAGCGCCGCTGGCAGCAGTGCGTTGCCCAGGAAGTTCGGATAGAGCACTCCGAAGTCGAGCAGGAGCAGCGGGAAGGCGCCGAACCCGGCAGCCAGGATTCCGGCCACAGTGCTCACGATGACACGCTTCCCGACGATCTTGTGGGCAAGGAAAATGCAACCCAGCGGCCACACGAGTGAACCCACAACCAGGTTGGTGACATTGACGGCAACGGGGATGCTGGCGCCCGTGACGTCTGCAAGCAAGGCCACGAGATCGTGCCACGCGGACGGGTAGAAGCCGCCGCCCGTCATGGCGCTCACGGTGTAGGACGAACCGGATCCTGTTTCCTGGATGTAGCGGACAGCGTTCAGGTGGAAAACGTTGTCAAACGTTTGCGAGAAGGACTCGGGCCTGCCGAAAGCAGCGACGAGCCGGCGGCTGATAAGGAATCCTGCAGCAAGGACGGCTGCCGCGTGCCCGGCGCCTGCCCACCAGTTGATCGGCGTCGGTTCAGGCCTGGTTTCGGTCCGGCGAAGCCAGGTGGCCACCCCCAGGGCGACGGCCGCGATTACGATGGTGACCAAAGCCACCGGCAACGGTGACCACTTCAGGTTGACGACAGGCGCCACCAGGGCGGAGACAGCCACGATCGAAACCGTAATTGCCGGGGCCACACCCAGCAGGGCCATCCCGCGGACCCGGCTGGCCCAGGCAACTGCAGCTCCGGGAACGAACAACAAACCGATTGCCACGAGAGCAAGCGGAACTACAGACCACCAGGACAAAGGATGCCTCCAAAACGTTGAGCGAACGGCAGAGACAAATCGTGAGACCTGCGCCGTCCCCGAGAAATCCTACTCGACTGGGGTTCAGCGCCGGCGCGGCTAGAACCCAAGTGCCTTGGCAAGGGTGGGTGCCAAGGTCTTGGCGAAAGTGTTGGTCATGTGATTGTCCCGATACACCAGGACATTGCCGATCACTGCCGGGCAGAGGTCATTGCGGCAAAAATGGGGGTACAAATCGATCACGTCGACGCCCGCCACCTGCGCTGCGGCACTCTTCAGGGGGTCGGCAGGCCTGTCGCCTGGTTTTTGCAGTATCTGGCACTCCGTTGAATCAGCGCCCTTAAGCTGAACGCATTCAGGGGCCGAGAAGCTTGGATAGGGTATGTCCAATACAACGGCCACATGGATCCCTGCCTGTCTGAGGGGTGCCAAAAGTTCCACGTACCCGCCGACTGGCGCTTCGGGGTCCTGCCAACCCCACTTCAGCGCCCGCCGGTACCCATCCGGCGTCATGCCGGAGACGACGACGAGGTCAGGCTTGAGGGCCAGAATCTTTTGCAGCGTCGCCTTGTTCTGATCGGTGCAATTGCGGTAAACCGTGCCGGCATCCTGGGGCGGTGCAGCCGTAAACGGGCAACCGTTGCGAACCATGGCTCTCACGTTCCAGCCTGAGGACTGGCCGGCAAGGAGAAGGGGATCAACGTACTGCGCTGCATGGGAGTCGCCGACGACGATCATCTTCTTGGTCGCGTCTGCGGCGCCATACACACACTGTTCGTCGTGCATGAGTGCGGGATCAAAAATTCCGCATTCGTCTTTCCCGGTCAGCGGCACATCTTTCATTGCCACGCCCGGGTCGGGCTGTACCGGAAGACCGCCGGGAACCGGGGCGGGATGTTCCGGGTCAAATGCCATGGCGCCTGGATACTCACGCAGGTTCAGCAGCCCGTTTAACTCCTGTGCCTTGGCCTCAACGATCCCCCAGGGGATCAACGCCGAAGTGCACGTCGCCACCAACAAGCCCAGCGCCAGCACAAAGGCGCCCCGGGGTCGTGGCCGTCGACGGGTGGCCAGCGTGGGGCTCAAAGGCTGCTTGCCGCCGTGCCTGAATTTCTGCTCCACGACGTAGTAAGACGCCACCGCCAGGACCAGGCTGATAGCGACGATCATGGCGCCGTGGAGGGGGCCGGGCGCCCTTCCGAGAAGGAAGACGTAGAAGACGACGACGGGCCAGTGCCAAAGGTAAAGGGAATACGATACGTCGCCGATGTAGGTGGCAGGCCGCATGCTGAGCAATCCGGCTACCGATGTTGGCTGCCCGCCACCGGGCGCTGCCTCCGAAGAGCCCGACGCGAGGATGGCCAGCGTGGCTATCACGGGCAACACTGCCACATAGCCGGGGAATGCCATCGCCGTGGTGTACGTGACCGCCGAGTAGAGGATGCCGGCGAGGCCAGCCCAGCCCAAAAATCGTCGTGCCGCTGCCGTCAAGGACAGCTTGGGTAGAAGCAGGGAGCCGATGCCCCCGAGCCCGAGCTCCCACATGCGCGTGCTGGTTGCAAAGTAGGCAACATCGTGTTCCGCCGCGGAGAATACGATGCTGTGCACGAGCGACGCGGCAGTCACGGCGGCCAGGAGAACGAGGCAGACAATCTCGGCCCGAAAGCCCCGTTTCCGCAGCGCAAGCACAGCGCCTATGAGAAGGAGCGGAATCACGATGTAGAACTGCTCTTCTACGGCCAGAGACCAATAGTGCTGCACAGGGGACACCAAAGCCGTCGCTCCGGCGTAGCTACTGGTGCTGAACGCCTGGTTCCAGTTCTGGATCTGCAGGCCCGACATAATGACGTCCAGGCAAATCGACTGCCACCTGCTTTGGGGAAGGAGGAGCACCGTCCCGACGAGGGTCGCGAGCAGAACAACGCTGGCCGCCGGGAGGAGCCGCCTGATCCGCTTCCCGTAAAAGGTGGTGAGCCTGATGCGGCCCGTTTCGGCCAACTCCCGGACGAGCGATCCGACGATGAGGAAACCCGAAATAACGAAGAATACGTCCACTCCGACAAAGCCGCCGGACAGAGCCCCCGGCCATATGTGGTAGACGATAACCAAACCCACCGCCAGCGTCCGCAGGCCTTGCATGTCCGCGCGTTGTGCGCTCCGTGGCTTGGCGCCCTCGGGGCCGCGTCTAGTGCGGCGGCCCTGGATAACCTGAAGGGTCGGCGAGATGGTGATCACTGCTCTCTGTCATCCGGGGTCGGTTTCATGCGCGCAGGAGCGCTACGGCTTCGTGAATGGGTCCATCGAACATCAGGTTGCCATGCTCCAGCAGCACGCCGCGGGAGCAGATGCGCGACACCAGGTCCAGGTCGTGGCTGACGACGACGAGGGTCTTGCCCTTCTCTGCCAGTTCCTGGATCTTGGCGATGCATTTGCGTTGAAACGGCTCGTCTCCCACCGCCAGGATCTCGTCGATGAGGAACACTTCCGGATCCGTGTGGACCGCCACCGAAAACGCCAGCCGCAGGTACATTCCCGAGGAATAGAACTTCACTTCGGTGTCGATGAACTGGCCGATCTCCGAGAATTCCACGATCTCGTCAAACCGGTCGTTGATTTGCTGCTCAGTCATGCCCAGGATGGCACCGTTAAGGTACACGTTGTCCCGACCCGACAGATCCGGGTGGAACCCGGCACCGACTTCGATCAGGCCGGCAACCCGCCCCCGGGTACGCACCGTGCCGGTGTCCGGCAGCATGACACCGGAGATGTGCTTCAGCAGCGTCGATTTTCCGGACCCGTTGAGGCCCAGGAGCGCGACGGTTTCACCGGACTCAACCTGGAGAGAGACGTTCTTCAGAGCGTGGAACTTCTCTGACAGGTCTCCCCGGCGGCCTTTCGCGAGCCAGACCACAGCTTCCTTGATCGACCTGGTATGGCGCAGCACGAACTGCTTGCTGATATCAGAGACCTCTATTGCGGTTACCACTTACAGCTCCTGCGCAAAGCGGCCCTCGAGCCGCCGAAATGTTAGTTGACCAAGTCCAAGCACCAACAGTGAGGCCACAAAGCCCACGGGCACCCACAGGCTGAACAGATTCGGAGGCATCGCCGTCGAACCGTCCGTTGTCGGCAGCCAGAATGCATAGTGGAAGAGCTCGACGCCGACCGTGACCGGGTTGGCCTGGTAGATGGAAAAAGCGGCTGCACCGAGCTTCGTTTGCACCATCGTCCACGAGTACATCACCGGGGACGCCCACGTTGCGATCATGAGCAACATGTCCACGAGATTCTCCGAGTCGCGGAAATAAACGTTTGCGGCGCCGAAGAGCAACCCGAGTCCGGTCGCGAGCAGCGCCACGATGACGAACCCGACTACGGCCGCGAGCAACTGGAGTATGTCCGGGTGCCAGCCCGCGAACAAGCATCCTGCCACCAGGACGACCAGCTGCGGGAAGAAGTGGACGGCCGAAACCCACACCGAGGCCACCGGAAACAATTCCCGTGGCAGGTAGATTTTCTTGATCAGGTTTCCGTTGTTCACGATCGACCGGGCCGCATTGCCCAAGGCCTCCGAGAAGAAGTTGATCAAAACAATGCCCGAGAACAGGTACACCGCATAATTCGCCAGGCCATCAGGGTTCTTGGAGCTGCGCTCCAGCCCGAGGAAAACGCCGAGGGCAACGTAGAAGACGATGAACTGCACGCCAGGCTTCACGTAGGACCATAGAAGCCCCAGCACTGAGCCGCGGTACCGGACCTTGAGTTCCTTGCGCACCAGCAGCTTCAGCAGGAAGCCTGACTGGCGGATGTCGCGGATGCCTCCGCCCACCCCGGGAGTGGTGAGTTCCGCATAGGAAACCTGGCTCACTTGGTCTCGTTCTGGGTGTGCTCTTCGAACGTCTTCCTCCAGGACTCAATCGAGGTGAGGTCCTGCATGGCCGACTTGTACTGGGCGCTCAAGGCACGCCAGTCCTTGAGCAGTAAAGCATGGAGCCTGGTGCTCTCGGCCAGCATGTCCCGCATTTGCTTTGGGTCGCGCTTGTACCAGGAGGCGCCGGTTCCTTCGGCGTTTGAAACAACAGCACTGTCGTACTGTGCCATCCGCCACCAGCGGTTATCCTGGTGGGCAACCGTGGCCTGGGGGCGCTCGGCGCTCGACGCAGTCACCGGGCGCAGCAGCTGCCGCATCACAGTCTTGGCCGCCCATGGCACGAGGCTGATCTTGGAGGGCTGCGAAATTCCATGACCGCGCCGCGGCGGCTTGTCCATCTTGGGCGCAGGGAACTCGTCCTGGTCAGGGCGGAAGACTGAATCGGAGTAGTCCGCCATCATTTTGCGGATCTCCGGAAGCTTCGAGGGCAGCAGCGCCCGAAGGCCGTCCGGGCCCTTCAGAACGTCTTCCAGGGCCCAGTTGCGGCCGTGGGCCGTAGCGTATTGCATTGAAACCAAGTGCTTGACGTCCATGTACTGGGACTCCCGGACGACACGGCCACCGTATTCGTACGGGCTGTGAAGCAAGGCCGTGACCACACGGTTGCGGGCATGGAAATAGGCCTGCCAGCCGACGAGGTCGTCCTTGTCGATCCACGAGACGTGCCAGACAGCGGACCCGGGGAGAGACACGGTGGAGAATCCGTGCTTCTTTGCCCTCAGTCCGTATTCCGAGTCATCCCACTTGATGAACAGCGGGAGCGAAAGGCCGATTTCCCGGATCACTTTGGTGGGGATCAGGCACATCCACCAGCCGTTGTAGTCCACATCGCATCTGCGGTGCAGCCACGACGTCTGCCGCAGGTTCGAGGACATGAAGTCATGTCCCAGCACCATGTCCTCGCTCGGGAGTGAAGGCTGGAACCGGTACGGGTTCACAACCTCGCCGAAAGTGTGCAGCACCGTCCGGTTGTAGAGATCGAACATGTGCCCGCCAACGATGGTGGGCGTCTTGCAGCGGTCTGCAAAAGTCAGCAGGCGGACAATGCTCTCGGGCTCCACGACGACGTCGTCATCCATGAGAAGCACGTAGTCGCTGCCGTTTTCGACGGCTTCGAACATTCCGCGGGCGAAACCGCCCGATCCGCCAAGGTTGGACTGATTGATGATCCGAAGCTTCCCGTGGAGGGAATCGCGGACTTCCTCAAATCCCTCGGCGTCCTCGACTTTCTGCGAGCCCTGGTCCACGAGAAGAATTTCCTGGACATGCTTCAGTGATTCGGGCGTCTCCGCCAGCAGACGAAGGTTGTTGAGGCAGAAATCAGTCTTGTTCAGCGTCGTGATCTGCAGCGTCACGCTCCCGGGCTGACTGGCCTGGGCCGGTCCCTGCCATTCTGCTTCGAGCATGACGAGCGGTTCCGAACCTGCCACGAGGTCAAACCAGTACCAGCCTCCATCACCAAAGGGCGCCAGTGAGAGGTCGAAGAAACTTTCGGAGATGCCCTCGACCCGCCGGGTGTCCACACGCTGCAGCGAGCCGCGTGCGTTGGACTTGTACACGATGACCGACCCGGTTCCCTGGGTGCGCACGTGGAGCCGGACACTCTCGACTGTCGTCCACCGACGCCAGTAGCTGGCCGGGAACGCATTGAAATAGCTGCCGAACGAGACCCGTTCCCCGGACCTCACCGACGTGGAACGCCGGGACAGAAAGTCCTCGACGTGGGCTTCTTTGGTGGAGCTGCTGAAGGACTGGGGCCTGCTCGGTTTTCCTTCGCGGTCCCCGGCAGTCGGGAGCTGGATGCCCGTCGCCGCGCCCATGTCCATGTAGAGCGGGACCGTGTCCATCTGGCTCGGGCTGGGAAGGATCACGCGCTGCAGGGTATCCCACTCCGGCTCTGACCCCACGGTTAATTCCTGTTCAGTGCGTGCTTGTTCTTCACTGGAGATGCTCATGCGTCCACTCCCCCGCTTTCGATGGTGGCGCCACTCTCAAAATGGGGGCGGATCTTGTTGTCGAACATGGTCAGGGCGGAGCCGATTGCCATGTGCATGTCCAGGTACTTGTAGGTGCCGAGCCGTCCGCCGAAGAGAACGTCCTTTTCGGCGGCAGCCAGGTCGCGGTACTTCAGGAGGCGGTCGCGGTCCGCGGCGGTGTTGATCGGGTAGTAGGGCTCGTCGCCCTTCTCCGCGGCGCGGGAGAACTCGCGCATGATGACGGTTTTTTCCGTCTGGTAAGCGCGCTCCGGGTGGAAGTGGCGCGGCTCGATGATGCGGGTGTAGGCAACGTCGTCGTCGTTGTAGTTGACCACGGAGGTTCCCTGGTAATCACCGACATCGAGGACTTCTTCCTCGAAGTCAATGGTGCGCCAGGACAGGTCGCCTTCGGCATAGTCGAAGTAGCGGTCCACGGGGCCCGTGTAGATGACCGGGATGTTGCCGACGACCTTGTCCTTGCTGTACTCGTGCGAGTCATCGAAGAAGTCGGTGTTGAGCCGCACTTCGATGTTCGGGTGCTCTGCCATCTTCTCGATCCAGGCGGTGTAGCCGTTGGTCGGGAGGCCCTCGTACTTGTCATTGAAGTACCGGTTGTCGTAGTTGTACCGGACCGGGAGGCGGGAGATGATGCCGGCGGGCAGGTCCTTGGGATCGGTCTGCCACTGCTTGCCGGTGTAATGCTTGATGAACGCCTCGTACAGGGGCCGGCCGATCAGCTGGATGCCCTTGTCATTGAGGTTCTGCGGATCGGTGCCGGCAAGCTCACCGGCCTGCTCCTTGATCAGTTCCTGCGCCTGTCCCGGAGTGAGGTTGGCCCGGAAGAACTGGTTGATCGTGGCCAGGTTGATCGGCAGGGAGTAGACCTCGCCCTTGTGGACGCCGTATACCTTGTGCACGTAGTTGGTGAACGTCGTGAACCGGTTCACGTACTCCCACACGCGGTCGTTGGAGGTGTGGAACAGGTGGGCACCGTAGCGGTGGACCTCGATGCCTGTCTGCTCTTCTTTTTCGCTGTAGGCGTTTCCGCCGATGTGATGGCGACGGTCGATGACGACGACCTTCAAGCCCAGCTCAGTGGCGGCCTGTTCTGCGATTGTCAGGCCGAAAAAGCCCGACCCTACGATGACGAGGTCAGCGGTCACAAAATCTCCTGGTTCGAATGGGGGCAGCGCAACGTTGTGCATTGTCTGCTGCTCTAGCCTACCCGAGACAGGGTATGAACCGGCGAATCGGGGCGCACCCCCGGCTCCGTCCCGCCCCCGGCCAGCGTCGCAACGGCCCGGACTGTGGGTGTCACGACAACGCGGCCTGGCCTTTCCACATAGCCGGAAATCCGCGGGTCTGCTGCCCTCCGCCTGCCTTACCGTGGGTTCCAGGCCACGGGCCGGAAAGGATCCGTCGATGTTGTTCCATTGCACCTTGGTATCGGCACCCGGGAGTTCTGCACTGAGCCGGGAGCCGGTCGAGCTCGCCGTCGCCCTTCCGTCCGGCTGCCCCGGTGCGGACCTGCAAGCGGCCGTGTCCCGGCGCTACGGAACCGGAGGGCTGTTCGTGCAGGGTGTCGCTGTAGCAGCCCTGACTGTTGGCGTGGCGCCCCTTGTCCACGGTGCCGTCCTCATCGATGGATTCACGGGAGCCTCCCCCAGGGCAGCAGCCGGGCAACCGCCGACCGCCCCGCTGATTCTTGCGGTCCATAGCGGACCGGGTGCCGGAACGATCGCCGCGCTGCGGCGCGGGCGGTTCCGGATCGGTCGCGGTGGGGCGGAAATAGCCATTCCGGATGCCGAACTTTCGCGGGACCACGCGCGGCTGGAGGTCTCTGACTCCGCAGTCACCATTGTCGATCTCGGCAGCTCGAACGGTACAAGCGTCGACGGCCGGATGGTCCGGGAGTCTGCTGTCACCACCGGCTCGATCATCCGTTGTGGCGACTCGACGATGTCCCTCATCTTCGGCACTGCCGATGCATCCGGCGACGTCCCGGACTGTGTCCTCGCGGCTGCCGGGTCCAACGTCGCCGAGCCGCTGCTTGTCCGGAACACCGTTGGCCAGGGCAACCGGGCGGCACTTGTTCTGGCTGCCACCGTGCCCCTCGTGATCGGGATCGGCCTGGCCCTCGCCACCGGCACGTGGATGTTCCTCGCCCTGACTGCAGCCTCTGCGTTCTCAGTCGTGGTTCCGGCCCTGTCCGGCCGCCGTCAGCGCCGCGAACGCCGGGCGGATGTTGCTGCTGCGATGCAGCGGGACAAGGAACGACGGCGGCGCGCTGCTCCGTCCGCGGCGGAGCTGTGCGTCCGCGCCGCATCCGGAGGACCCGGTCCGGTGCCGCCCGCCGGCAGAACGGCACCGGTGTGGCTGCGACTCGGGCTGGCCGGGCAAACGGCCAACCTCAGGCTGGAACCCGCAGACCCCCGTTTCCAGCCCCCTCCGCTAGGCCTGATGCCCCTGACGCTGGACACGTCCGCTGTCCTGACCACCATTCATGGACCGCGACACGCCGTGGCCGGGCTCGTCCGTTCCTTCACCATGCAACTCGCCGGATACCCCCTCGCGTCCCGTACCAGGCTCCTCATCCACGGCTCCCCGGAGTCCCTCCCGTTTGCGGCCCGGTTCCTTCCCGCCGTGGCGCTGTCAGCCAACGGAGCCGCCACCGCCGCCATGCTGGCTGCCGGTCCCGGCGAAGGCTACGACCACGGGCTGTTGATCATCCTTGACATGGCCCCCACCCCGTCGGACGGGACGATTTCCCACGACGCCAACGGAACGGCCACGCTGTGCGCCGTGGCCAGCGGCCACGGCTGGCGGGTGATCGACTGCTCACAGGACCCGGACCGGGACCGGGACCCAAGCCTTCCCGCCGGCCCGGGCATTGTGCTCGGCGGACACAGCGCCCGGCTCGTTGCCGGGTCCGCTGTGATCCGCTTTGTCCCCGACCTCGTCCCGCCATTGGTGTTCGACCGTTTCTGCCGCCGGTCCGGATCCGCAGGGTGGCCAACGGATCCGTCCCGGGCGGCCATCCCCCGCCGCTGTTCCCTGGACGAAGTCCTGGCCCTCTCGGCCGCCGACATTTCCGGGCGCTGGGAGCGCGGCGGACGCACGCAGGGGCTCCCCGTCCCCGTGGGCGCCGGCAGCGCCGGACCCATTTACGTCGATGTGGAGGCGGACGGTCCCCACTTCCTGGTCGCCGGAACAACCGGCTCGGGGAAATCGGAGTTCCTGCGCACGCTCGCCGCAGCACTCGCGGCCAGCCATGCTCCGGACCGACTTAATCTGCTCTTCGTCGATTTCAAGGGCGGCTCGGGTCTGGGGCCGCTGACTGGCCTGCCGCACTGCGTCGGCATGCTGACGGACCTCGGCGCGAACGGCATGGGGCGCGCGTTGGTTTCGCTGCGCGCCGAAGTGCGGCGCAGGGAAGAGCTTCTGGCCGCTGCGCATGTCCCGGACCTCGCCACATACGAGTCGCGGGACGGGTCGGCCGATCCCCTGCCGCACTTGCTACTCGTCATAGACGAGTTCCGGATCCTGGTGGAGGACGCGCCCGAGGCGCTCTCCGAACTCATGAGAATCGCGACCATCGGCCGCTCACTCGGGATCCACCTCATCATGGCAACCCAGCGACCCCAGGGGGCCCTGACGGCGGACATCCGCGCCAACGTCACGAGTTCCGTCGCCCTCCGGGTCCAGTCCGACCTCGAATCGATGGACGTCATGAATTCCAGGCTCGCGGCAGGGATCCCCATCGCCAGTCCCGGGCGCGCATTCCTGACCCGTGGATCCGGCGCGCCCGAGGAATTCCAGACCGCCACCATCACGCCGCAGTCCGCGGCCGCAGGAGCTGTAACTGTGGAGACTGCCAAAGACGTCTTCGTGCGGGCGCCCGTCGCCGCGCCGCAGGGCACCGACGACGGCCCCGGCCCCCGCCCCGGCCCCGGCCCCCGCCCCGGAGAAGCACTGACGCCTGCGCAGGCCGCGGCGTCGTTGGTCGACGTGACTGCCGGTTTGTGGCGGGCCCTCGGCGGCGCGCCACCACGCCGGCCGATGGCCGACCCGCTCCCTGCCCGCCTGCCCTATCCGGCGCCGAAACCCCGCGCAGCCGCACGGCGTCACCGTGCACCCGAAGCTGAACCGGGACGCGCAGTCGGACATGACGAGACAGCTGAGGGCACGGTCCGGCTCGGATTGGTGGACCTTCCGGAAGAGCAGCGCGTCACCGAGTTGGGCTGGAGTCCTGCCGGACACGGGCATCTCGGACTCATCGGCGGTGCCGCAGGGGGCGCCGACCATGCCTTGGCGCTGGTCGTGGATCAACTCCTGGCCGCGGAGACGGAGACGCACCTCTACTTCCTGGACTCCGCCGGCTCTTTCAGCACGGCTGCGGACTCCCCCCGTGTCGGAGCCGTGGCGGGTTTGCACGAGCTCCGCCGGGCAGTCCGGGTACTCGAACGCCTCACCGGCGAAATGACGCGGCGGCTCAGCGCGCCGGCGTCCCGTGGATCGCCTCGGCTGGTCCTGGTGCTCCGCGGCTGGGGAGCATGGGTGTCGGCGTTACGGTCCGGGCCCCTGGCGTGGGCTGAAGACCTCGTCCTGGATATTGTCCGGGACGGCTCGAAGGCTGGAATCACTGTCGTCGTTTCCGGTGAGCGTGAACTGGTGACGTCGAGGTTCTTCGCTGCTGTCCCGAACCGGGTCTTCTTCCCCGCGGGATCCACGGAGGAGGGACGGCTCGCGTGGCCGCGCCTGCCGGCCCTTGAATCACTTCCGGGGCGCGTGGCCGTTTTCGGTGCATTCACAGGCAACACTGGCCCGGGAAGCCCTGCCAAGGCCGGCCACGTGTGCCAGCTCTTCGAAACGCCCGAACCCGGACGGCTCCGCACCCCTCCGGCGGTCCGGAGCCGTCCCTTCAGGGTCGAGGCACTCCCCCGGCTCGTATCTGTTGCCGAGCTACGCGCCCGGTGGGCAGGGGCCAAGGGAACGCTTCGTGCGGCCCAGCTTCGAGGAGCACCGTTTTCGGCGGTACCGGCACCGGCCGGACCCGCCGGCACGGCGGAGCATCCACTCTGGACTCCGCCGAGGAACTCGCTCTGCATCGGCGTCGCAGGAGACGAGTTGCAGCCGTTCACGGTTCCCTTGCCAGGGGGCAGCGTTCTAGCCGTCCTCGGAGGGGCCGGGTCCGGTAAGAGCACCTTGCTGGCGGCCCTGCCGGGCCTCAACCCTGCCACCGGCTGGCTGGCACCGGGCGCAGGAACAGAGCCCGAAGCGTATTGGTCCGGGGTGCACGCAAGCGCCCTCGCCGGCACCCTGGATTCGACAGCGGTCGCATTGGCCGACGATATTGATTTACTGTCCGAAGCCACGAACGCCCGGCTGCTCGCGCTCAACAGTCTCGGCTGGACAGTGATCCTGACGGCCGGTTTCGGCACGGCTCTCAATCAGAGGGTGCCCCTCGCCGTGAGAGCGCGCAACCAGGGACGCGGGATCCTGATTCGTCCGCGAACACTTATCGATGGGGACGTGTTCGGAGTCCGGTTCGAACTCGAACACAACCCTCCCCCGGGACGCTCCGTCGCAATCTTCGACGGGCAGGCAACAGCCGTTCAGCTGGCCGTAAACGCACAGGACAAGCCGCGGGACATCCGGCACCTGTAAGGGTCCGCCGACCGCCCGGGCGGACAAGGGTACGATCCGGCGCCGTCGAGGCAGGCCACGGGTCAGGCCGCTGGGTCCCGTGACGCTACAGGGCAGGCGGCGCCCCGCCTGCCCGCGAGGCGAAGGCGATGACACGCTTGTCGAACAGCAGCACAATTGCGGTGGCGGCAGGAATCAGCATGGCCAGGCCGGCGAAGGGGTAACCGCCCGCCAGGGTCGGGAAACCGATGGTCAGCACAAAAAGCTGGGCCACCAGGGAGCCGGCCCGGGGCCAGCGGAAACCGCGCATCAAGAACCGTGCCACGGCATACAGCCAGACTGAAAACGCCAGCAGCAGAAAGAGAGTAAAGACGGCACCCCAAAAGGACAGCACGGGGGCTCCGGTCAGGAGCTGGGTTCCGTACCAGAGGGCCGCAAACAGGAGGGCCGTTGCTTCAAGCGCCACAACGATGGCGATGACAAGAATTCCCACCGGCCTTATGGCCCCTTTGGCCACGGCTCGGCCGGCACCGTGTTCGCCGGACCCTGGCACTCCCTCCGCGCCGCCGCCGGGATTCCCGGAGGGATTTTCAGCAGGATCGGGGGGGTTCACCGGGGCTCTTGACACACTGGCACACTACCGGACATAGTCGACTAGATGTGAGGACGCCGCCAGAAGATGTGATGCATCGCTCACAATCCCACTGCATTTTGACGCCCCACACCCCTTGTTTACACAGCGTTAACATGACACGCTTAATCCAGATGACCGAGGGGGCCCCAGAGGGCCCCTTTCTTATGAAGCCCCTAGTGAATAATTTCACAAAGGCATTTAACGTGTTCCCAGGAATGGAGTGACTGATCAGCATGGATTGGCGTAACCGCGCAGCGTGCCTTGACAAGGACCCGGAGCTGTTCTTCCCCGTAGGAAACACCGGGCCTGCCCTCCTGCAGATCGAGGAAGCCAAAAGCGTCTGCCGGCGCTGTCCCGTCGTGGACACCTGCCTGCAGTGGGCCCTCGAATCCGGCCAGGACGCCGGCGTCTGGGGCGGCATGAGCGAGGACGAGCGCCGCGCCCTGAAGCGCCGGGCAGCCCGGGCCCGCCGCGCCTCCTGATTTTCCGCCGGCCGGTGCGCCGGCCCTAGAACCGCAGCAACGGCCGCGGACCAAATGGTCCGCGGCCGTTGCCTTTAAGCCGGTTCCGGCCCTGTGGCGAAACTCTGCGTGTGGCCAAACTCAGCGTGTGGCCAGGCTCAGGACAATCTGCACGGCCGTTCCGCCCCCCTCGCGGGCCTTCCACTGGATGTTCCCGCCGAGTTCACTCGTGACGAGGGTACGGACGATCTGCAGGCCCAGCCCCTCGACGTACGGCGTTTCCGGCAGGCCGATGCCGTCATCCTCGACCGTCACGGTGAGGAGCTCCTCGCCGTCTTCGCTTTCGGTGCGGTCTGCAATCAGCCGGACGGTGCCGGTCCGCCCCTCCAGCCCGTGTTCGACGGCGTTGGTCACTAGCTCGTTGATGACCAGGGCCAGGGGTGTGGCGAAGTCGCTCGGCAGCTCGCCGAAAAGTCCCGCGCGCTGTGTCTTGACCTGCTGCGACGGCGAGGCGACCTCTGCTGACAGGCGGAACTGCCGCCCTATGAGTTCATCGAAGTCAACGCTTTGGGCCAGGCCTTGGGAGAGTGTCTCGTGCACAAGGGCAATCGTTGCCACCCGCCGCATGGCCTGTTCGAGCCCCTGTTTGGCCTCGTCGCTGACCATGCGCCGGGACTGCATCCGCAGCAGTGCCGCCACGGTCTGCAGGTTGTTCTTCACCCGGTGGTGGATTTCGCGGATGGTCGCGTCCTTCGTGACGAGTTCCATCTCCCGCCGCCGCAGTTCCGAAACATCGCGGCACAGCACCAAGGCGCCGAACCGCTGCTGTTCGTCGCGAAGCGGGATGGCACGCAGTGACAGACTGACGCCGCGGGATTCGATTTCACTGCGCCACGGCATACGTCCGGTGACCACCAAGGGCAGTGTCTCGTCGACCAGCCGCCGGTCTTTCAGGAGCCCGGCGGTCACCTCGGCGAGGGACCGGCCCTCGAGGGACTCGCCGTCGCCGAGGCGGCGGAACGCGGAGACACCGTTGGGGCTCGCGTACTGCACGATCCCCTCGGCGTCGAGCCTGATCAGGCCGTCGCCAACCCGGGGCGCGCCGCGGCGGGACCCGGTCGGCGAGGCAAAGTCCGGCCACAGCCCCAGCGTTCCCATGCGCAGCAGGTCGTAGGCGCACTGGCGGTAGGTGAGTTCAAGCCGCGACGGCATGCGCGAACTGGAGAGGTCCATATGGGAGGTCACGATGGCCAGCGTGCGGCCGTTGCGGACCATCGGCACCGCCTCGACCCGCAGCGCCATGTCGCTGCTCCAGTTGGTTTCATTGGAGCGCTCGATTGTTCGGCTCTCCCAGGCTTTGTCAACCAGAGGCAACAGGTCCGACCTGATTCCCTCGCCCACGAAGTCGGCGTGGAACACCGTGTGCGTGGTGGAGGGCCGGACATGGGCCAGGGCCACGTAGCCCAATTCAGGATGCGGAAACCACAGCGCCAGGTCGGCGAAAGCCAGGTCGGCGACCATCTGCCAGTCGCCGACCAGGAGGTGCAGCCACTCGGCATCACCGGGCCCGAAATCAGCGTGCTCCCTGATAGGGTCCGTAAAGATTGCCACAGCACCTCCATTTGCGACACCGGGGACAACTGCCCCTAGCGTCGGACGATTGACCTCAAGAGCCTCAATGCTACCGACAGTGAGGCCATGTCATCGGCTTCGAGCGCGTTGACTTCGTCGAACATGGACTTCGCGCGGTCCAGCTGCTCCAGGTTCTGGCCCTCCCAGGCCGCGAGGCGTTCCTCCGCAGGAGTTCCCGCGGGCGTGCCCTCCAGTACCGCCGTCGTCATATCCGAAATGGTGGAATAGAGGTCGTCGCGCAGGGCCGCACGGGCCAGTGCCTGCCAGCGGTCCTCCCTCGGCAGCTTCGTGATGCGTTCGAGCAGGGAATCGGCGTGGAAGCGGTTGAACACCGTGTAGTAGACGTGGGCGATGTCTTCCACCGGCTCGGGGCTGACATGGACAATCTTGGCGATGTCCAGGAGCACGAAGCTCTCGAACAGCTCCGCCCAGCGGTGTGCCAGGTCCTCCGGGAGGTCCCAGCCTCGGGCCTTCTCCAGCCAATCGGCGACGCGGGCACGGTCATCACCGCGCAGGTAGTCCAGCAGCCGGGCCCGCATGGGGTCCATCAGCGGTTTGAACTCTGCGACCGTCTCGGCGATGGGCCGGGAAGTGCTGCCCTGGCTGAGGACCCACCGTACGGCGCGGTCCAGGAGCCTGCGGATATCGAGGTGGACGGTGCTCCAGTGTTCTGTCGGGAAGGACGCGGGCAGTTCGTTCAGTTCCGCGACCATGACGTTCAGCTCGTAGACCTCCCTGAGCGCCACAAAGGCCTTCGCTACTGCGGCCTCGGTGGCCGAGGTCTCCTCGATGGCCCGGAAGGCGAAGGTGATGCCGCCCAGGTTGATCATGTCGTTGGCCACGACGGTCGCGATGATTTCCCGGCGCAGCGGGTGGGTGTCCAGTTCGGCGTCGAACCGTTCACGCAGCTGTTTCGGGAAGTAGGCCCTGAGCGTGCCGCGGAACCACGGATCATCGGCGAGGTCGCTGTCCCGCAGTGCCGTGGCGAGCTCGATTTTGGCGTAGGCCGCCAGGACCGAGAGCTCGGGGGAGGTCAGCCCCTGTCCTTGGGACAGGCGCTCGCGAAGTGTGGCGGTGCTGGGCAGCGCTTCCAGGTCCCGCTTCAGGTCGGCTGACTTCTCCAGCCAGTCCATGAGGCGTTCGTAGCTGGGGCTCCATTCGGACACCCGCATCCTGTCGTTCAGCAGCAGGATGTTCTGGTCGATGTTGTCCTCCAGCACCAGCCGGCCGACTTCGTCGGTCATGGAGGCCAGGAACTCCGCGCGCTCTTCCTTGTGAAGCTTGCCGGCGGCGACCATGCGGTCAACGAAGATTTTGATATTGACCTCGTGGTCGGAGCAGTCCACCCCGGCAGAGTTGTCGATCGCGTCGGTGTTGAGGATGACGCCCTGCAGCGCCGCCTCAATGCGTCCGCGCTGCGTCATGCCCAGGTTGCCGCCTTCGCCGACCACCTTCACACGGAGCTCACGTCCGTCGACGCGGATTGCGTCGTTGGCCTTGTCGCCGACCTCCGCGTTGGTTTCCGTGCTGGCCTTGACGTAGGTGCCGATTCCGCCGTTGTAGAGCAGGTCGGCCGGGGCAAGGAGGATCGCGCGGAGGAGTTCCGGCGGGCTCAGCTGGGTGGTGGCCTCCGGAAGCCCCAGCGCGGCGCGGACCTGCGCAGAGATGGGGATGACCTTGGCCTGGCGGGGGAAGATGCCTCCACCGTCGCTGATGAGCGACTTGTTGTAGTCGTCCCAGGAAGACCGGGGCAGCTCAAAGAGCCGCTGGCGCTCCGCAAAGGATGCGGCTTCGTCCGGGGTGGGATCGAGGAAGATGTGCCGGTGATCGAAGGCAGCCAGGAGGCGGATGTGCTTGGACAGCAGCATGCCGTTTCCGAAGACGTCGCCGGACATGTCGCCGACGCCCACAACGGTGAAGGGCTCGGACTGCGTGTCCAGGTCCAGCTCGCTGAAGTGGCGCTTAACCGACTCCCAGGCGCCTCGGGCCGTGATGCCCATGGCCTTGTGGTCATAGCCCACGGAGCCGCCGGAGGCAAACGCGTCACCGAGCCAGAACCCGTACTCCGTGGCGAGGCCGTTGGCGATGTCGGAGAACGATGCGGTGCCCTTGTCTGCCGCAACCACCAGGTAGGAATCGTCGTCGTCGTGCCGGACGACGTCCGACGGCGGCATGACGGTTTCGCCCTGCGGCGTCGCGATGAGGTTGTCGGTGATGTCCAGGAGACCCCGGATGAACGTCTTGTAGCTCTCGATGCCTTCGGCCATCCAGGCGCTCCGGTCCAGGGCCGGGTCCGGGAGCTG
This sequence comes from Arthrobacter sp. 05T442, assembly GCF_056395945.1. Lineage (NCBI taxonomy): Bacteria > Bacillati > Actinomycetota > Actinomycetes > Micrococcales > Micrococcaceae > Arthrobacter > Arthrobacter sp. 05T442. Next base: position 97,602 of record NZ_JBFTKM010000006.1, on the reverse strand, counting down.
CTTCGCGTAGAAACCGCCCTTGGCGCCGGTGGGAACGATCACGGCGTTCTTGACGGTTTGGGCCTTGACCAGGCCGAGGATTTCGGTGCGGAAGTCCTCGCGCCGGTCCGACCAGCGCAGGCCGCCGCGGGCCACCTTGCCGAAGCGCAGGTGCACGCCTTCGACCCGGGGCGAGTAGACCCAGATTTCGAACATGGGCCTGGGGAACGGCAGTCCGTCGATGGCAGCGGGGTTCAGTTTGAAGCTGACATGGGTCTTGTTCTGGAAGAAATTGGTCCGCAGTGTCGCGCGGATCAGGTTGGCGAAGGTGCGCAGCACCCGGTCAGCGTCGAGGGTGGCCACCTGTTCAATGGCGGCGTCCAGTTCGACGCTGACCTCGTCCTGCCTGCGCGTGCGTTCGGCATCGGTCAGTGTCGGATCGAAGCGTGCGCTGAACAGGGCGGTCAGCGCGCGGGTAACGTCCGGGTTCGCCAGCAGGGTGTCGGACATGAACTCGAACGAGTTTGTGTTGCCCATCTGCCGCATGTACTTGGCATAGGCGCGCAGGACGATGACCTGGCGCCAGTACATGCCCTCGCGCAGCACGAGCCGGTCAAAGCTGTCGGATTCCACCGCACCGGAGACGGCTGCGCCGAAGGATTCCCCCAGGAGCTGGCCCGTGCTTTGCGGATCCACACCGGCCGGGTATTTCAGGCCGAGGTCGTACAGGAAGAAGTCGCGGTGGTCCGCCGTTTCAATCTCGAAGGGGCGTTCGTCCAGGACTTCGAGCCCGAGGTTGTGGAAATACGGGAGAATTTGGCTGAGGCTCTTGGGTTCGAGCATGTAAAGCTTGACCCGCGCGTCCTCCTCCAGCGTCGCCCCGGCGCCTTCGGGCAGGTAGACGTGCACGCCGGGCTGTTCCTTGGCGCCTTCCGCTGCCCGTTCAGCCGCCGCGCCGTACTTTTCGAAGCGGGCGATGTCTTCCAGCGCGTCTTCAACCTCGTAGTCCACGCGGTAGCCGGCCGGGAACGCCTCGGCCCAGAGGGCTGCCAGTTCCTTCGCACCTTCGGCGCCGTCGTTTTCAGCCCGTGCGTGCAGGACCTCGGAGACGCCCTCGCTCCAGGAGCGTGCGGCGCGGACCAGTCGTTTCTCCAGCTCGTCGCTGTTGACGTTGCTGACGTCAGCATCCTTGGGCAGGCGGATCCGGAAGAACAGCCGGGCGAGAGCGGATTCGGTCATCCGCGCCTCGTAGTCGATGGACACGGCGTTGAACGTCTCCCGCAGCTCCTGCTCAATGCGCAGGCGGACGTTCGTGGTGTAACGGTCGCGCGGGAGGTACACGACGGCGGACATGAACCTGCCGTAGATGTCCGGCCGGAGGAAGAGCCGCGTCCGGCGGCGTTCCTGCAGCCGCTGGATGCCGGTGGCGGTGGCCGAGAGGTCGGGGACCTCGATCTGGAAAAGCTCATCGCGCGGGTATGTCTCCAGGATGCCCAGGAGATCCTTGCCAGAGTGCGAGTCGGGCGGGAAGCCGGCCTCGCTCAGCACGGCGGCCACTTTTTCCCGGACTACAGGGATCTCGCGGACGGAGCCGGCGTACGCGCTTGTGGCGAAGAGGCCGATGAAGCGGCGCTCCCCGTTGACGTTGCCGGCCGCGTCGAAGCTCTTGACGCCGATGTAGTCCAGGTATGCCGAGCGGTGGACGGTAGAGCGGGAGTTTGCCTTGGTGATCACCAGGGCGCGCTTCTCGCGGGCTTTCTTCCGGCCTGCCTCGGTGAGGTGCTGCACCTGGCGGGTGTCGGTGCCCCCGCGCAGCAGCCCCAGCCCGCTCGCTTCGCGCAGCTCCAGCACGTCCTCGCCGGATTCGTTCTTGAGGTCATATTCCCGGTAGCCGAGGAACGTGAAGTTTCCGTCGTCCATCCAGCGCAGCAGCTCCTGCGCCTGGCGCAGCTCGGCAATCTGGGCCGGATTTGCCACCTTGTCAAGGTCCGCTGCAATCTCCAGCGCCTTGGTCCGCATCTTCGGCCAGTCCTCCACGGCCGCCCGCACGTCGCCGAGTACGCGGCCGATGCCCTCGATCAGCTGCTCGCGCTTGGCGTCGTCGGCGCGGTCGATTTCGACGGCGATCCAGGACTCCATGTGCGAGGCATTGTCACCGTGGGCGATCAGGTGGGACAGGTTCGGCATTGCAGCGGTGTCGCCGCTGGAGATGCCCAGGTGCGAGGGTACGCGCGAGACCCGGACGAGTTCGCCGGTCTCGCGGTTGCGGGTGACGACGAAAAGCGGGTGCAACACGAGGTGGATCGGGGCGTGCTGGCGGACCAGTTCCGCGTTGACCGAGTCGACGAGGAAGGGCATGTCATCGGTGACGATGTAGACGACGCTGCAGTCTGCCTCATCGATGATGGAGATGTTGGCGACGCCCGGGAGCCGCTTGGCGGCCAACTGCCGGTGCGTTTCGGCCCGGGCGGTCAGGACTTCCTGGGCATACCCGCGGAAGTCCTCCTCTGCAAGGTGCTCGTAGTAATCCCCGAGGTAGCCTTCAACGGCACCGATCGAAACGGGTTGATCCTCCACGCTGGACCCAGACGACATCGACAAACGCCTCCATAAAGCAGTTCATGGCCGCCTCTTTGCGGCCCCTACGTCGACCCTAGCCCTTTGCCGGGCGCTTTGCTGTGGAAGAAAAGACAGAGGATTTACGATTTCGCTGGACAGGTGCACAAACCAAAAGTGCGATGGTCCGGCGCAGGGCAGAGTCAGGGGCGGTTTCCAGCAGGAGCGAGCCCGCCAGCAGTGCCGCGTCGCTCGCCGCGGGGTCTGCGGGCAGGAAGGCCGTCAGTTCCAGGGCGGGCCCGTACCGCTGCCACGCGTCCCGCAGCTGACGTTCCGGGGACCGCCCCACGGCGGCTGCCCGAACCTTGTTCATCACGACCGTGGGGAAAACACCAGGAACGGCCGTTTGCAGTTCGGCCAAACCGCGGACAAGCCGCGGGACACCGATCGGATCCGCAGCTCCGATGGCAAAGACGGTATCGGCCATTTCCAGGCTCCGCAGTGTCGCCGCGTTCCGCCGCGGCGCCATCGTGTCGAAACTGAGTTCCTCGTCGGTCTCGAGGCAGAAGCCGGTGTCCACCACCGTCACGTCGGCGATCTCCCTCGACCGCTCGAGCACCAGCGAGAGGGGGGCAGCGCGCAGTTCAGTCCACCGGTCCGCCCGCGTGATGCCGGTCAGCACGCGGAACGTCCCCGACCTGGTCGCCACCGGCGCCGCTATCCTGATCAGGGCATCGGCGTCGAGCAGTCCCTGGTCCGCCAGCCTGCAGGCCTGCGCCAGCCCGGCAGCCTCGTCGAGAAGACCAAGCATGGCCGCAACGCTGGCGCCGTAAGTGTCGGCGTCGACAAGCAGGACGGATTGACCTTCCGCGGCCAGTTCCCCTGCGATGTTGGCAGCCACGAAGGTCCTGCCCGGCGAGCCGGCAGGACCCCACACGGCAATGATCCGCCCCTTACCTGCGTGGTCCGGGGTGCCGGCGCGGGAAGCCGCGTATCCATCGGATGTCGCTGCCCGGGACGCCGGAACGGGTGCATGGTCCACGAAGGCGCCGCCGGCCAGGTGCGGCCCCGGTCCGGCCCCGCTCAGCTGCGCCACCGCGGCCGAGATCCGTGCGGCGAGGATGGACGCATCCACCGCACGAGGCTCCGCAGCCGCGCCGATTCCCCGCAAACGGGCCATTTCCTCGGGGCTGTCCGTCAATGCCAGAACAGCCACTCCGACGGCGGACAAGCGGTCAACCAGCGAGGCCGTCAGTTCCTCGCTCCCGGCCACGACGACGGCGGCGCGGGCAAGCCCGCTCTGGCACGCTGCGAGCAGCTCCGCGAGTTCGCTGCACCGGCGGACGACGGATACCGGACCGTGGAGGCGTTCCAGGCCGCCGACCAAATCGTCGTTCGAATCTCCGACGGTCACGACAGGAATGTTCATCGCGGCCCGCCACCCGGGTTCCAGACGACCGATATCTTGGCCTTGTTAGCCTGGGCCCCCAGCAGCTTCGGCATCTGCTGATCGGCCACCAGCACCATCACGACGGTGGAACGCGATGACCCGAGCGCGGAACTACCAGGGGTAATCTGCGCGATTTCGGCGCCCGGCAAAAGCAGCGTGGGCTCGCTGAAACCGTTACGGGTATCCGGAAGCGCCACCCAGACATCCACGCGTGAGCCCGCAACCGCCTGCGCCGGAAGGCTCTCTTCGACGGTGATGGCCACGGGCTTGCGGTCCAGGCCGTCGAGCCGGCCTACACTCTCGCGCGGCAGCAACTGGTCCTTGCCGATCCTCTGGACGGCCACGAGACCGTCGGCAAGCCCGGTCTCCGGCGTCAGGTAGTGCTCTTCAACCTCGCCGAGGCGGACCTTGACGCGATGCAGTTTGTCGGCTGTCAGCGTCTCCCCGACTGCAATCGGCTCGCGGGCCGCATAGGCCTCGGTCGTCTGGTCCGCTGCTCCGACCAGCGAGATGACGCCCACGACCGAAGCCAGGACCAGCAGGATTCCCACCAGAAGCCGGGGGTCCTTCCAGGATGGCTTCCTCAGGCGGGCCCCGTCAGCCACTGCGCTCCCGCTCATGCTTACTGCTCCCCCTGTAGTGGCATCCCCGGGCTCCGGGTGCCTGACACCCTTATTGTTGCGCCCCGGCGGCCCGTGCGGAAGACGCAGGACCAAACACGGACAAACTGTGGATATCGGTCCCGGATGACACCAACGGTGGCAAAATGGAGTCATGCCCCGATTCCTGACACTCGCTGACGTTGCCGAGCAGCTCCAGATCAACTCTCCGGCTGCCTACGCCCTGGTCCGCAGCGGGGAACTCAAAGCGATCCAGGTCGGCGGCCGCGGGCAGTGGCGCATCGAGGAAAAGATGCTGGAGCAGTACATCGAGGAGCGTTACGCCGAGGCCAGCCGCATGATCGAAGAGGCGAAGCAGTCCAAGGCGGCCAGCACCTGACCCCCCGGACTAGCTGCCAGCGGCGCGGACGGACCTGAGGCCGGCCAAGGCCCCAAATGGAATGGTCGTGACCTGCCGCACGTTGAGCGGCCGCCGGTCCTCCGCGTCGTGTGTGAGAGCCAGATCCAGGAAATCCTTCCCCACCTTGTCGATCACGCCATGGAGCGCCGTATCCCCGGGACCCTGCGAAACGAGAACGGCCAGGGCCGCCCGGTCCCTCGCCAGGGCGCGCAGCGCGCTGGCCAGGCCCAGCCGCTGACCGGCCCTGGACGGCTCCGACACCGCCAGCCGGGCGAGGCCGGCATACCGTAGCGCTGACGCGTACGGGATGAGGACCTGGTGCCCGGGCTCGTCGAGCACCAGCGCCTCGCTGCCCGCGTGGCTAAGGTTCCCCTCAAAGACGGAACCGGATGCCAGATGGACCCGGATACACAGCCCCAGGGAACCCCGGAGCCGGTCCGCAAGCTCCACACCCGCTGCATCCACCCGCGCGCGCTCCGCGATTTCCGCGTCGAGATCCAGCCGCTGCTGTGCGGCCAACTGTGCCTCCAGGTCCTCGAAGAGCGCATCCCACCGCATGGCGACAGCGTAGGCGGGCGCAGGAACCCGGTCAATCCACACACACCGGACAACCCCTAGACAAACACGCGCCGACGAGTTCACACTGGCGTTAAATAGATTAAACGACATCAAATGACACCGAGTGATATTTAACAATATCCAATGATTTCAAAATGGATTCCAAGCGATGGAGGTCTGTCTTATGAATTCGGAATCGTTCCTGGCGGCTGGACGCCGGCGCCAGTTGCATGGAGACGCCGCGATGGCAGCCCTGGTCCTGCTGCTGGGGTCGTTCCTCGCGGCCATGGGAAGCACCCTCATGCAGCGCTGGCATTCATCGTCAGCGCGCCAGCAGTCCCTTTCGTTCGAGGACCAGCTGGGGATCGTGGCAAACACGGCAGGCCTGATCGTCGTCACCTGGTGGGCGCTGTCCTTCGCAATCGCGGTCGTGGCGGCGCTGCTGGAGCGCAGGGGCAGGCAGCGTGCTGCCGCAGCGGCCAGCAGGTTCAGTCCGGCGTTCATGCGCCGCCTCGCACTGGCCGCCGTCGGACTCCAACTGCTTGCGGCTCCCCTGGCCACTGCCGCCACGCCGCCCGCTGCCCCGCCTGCCTCCCCCGGCCCCGGCGTGACCGCCCACTCAGTCCAGGCGGCCGTGCCGGCGGCGTGGACTCCGACGGCGGACAGCGCCCACCCGCAGGTCCCTGTTCGGGCCGACGCTCCCGCAACGGCGTCCCCGGCACCTTCCCCGGCAGCTGCCCGGGTTTCCGGTCGCCTCGGATTGGATCCGCAGTGGAAGCCGCAGGGGCCTGTCGTGGAACCCGGACCGCTCGCGGCCCGCCACTTGCGCGCGCCCGAGGCCGAGACGGCGCCGACAGAGGTGACCGTGCGGGCCGGAGATTCGCTGTGGAGCCTCGCCGCGGCCGCTCTGGGTCCGTTTGCGTCAGACCTTGAGGTCGCCATGGAGTGGCCCCGGTTTTACCAGGCCAACCGTGCAGTCATCGGTGAGAACCCCGACTTACTGGTGCCCGGACAGGTGCTCGTCCTGCCACCCGGAACCTGACACAGCACGGCAACCCGGTCAGCGATACTTCAGGCCGCCAGCGGCGGCGGGGCGCCCCGCGCCCCGCAACCAACACCAGCACCAGCACCAGCACCACGAACACAGCATGAATCCACCGTCCACCGCCAAAACCGCAAAGGAACACCAAATGACCGTCTTGACCGGGGTCCATGCAACAGCGGCCGGCGCCGCTGCTGCGGTTGCGCCCCTCCGCCTGGTCCCCGACACCGAGGCCCCGGCCTCCACCCTTGCCGCCTCCCACGCCGACGAACCGGCCCTCCGCTCCGGCGGGGCGGCCCAGGCAGCCCAGGCGTCCCGGCCCCAGGTGCGTCCCGACCCGTCAGCCGGGCCCGTGCCGCTCCGGCTTGTCGATGAGGGCCGCGAGATCTGTGCCATCTCGCGCAGCACTGTTCAGGCCGCCATCGAGGTCCTCGCCGGCACCCGGCCCGTCCAGCAACTTGCCCGCCGGCTTGATCCGAGGTGCCTGGCTGCCCTCCAGCACCGGGCGGCTTTGACGCGTCGGGTGGCCTCCGGCAGCTCGCCGACCGCTGGACGGCTGCACCGGAACCCCTCCGTCCGGTCCGTCCAGGCGTGCCGGATTTCGGACGACGTCTACGAGGCCAGCGCCGTCGTGGTCGAAGAGTTGCGGGTCCGCGCCGTCGCGCTGCGGCTGGAGCGCGGAAAGTTGGCTTGGCGCGTCACTGCCCTGGAGATCGGCTGAGGCGCCGCTGGGCCGCCCGGTCCGGAGACGAAAGGAGGCAGAAAAATGAGGAGGACCGGAACAACTGTTCCGGTCCTCCTTTCATCACGTCAGCCCTGGCAGGCTTCAGCCGCCGCTCAGCGACGCTTCTTCTTGGCGGTGCGGCGCCCTGCATCCTGCGCCGCAGCTTTGGCCGGATTGCCCGAGCGCCCCGGGCTCTTGGCTTCGACGCGGGTCTCGGCCGCGCCGTCCTCGCCGGGAGCCGTGTACTGCAGCTGGGCCGGCTTCTCGGGGGCTTCGAGTCCCGCCGCGTGGATCTGCGGCTCGTGGTGCTCGGTGTGCTGGCCGGAGGCATCCGCCACTACGACGTCTTCGGCCGGAGTGACCTCGACGTCCAGATTGAACAGGAAGCCGACGCTTTCCTCGCGGATGGCCTCCATCATGGCTTGGAACATGATGAAGCCTTCGCGCTGGTACTCCACCAAGGGATCCCGCTGGGCCATCGCCCGCAGGCCGATGCCTTCCTTCAGGTAGTCCATCTCGTAGAGGTGCTCCTGCCACTTGCGGCCGATCACCGAGAGGACCACGCGGCGTTCGAGTTCGCGCATGCTCTCGGAACCGATCGCATCTTCCCGAGCCTGGTAAACCAGGCGGGCGTCGGAGAGGATCTCTTCCTTGAGGAACTCGACGGTGATCCGGGACTTGCCGCCGGCCTCGTCGATGACGTCGCGCGGAGTGAAGCTCACCGGATACAGCGTCTTGAGGTTGGACCAGAGCAGGTTGAAATCCCAGTCGTCGCCGGTGCCTTCGGCGGTGGCCTCCTCGATGAAGGCGTTGATGGTGTCTTCCAGGAAGAACTGGACCTTCTCGTGCAGGTCATCACCTTCGAGGATGCGGCGGCGGTCGCCGTAGATGGCTTCGCGCTGACGGTTCAGGACGTCGTCGTATTTAAGAACGTTCTTACGCTGTTCTGCGTTGCGTCCCTCCACCTGGCCCTGGGCGGAGGCGATGGCGCGCGACACGAGCTTGGATTCAAGGGCGACGTCGTCCGGCACGGAGCTGTTCATCAGCCGCTCGGCCGCGCCGGAGTTGAACAGGCGCATCAGATCATCGGTGAGGGAGAGGTAGAACCGGGACTCGCCGGGGTCTCCCTGGCGGCCGGAGCGTCCGCGGAGCTGGTTGTCGATGCGGCGGGACTCGTGCCGTTCCGTGCCGAGCACATACAGGCCGCCGAGCTCGAGGACCTCCTCGTGTTCTTCCTTGACGGACTGCTTGGCTGCTTCGAAGCCGGCCGGCCAGGCGGCCTCGTATTCTTCGGAGTTCTCTTCCGGGTCCAGGCCGCGGGCCGCCAGTTCGGCGACGGCGGTGAATTCCGCGTTGCCGCCCAGCATGATGTCGGTGCCGCGGCCCGCCATGTTGGTCGCAACCGTCACGGCGCCCTTGCGGCCGGCCTGCGCCACGATGGCGGCCTCGCGGGCATGGTTCTTCGCGTTCAGGACTTCGTGCCGGACGCCTTCCTTGGCCAGCAACCGGGAGAGGTACTCGCTCTTCTCGACGCTGGTGGTGCCGACGAGGACCGGCTGGCCCTTTTCGTGCCGTTCGGCGATGTCCTTGACCACGGCGTCGAACTTCACGGCCTCGTTTTTGTAGACGAGGTCCGCCTGGTCGATCCGCTGCATGTCCTTGTTCGTGGGGATGGCGACGACGCCGAGCTTGTAGGTGCTCATGAACTCGGCGGCTTCGGTCTCAGCGGTGCCGGTCATGCCCGCGAGCTTGTCGTACATGCGGAAGTAGTTCTGCAGGGTGACCGTGGCCAGCGTCTGGTTTTCGGCCTTGATCTCGACGCCTTCCTTGGCTTCGATGGCCTGGTGCATGCCCTCGTTGTAGCGCCGGCCGGCGAGGATGCGCCCGGTGTGCTCGTCGACGATCAGCACTTCGCCGTCAAGGATGACGTAATCCTTGTCCCGCTTGAACAGTTCTTTGGCCTTGATGGCGTTGTTCAGGAAGCCGATCAGCGGGGTGTTGGCGGACTCGTAGAGGTTGTGGATGCCGAGGTAGTCCTCGATCTTTTCGATGCCGGCTTCGAGGACGCCCACGGTGCGCTTTTTCTCGTCGACCTCGTAATCCGTCTCGGGCTGCAGGCGCATGACGACCTTGGCAAATTCGCTGTACCAGCGGTTCGTGTCCCCCTGGGCCGGACCGGAGATGATCAGAGGGGTGCGGGCCTCGTCGATGAGGATCGAGTCCACTTCATCGACAATGGCGAAGTTGTGGCCGCGCTGGACGAGTTCGGAGCTGTCCCATGCCATGTTGTCGCGGAGGTAGTCGAAGCCGAATTCGTTGTTGGTGCCGTAGGTGATATCGGCGGCATACTGTTCGCGACGCAGCGCGGGGTCCTGGTTGGACAGGATGCAGCCGCTGCTCAAGCCCAGGAAGCGGTAGACGCGGCCCATGAGGTCGGACTGGTATTCGGCAAGGTAGTCGTTGACGGTAACGACGTGCACGCCTTTGCCGGTGAGGGCATTGAGGTAGGCCGGGGCCGTGGCCACCAGGGTCTTGCCTTCACCGGTCTTCATTTCGGCAATGTTGCCCAGGTGCAGGGCGGCGCCGCCCATGAGCTGGACGTCGAAGTGGCGCAGTCCGAGGGTGCGTGAGGATGCTTCGCGCACGGCGGCGAACGCCTCGGGCAGGAGATCGTCCAGCTTTTCGCCGTCCTGGTGCCGTTCACGCAGGCGATCGGTTTCTTCGCGCAGCTCAGCGTCCGTGAAGGTCTGGAAGGAGCTCTCCAGGGCATTAATGGAATCGGCATAATTCCGCAGTTGCCGCAGGGTTTTTTTGTCCCCCGTGCGGAGAAGTTTTTCGATAAGTGATGCCACGTGAAGTTGCTCCCAGTCTCAAGCTGCCGAATTCTGGCGTGTTTAGTCTACGGGAGAGACGCAGGGCCGGTTACGCCTGTTCCCTCAGAGCGGATGCGGGCCCGCAACAGCTTCCGCGAGCGCCGGCCCTAAGTCCCCGTTCGGTGACACGACAACGCTGTCCAGTCCCAGCCACTCTGCCATGAGCTGCAGTTCCGCGGCGAGTTCGACGGCGGTGTCCGCCGGCGCGCCGGGTTCGGCATGCGCAGCCTTGGCCAGGAGCCTTCCGCCGGCGCGGTCCGCTTTGAGGTCCACCCGTGCCACTATCCCGTCGCGCAAAAGGAAGGGCAGGACGTAGTAGCCGAAACGCCGCCGTGACTCCGGAGTGTAGATCTCGATCCGGTAGTGGAATCCGAACAAGGCCTCAAGCCGCCGGCGTTCGAAGACGAGAGAATCGAAGGGGCTCAACAGCGCCCGGCCGGTGGCGGCGCGGGGAAGTTTCGCTTCGGCATGCCGATACAGCGGCTTGTCCCAGCCTGCAACCGTGACCGGCTCCAGACGCCCGGCCTCCACGAGGTGTGCGACCGAAACCGCGGCAGCGCGTAACGGCGTCCGGAAGTAGTCCGCGAAACATCTCACGGTTCCTATCCCGTGGGCCTGGGCGGCGGCGTCGATCAGCCGGTCCATGGCGGCTGCCGGGTCGCGTACAGGGTCCCCGGCCAGGGCGCCGCGCCCTGGCAGGACCCTGGCCGTCAGTGTGTAGCGCCGTTCGAAGGATTCGGTCCGGGAGGCGGCGGAGACGAGACCCTCTTCGAAGAGGTGCTCCAGGACCCGTTTGACCGCATTCCAGTTCCAGCCCCAGTTGTCCGTCTGCCGGTCCTCCACGTGGCCGAGCCTGGCGGTGAGCTCGGCGGCGGTCATCGGCCTGCCGGTGGCGAGGGTTTCGAGCACTTGGGCCCTCACGCCGTTGCGCAGTTCCGGGTCCATGGCCGAAGCCCCTACCCATTTGCGGCTCTGCCATTGCACGAGATCGTGGAAATGGTCCGGCCTGATGAAGCTGGCCTCATGGGCCCAGTACTCCATCATCCGGCGCGGATGCGCCCCTGCCATCCGCTGCAGGATCGCGCGGTCGTAGTTGCCCAGCCGGGAAAAGAAGGGCAGGTAGTGGCTGCGGGAAAGCACGTTGACGGAGTCGATCTGAACCAGGTGCAGCCGGGAAAAGGTACGGCCCACCGCCCGTGCAGTCACGGGTCCGGCAGGCCGTACCTTGTCCAATCCCTGGGCTGCCAGTGCGATCCGCCGTGCCTGGTTGAGGCTCAGCGATGCGTGCACGTCAGTCCCTTCGTCGAAAAAGTCAGGACCAGCTTATGCGCTGGCGGGCTCGTCCTCGGAACGGTAGGCGAGAATCTGTTCCTCCAGCTTGGATTGCCCCGGCTCGCAGGTCTGGTCGAGGGAAATCACGCCGTACGTCCAGCCGTCACGGCGGTACACGACGGACGGAGCCTTGGTTTCCTTGTCCACGAAGAGGTAGAAGTCGTGGCCCACAAGTTCCATGTTGTCGACTGCATCGTCGAGCGTCAGGCTGGCCGCGGGAAAGACCTTCCGGCGGATCAGCACGGGCGAGTCACCGGCGGGGATGTCGTTGTCGACGTCGTAGGGTGACTTTTCCGCCGCCGGCTCCGAGGCCTCCTGCTGATGGCTCGCCTCGACGTAGAGGGGCTCGCTGGGGCTTGCCGGTTCAAGGGTCGCCGTCGCCTCGGTGACGGACTTCGGGGTGTGCCTGCCGTGGTGGACCTTCTTGCGGTCCTTGGCCCTGCGCAGGCGTTCAAGAAGCTTGTTGTAGGCGAGATCGAACGCGGCGAACTTGTCGGCGGCGCTTGCTTCGGCGCGGATCACGGGGCCGCGGCCCAGGACAGTCAACTCAACCGTGAGCAATTCTGCAGTCTGGCGGGCTTTGGTCTCCTTGGTGACCTTCGCGTCCACCCTCTGGACCTTGTCTCCCAACGATGCGATCTTTGAGATCTTCTCGTCGGCGTATTCGCGGAAGCGGTCTGAGACCGTCAAGTTACGTCCGCTGATCATGAACTCCATGGTGCCCTCCAAATGACTTCGGTGACACGACGGCGGCACTTCCCGGGGCCAAACTGACTGACAGTCGAGCCCCTTTCCGAGCCGCTATCGACAGGTACATCTGTTCTTGGTACCCAGCTTCGACGTTAGTTCATAGCCTCCTGTTATTCATCCTTTTCCGGTTTATTTTTTTCCTTGTGGCCACCCTTTGCCGCCACGGCAGGCCCGGCGGCGTCCCGGTCCACAATGAGCGGCGGGCGTGTCGCCGCGACGACGACGGCGCCGACGACAAGGGCTCCTGCCGCCCGCAGCGCGCGGGCGGCCTCCGCGAGCGTGGCCCCCGTAGTGAGCACGTCATCGACGATGATGCAGGGTTGTCCCCGCATGTCCGGGGCACGCAGTCCGTCCGCGGCCCGCATGGACCCGCGCACGCGCTGTGCCCGGGCGCCACGCCCCAGTCCCTTCTGGCCGCCAGGCGGGCCGGGCGCCCAATAGGGGACCGCCCGCGAGGCAGGTTCCAGGCCCGGCCGCCGGCGCGTGAGCGGGGACCCGGCAGGCATCAGGCCCCGGACAAGCGGGCCTGGCCTGCGCAGGGCGTAGACGATTCTCACGCCGGAAAATTCACGGCGCCGGCCGAGCCGGCGCAGCAGAAGGTGGACGGGGCTGAATCCCCTCCTCCTGAACGCGCCGGCGCTCGTGGGCACGGGCACAAGGCACAGCCCCTGCACCTCGCCCGCGGCGGCGCCAAGGGCCCGTGCCAGCCCTTTCGACAGCACGGTGCCGAGCTGCTCCTGGCCGTGGCGCTTGAAGGACAGCACGCACTGGGCCAGCTCCGCGCGGTACACGCCCGCCGCCACGACCGGCAGGAGTGCGGTGCCGTCCATGTTCATCAGGGCCGGCGCCTGCGCCTCTGCCCGGAACGGGCTGAGCGTCAGCGACCTGACCTGCCGCTCGCAGGCACCGCAAAGAGCAGCGTCTTCAGCGCCGCAGCAGACGCAGTCCACCGGTGCGACGAGCGCAAGCAATTCGCCCGCTGCCGCCGCGGCGCGGTCGGCCATTCTCGCCAGCGCACGGGCGTAGTCGCCGCGATGCTTCGCCGCCGTCGCCGGCGCCGGAGACAGGTCCGGATCGGCGGTCCTGCCCCTGGCACGGTCCGTTCCGTTGGGATCACGGCCGTTAGGGTCACGGCCCGGCGCATGGCTGCTCATTCCCCCAGCCTGGACCGGGCAGCGCTCCCTGCGGAAGCGCGGAGGACCGTATGTGGACAGTCCCGCGGACCGGCCCCGGGACAGCGGCCGGACGACAGTCCCGCGGGCCGGCCCCGGGACAGCGGCCGGACGACAGTCCCGCGGGCCGGCCCCGGGACAGCGGCCGGACGACAGTCCCGCGGGCCGGCGCACATGCGTGGCGCCGGATGCCGTCACCGGCCCGGGAGCAGCCTGGGAGCAGCCGTCCGGGGTCAGCCCGGGAATCAGCCTGGGAAGGCCGGGTCGATGGGACCCTTGAGCTGGGGTGACCAGCCGTTCCCCAGCCGCTGGAAGACCCCTTCCGCGGACTGCCCGAAGATCTCGTCCTGGCCGTTGCCGGCACTGAGGTCGGTAAGGCCAGGCCAGGGTGCCAGCTGTTGCGGCTGGGCGGACGTAAGGGACAGCAGTTCGGGGGTGACGTTGTCGGTGGCGGAGCCCTTCATGACAGCGACGGTGGTGTCGTCGACCCAAACGCCCTGGTCCGGGTCACGCGAGGTCAGGAGCGTCGACGGCACCGTCAGGTCCCGTGGCGTGCCGTCGGGGCTCCGGATGACGCCGGTCACCTGGACCTTCGTCTTGCCGGCCTGCTCCGAGATGACCAAGGCCCGCGCGCCGTCGCGGGAAACCCTGAACTCCTTGACGGTCCGTCCCGCAAGCCACGCCGGTGCCAGCGTCACCGTGGGCACGCCGGCGCCCTCCGCCACGCCGACGGGCCGGTACGCCAGGACTTCAGTGGCCCCGGTCTCCCCTGGTCCTGCCGTCCACACCCAGTCGTAGCGGCCGAACGAGGGCCGTGACAGCGCAGCCCGGGTGGTCAGGGCCCTGGCGGGCTGGCCGGGCACGATCGAGTAAAGGGTGGTCCGCGCTGCGTTCAGGAACGCCGCGGACTGCGAAACGGGAGATTCCGCCGGGACCCGCGGCCCGAGGGCGGCGACGGACTGGATGTCGGGAAGCGGCGAAAGCCTGTTGTTCTCGTACCGGACCAGATCGTTGTTGTTCACGGCAATCTGGTGGGCCGGGACGTTCTTGTCACGGACCGGCGGGAGGACCGTCCCGTTGTCATCGACGCGCACCAGGTCCTGGTTGGCGCGCAGCTCGACGTTGACGACGTCCGGCTGGCTGCGGAAGGTCAACGCCAGCTGGGTCTGCATCCGCAGCCTGTCCTCGTTGGAGGCATCCAGCAGTTCCTTGGCTGTGAGATCCACCTGGGCAGCGCCGGAGACCACGGGGACCGATTCGCGGGCCAGTTTGATGCCCGAGGGGAACGCGCTGACGACGGCGCCCTTGAGGTAGGGGGCGGGTCCGCCCAGGAGCGCACTCGTCATGGCCTTGACCGTCTTGTTCCGGATGAACCACCGGACATCGGGCACCGCATACGCGAACGTGGGGTCGTAGAAGTAGATCGGATACGCGCCGTAGATGACCTTGAAGGTCTCTTCCGGGATGGCCGTCCCGTCCGGGATCTCCGCGATCCGCCATTCCCCGTCCACTTGTGTCAGCGTGGCCGGAATATTCTCCTTGGTGCCCTCCGGAAGCTGGGTGGCTACGCCCTCCGCATCGACCGAGTAGGCCAGGTCGAGCTCGTAGTTGAACACGTTTTCGACGCCGGTGCGCACCACCCGGGCGGACCGGAAGACCAAGGTCCGCTGGTCCGGCTTCCACGTCACCGACGATGCCTGCGTCAGGTACTGCCGCGCGACGGCGTAGTCGTCCTCGTACCCGCTGCCGGCAAGGTAGAAGTCTTCGATGACGGACTCAGGCCCGGCGCCGGCGCGGGGCGCGGACGGGAAGAAGACCGGCGCACTGGGGTTTCCGGCGGACTCATCCTTGCTCTTGCCGACCGGCCCGGACCGCGGGATCTGCGCGCAGGACGTCAGCAGGAGCAGGAGGAGGGCGAGGAGGGCAGCACCCGCACGGGTGGACTTTCTTGGCGAACCGTTCATGCCCTGTCCTTCGTTCCGGTTCCGTCGTGTCCGGGGGCGCCCGCCCCGGGAATGTGGTGGCCGGCCCCAGGAACGTGGCCGGCCGCAGGGGCACGTCCCGGATCCGGGATATGGCCAGCCCCAGGGACGTTTCCGCTGTCTGGCCCCGGACCTGCCTCCGCAGCTGCGGAGCCGTCCGGGCCCGGATCCTGGGCCTGCGGCTGCAACAGCAGCATCGTGCGCTCGCGTCCGGCGCCCGGGAGGGCGACGTCGACAGGCTCCAGCTGGAGGGGTGATTTCGTGATGCTTTCACCCTGGCGCAGCGGAAGGGTCAGGCGGAAGTTGGAGCCGTTCCCTTTCTTCCCCCACGCCTGCAGCCAGCCGTTGTGGAGCTTGGTGTCTTCCGCGGCGATCGAAAGTCCCAGGCCGCTGCCGCCCGTGGTCCGCGCGCGGGCCGGATCAGCGCGCCAGAAGCGGTCAAAGACGCGGGCCGCCTCGGCGGACGTCATGCCGATTCCGTGGTCCCGCACCGCAACCGCGACGGCGGTGTCATTGGCGGCCACCGAAATGTTCACCGGCCGGCCCTCGCCGTGCTCGAGGGCATTCAGGACCAGGTTGCGCAAAATCCGGTCGATCCTGCGGTCGTCCATGTCCACGATGATGCTGCCGGCAGGGGCGTTGAGGGTCACCGCAGAGCCGTACCCGGCGGCGACGGGCGCAACACCGTCCATGACGTGGGAAATAAGCTGGACGATGTCCGTGGGTTCGGCGTCGAGGGTGGCCGCTCCGGCGTCAAAGCGGGAGATTTCCAGCAGGTCGGCGAGCAGCGACTGAAACCGTTCCACCTGGTTGTAGAGCAGTTCGGCGGACCGTTTGTTGATCGGATCGAAGTCCTCGCGGGCGTCGTAGAGGACCTCCGCAGCCATACGGACCGTGGTGAGGGGGGTGCGGAGTTCGTGGGATACGTCGGAAACGAACCGCTGCTGCATCTGCGACAGCGTCGCGAGCTGGGTGATCTGTTCCTGGAGGCTGGCGGCCATGTGGTTGAACGACGCACCGAGCCGGGCGACTTCGTCCTCGCCCTTGACCACCATCCGCTCCTGCAGCTGGCCGGCAGCGAGCTTTTCGGAGACTACGGCGGCATGGCTGACCGGGCTGACCACGTTGCGGGTGACGTACCACGCGATGGCGCCGATCATCAGGACCAGCAGTGCACCGCCGGCCAGCAGGACGTTCTGGATCTCATCCAGGGTCTTTTGGGCCGTGTTGAGGTCGTAAATGAGGTAGAGCTCATAGACGGTGCCGTTGAAGGTGACCTTGTTGCCGACGGCGATGCCAGGGCGGTCCTCGGTGCCCACCGGGAATTGCGTGGACGCCCAGTACTGGTCTTTGCCCGATTCCTCGACGGCCTTGCGCAGGTCCGCGGGAATGACGCTGATGGTGAGCTGGTCGGAGGCACGCGATTCGACCCAGCGGTTGCGGGGTTTGGTCTGTTCCGGCATCGCTTCAAACACATAGCGGCGCTGGATGACGGAGCCGCGCCCTTCGACGGCGGTCAGGGTGTCGGAGACCAGTGTGATGACGCTGGACTGGTCGGTGACCTGGGCGCCGTCGAACGTGTCCTGGACCTGCTTGACGTTGTAGCGGGTCTCCGACTCGGCCTGGGCCAGCCGCTCCTGGAAGAGATTGTTGGCGATCTGGTTTGAGAGGTAGGCGCCGACCACGGCAAACGAACTGACGGCCAGGATGAGCGTGGTCAGCACCGTCCGGAACTGCAGCGACCGGCGCCACCGCCGGTGCACCGCGCGCAGCAGGAACCGGAGTCCCGGAAGAATGCGCGAGACCCCGGTCCGGACCAACCTGGCGACCCGGACGCCGACAATCCGTGCACGCTTGGCCCAGAGCCGGGTCCGGAAGCCCAGGGCCTGCGGGGCTGCGTCTTCGCTGTGGGGGCCCGCCTGGACAGGATCGCCGTCCGCAGGCTCAGGAACCTGCTTTGTAGCCGACACCACGAACCGTCAATACAACTTCGGGGGCTTCCGGGTCACGTTCGATCTTGGACCTTAGCCGCTGGACATGGACATTGACCAGACGGGTGTCGGCGGCGTGACGGTAGCCCCAGACCTGCTCGAGGAGCAGCTCACGGGTGAACACCTGCCACGGCTTCCGCGCCAGGGCAACGAGCAGATCGAATTCCAGCGGAGTCAGGGAGATCCTGTCGCTGCCGCGGCTGACCAGGTGGCCGGCGACGTCGATGGTGACGTCCGCAATGCGCAGGGTCTCCGGGGCTTTCGTGTCGCCGGGCCGGAGCCGTGCGCGGACCCGGGCCACGAGCTCGGCAGGCTTGAACGGTTTCGGCACGTAGTCATCGGCCCCGGATTCCAGGCCGCGGACCACGTCGGAGGTATCCGCCTTGGCCGTCAGCATCACGATCGGGACGTCGGACTCGGCCCGGACCTGGCGGCAGACCTCGATGCCGTCCATCCCGGGAAGCATGAGGTCAAGCAGCACGAGGTCCGGCTTGGAGGAGCGGAAGACATCAAGGGCCTGCCCGCCGTCAGCGCAGAAGACAGGTTCAAACCCGTCATTGCGCAGCACAATACCGATCATCTCGGCGAGCGCCTCGTCATCGTCCACTACCAGAATGCGTGCCTTCATGTTTATATATTCCCTTATTGAAATGGCTTTGTCGTATTCGGCCGCTCCCCGGCATGGCGCGGACCGCCCCGGGGCCGGGATCAGGTTGTGACAATCGGCGCGTTCTACTGCATGCTGTGGACAGGCCCCGATCACCCCGCCAGGATCCCAGGAGGTCCCCGTGCACATCCCGATCTACGAGCGCGCCCTTGGCCATGACTTCGCCCGGCTGCAGCCGGAGCTGCAGGAATATTTCTCGCTCGCGCCCGGATCCGGCCACTACGGCGTCGGCGAGGGCGTATTCGATGTCGTTGGCTGCGCCCAGCCCTGGCTGCGCCCCCTGCTGCGGCTCGCGGGCGGCGAGCAGGCCTTCTTCCCCGAATACGGCGAGGGCATCAGGTTCCGCATCGAAAACCACGCCCATCTGGACCCGTTCGGCCGATCCAGCCTGACGGCCAGGCGGGAAATCTTCTTCCCCGGAACCACCCGGCTCTTCCACGACACCACCAGCCTCGACGGCACCGCGCGCGGAGCCCGGCTCATAGACTACGTCGGCCGCTACCGCCGGCTCGTCACCGACCTCAACCTCAGCGTCACGCCGCAAGGCCGGCTGCGGGGAGTGTCTGAGGCGTCGCGGCTGTTCCTCGGGCCGCTTCGGATTCCGCTGCCGGGCGCCCTCGATGCCAAGGCCTATGCCGAACAGTGGTGGGAGCCGGCCGAAGGACCCCGCGGCCAACACCGGATCCAGGTCAAAGTCATCCAGCCCCAGATCGGCCTCGTGCTGGTCTACGCCGGGCACTTCGACTACCGGCTCGAGCCCTATCCCGAAGGCATCACCGCCGCGGGCTACCTCCCCGGGCTAGCGCGTCCGGACCGCTGGGAGAGCCGGAGCTGACCGTCCGGGCCCGAAGCGAAACCATCGGTCAACCGAGGGCCAGCTGGTTGAGCCCGTCCGCGACCTGGGTCAGGCGGGTCAGTGCCGCCGTCGCGGCGGAGGGCGAATGTTGGGCCAGACCCTCCGACGGCGTGACCCGCAAGGTTCCCAGCGCCGACGCCGGAAGTCCCAGTTGCCGCCAGGGCCGCCAGAGGTTTTCGACGACCTCGGGAACCCGGGGCAGCCGCGCGCCCGGATCGGCGACGTCCAGCGCTCCGGCCCAGAGCCGCTTCCCCGCTTCCACCGCGCCGGCAAGCTGTTCCCACTGCCGCGAGGTAAGGGCCCGGAGCGGCACGGCGATTCCGTCCGCTCCCGCGGCCAGGATGCGGTCGAAGGGCGCCTCGACTTCCGGGACCGCGACGACGACTTCGGCGGCGCCCGCAGCGCGAAGCGCGTCAATGACCAGCTGCCACGACTCGGTGATCTCCTGGCCGGGCACGGAGCGCAGCGTGCGGTAGCCGCTGGACGTCGGAATGGTTCCGCCCAGCACGGACGCTATCTCCGGTTCGTCGATCTGCACGGCGATACGGGCGCCCGGCGCCGCGTCGGCCACCCTCTTCAGGTAGCCGCCGACGCCGGCCGCCAGGGAGGCCGCAAGGTCACGCCGGGCCCCGTAGTCGATCAGGGCCCGCTCCCCGTTGTGGAGGTGCAGGCCGGCCGCGAGGCTGAGCGGCCCGCGCAGCTGGACCTTAAGATCCGCCGCCGGCGACTCCTCGGCACCGATAACATCGGCCAGGATGTTGATGTCGGTGGACAGCGCCGATCTCGCCCGCATGAGGTCCTTGCCGGGGCGGTCCACGAGCCTCCAGCCATAGGGCTGGACGTCCACGGAGAGTTCCACGAGCAGTGACGCCGTCCTGCCGAGGGCATCCGCGCCGACTCCCCGGTCGGGAAGCTCGGCGAGGAAGGGAAGGTGCGGGCTGCCGAGTTCGCCGCGGACTATCCGCGCGGCCTCGGCCGGGTCCTCACCGGGCCACGGTCCCAAGGCCGTTGCGGTGACCTGGACGGGATCAGGCAGCGCGGAGACGGCCATGGCTAGGCGTCTGCGGCGACGGCTGCGCCTGCGGAGTCATCAGCCTGGACAGGGGCACGGCCTGCGGTGCCGCCGGCGGCACCGCCGTCGGCGTTCCGGGCAGCAGCCTGGTGGTCCTCGGCGATGGCTTCGTGGTGGCGGATGACCTCGCCGATGATGAAGTTCAGGAATTTTTCGGCGAAGGCCGGGTCGAGGTGGGCCTCGGCTGCGAGATGGCGCAGGCGTGCGATCTGGGCCGTCTCACGGCCGGGGTCCCCGGCGGGAAGATTGTGCGCGGCCTTCAGGAAACCGACCTTCTGCGTGGCCTTGAAGCGCTCGGCGAGAAGGAACACCAGGGTGGCGTCAATGTTGTCGATGCTGGAGCGGATCGACAACAGCTCCGCCATCACCGCCGGGTCCACCTGGCCGGCCAGGGAGCTGGCCGCCGGGTCATAGGAATCAGCATCGGAATGAATGTGGTTCTGCTCGGTCATGGACCCAGTCTAGGGGCACGGGGGCTAATCACTTCTGCTGTTAAGCACGGTTGCAGCCGCCCCGTCCGGCCCCGCAAAAGGGACATGCCCGCCGTTCGCAGCGAACGGCGGGCATGTCCCTGGAGCGTCACGGCAGGGTGCCGCAGACGGTTCCAAACAGCTAGCCTCCCAGCACCGCGCGGAATTCCCGGCGGCGACGGGCCTGCTCGTCGGGGTCGGGCACGGGCAGGGAAGCGATGAGCTTCTTCGTGTATTCGTGCTGCGGGTGGCCCATGACCTGGTTCCCGAGGCCCTGCTCCACCATCTTGCCCTTGTAGAGGACGCCGACCCAGTGGGAGAGCATGTCCACGACGGCGAGGTCGTGGCTGATGAACAGGGCCGCGAATCCGAACTCCCGCTGGATCTCCTTGAACAGTTCCAGCACCACCGCCTGCACGGAAACATCCAGGGCCGAGGTCGGCTCATCGGCGACGAGCAGCTTCGGGTTCAGGATGAGCGCCCGGGCCAGCGAGGCGCGCTGCCGCTGGCCGCCGGAGAGCTCGTGCGGGAACCTGTCAGCGTACGACGCCGGCAGCTGCACCGACTCGAGCAGTTCGCCGACGCGCTTGCGCGCCTCGGCCGGGCTCGGGTTCGAGTGGATGATCAGCGGTTCCGCCACGCAGTCGCCGATGGTCAGCTGCGGGTTGAAGGATGCCGCCGGGTCCTGGAAGACGAAGCCGATCTCCTTCCGGAGCGGCTTGAAAGTGCGCTCCTTGAAGTTCAGCATTTCGTAGCCGAGCACCTTCAGGCTGCCGCCCGTGGTCCGGTTCAGTCCCGCGATGGCACGGCCGATGGTGGTCTTGCCGGAACCGGACTCCCCCACGAGGCCGAAGACTTCACCTTCGGACACGGTGAAGCTGACGCCGTCGACGGCCTTGAAGGCCGGGCTGCCGAGCCTTCCCGGGTACTCGATGGTCAGGTTCTTCGCCTCGACGAGCACCTTTCCGCCCTGGTGGGCGCGCTCCACCATGCCTTCGGAGGCGGAGTTGCGGCCAAGGTGCGGAACGGCTGCGAGCAGCTTCTTGGTGTAGTCCTCCCGGGGCTGCGCGAACAGGACCCGGGCGGGGGCCTCCTCCACAACATCGCCCTGATACATGACAACCACACGGTCGGCGAGGTCGGCGACCACCCCCATGTTGTGCGTGATGAGCACAATGGAGGTCCCGTACTTGTCCCGCAGATCCCGGAGCAGCTCCAGGATCTCGGCCTGGACCGTGACGTCCAGGGCTGTCGTGGGCTCGTCGGCCACGATCAGGCCCGGGTTCAGGGCCAGCGCGGCGGCAATCACGACGCGCTGTTTCTGGCCGCCCGAGAACTGGTGCGGATAGTAGTTGACCCTTGTTTCAGGGTCCGGAATGCCGACCTTGCGCAGCGCGTCGACGGCCCGCGCCTTGGCTTCCTTCGCGGAGACACGGTGCCCGCCGGTGTCGGCGTGGGCGCGGATGCCTTCGGCGATCTGCCAGCCCACGGTGAAGACGGGGTTGAGCGCCGTGGAGGGCTCCTGGAAAACCATCGCGACGTCACGGCCGCGGATCTGCCGGAGCTTCGCCGCGCTGACGCTGATCACGTTGTTGCCGTTGATCAGCACCGCACCGGAACTCACGGCCGTCTCCGGCAGGAGGCCGAGGATGGTTTTGGCCGTGACAGTCTTGCCCGAGCCTGATTCCCCGACGATGGCAACCACCTCGCCGGGGTTGACTTCGAGGCTGACGTCCTTGACGGCGTACACGTCGCCGGAGTCGGTCGCGAAGGTGACTTTCAGCTTGTCGATGTCCAGCACCGGGCGTCCGCCCGTTTTCGGCTGGTCCGAAACGGAACCGATATTGATGGTCATAGCACTTTCGATTCTGCGTCAAGGGCGGCCTGGGCGCCGGCGGTGGTGTCGGGGCCACTGGCGGGAACTTTGCTCCCGGCCTTCCTGCGGCCCCTGAGCCGTGGATCGTTGAGATCGTTCATGCTTTCGCCGACGAGCGTCAAGCCGAGCACGGTCAGGACGATGGCCGTGCCGGGAAAGACGCCGGTCCACCAGATGCCGGAGGACGCGTCAGCCATGGCCTTGTTGAGGTCGAAGCCCCATTCGGCGGCGGACGACGGTTCGATGCCGAACCCGAGGAAGCCCAGGCCCGCGAGGGTCAGGATGGCCTCGGAGGCGTTGAGTGTGAAAATGAGCGGCAGTGTGCGGGTTGCGTTCTTGAAGATGTGGCGCCCCATGATGCGGACGCTGGAGGCGCCCACCACTTTGGCCGATTCGACGAAGGGCTCCGCCTTCAGCCGGATGGTTTCCGCCCGGATCACGCGGAAATACTGCGGGACGAAGACCACGGAAATGGCGAACGAGCACGCGACGATGCCGCCCCAGAAGCTGGACTGGCCGCGGTTGATGACGATCGACATGACGATGGCCAGGAGGAGGGACGGGAAGGCGTAGATCGCATCGGCGATCACCACAAGAACCCGGTCCAGCCAGCCGCCGAAGTAGCCGCTGACCAGGCCCAGGGCAACGCCGAGGAAGATTGACATCGCCACGGCCACAACGATCACGATCACGGCGGTCTGGGAGCCCCAGATCACCCTCGAAAAGACGTCGTAGCCTCCCACGGTGGTGCCCAGGATGTGTTTGCCGCCGGGTGCCTGCTGGGCGGGGAAGGTGCCGGACGCGTCACTGAGTTGCGAGTATCCGTAGGGCGCGATGACCGGAGCAAGTACCGTCGTGAGGAGGAAGAAGATGGTCAGCACAAGGCCGGTGACGAGCATGCCGCGTTGCAGACCGACGCTTTTCCCGAAGTGCGAAATGACCGGAAGCCGGTAGATGAGGGGCTGTTTCCGCCCGCTTACTGTAGTTGCGTTCATGGCTAGTACCTCACTCGCGGGTCGATCAGGGCCGCGACGACGTCGACGACGAAGTTGGTGACAGCGACGATGACCGCCAGCAGGACAACGATGCCCTGGACGGCGACAAAGTCCCGCGCGTTCAGGTACTGGACCAGCTGGTAGCCGAGGCCTTTCCACTCGAAGGTCGTCTCCGTCAGGACGGCGCCGCCCAAAAGCAAGGCGATCTGCAGCCCCATGACCGTGATGATGGGGATCAGCGCGGGCTTGTAGGCATGTTTGGTCACGAGCCGGAACTCGCTGACGCCGCGGGACCGGCCGGCCTCAACGTAGTCCTTGCCCAGCGTGCCGATCACGTTCGTGCGGACGAGCCGGAGGAAGACCCCGGCTGTCAGGAGCCCTAGGGCAATCGCCGGGAGGACGGCATGGGCCATGACGTCGCCCAGCGCCGCCATGTTGCCGCTGCGCAGCGCGTCCAGCCAGTAGATCCCCGTCGGTGCGGCGAGGCTTCCCATGGCCAGTTCGGTCCGCGTGGAGGCCCGTCCTGCGACGGGCAGCCAGCCAAGCCAGACCGAGAACGTCAGCTTCAGCAGCAGTCCCGCGAAGAACACGGGAGTGGCGTAGCAGAGGATCGCGAAGAAGCGCAGGACGGCATCGGGTGCCTTGTCGCGCCGGTGGGCGGCAACCATGCCCAGGGGGATGCCGACGAGCAATGCCACGATGACGGCGTTGATGGCCAGCTCCAGGGTTGCCGTGCCGAACGTTGCCAGCATCTCAACCACGGGACGGCGGTCGGTGATGGTCGTGCCGAAGTTGCCTGTCGCCACCTGGCCCATGTATTCGAAATACTGCACGAAGATCGGCCGGTCATATCCGGCGTCGTGAATCCTTTGCGCCAGAACATCAGGGGGAAGCCTGCCGCCCTGGGCGGCAGTGATGGGATCGCCGATGACCCGCATCAGGAAGAAGACCATGGTCACCAGGATGAACATGGTCGGAAGGATCAGCAGGAACCGGACGAGGATGTAAGTGCCCAGCCCCCCGCCGGAAGATTTTTTCTTGGACGGAAGGAGTCCGTCGGCGTCGCTTGGCGGCGCCTCTATCAGTGTTGTCATTGGTACCTAAACTTGTGCTTTCGCGGCCTTGGGCCGGCCCCGTGAACTGCAGGTGCTGCAATGACCAGGAAAGGCGGGGCGCCGTGGGGGCGCCCCGCCTCCTAGGCTGGTCAGAACCGCAGGGATGCAGCGTTACTTGGAAACAGTTCCCAAACGGAACTTGAAGGAAGCATCGAGGGTGGAATCGACACCCTTGACGCCGTTGCCGGAGATGGCAACCTGTGCGCCCTGAAGCAGCGGAAGCGTGGAGATGTCCTTGGCCAGGGCATTCTGTGCATCCTTGATCGCAGACTCGCGTGCGCCCTTGTCCACGGTGGTGAGCTGCTTGTTGATCAGATCAGTGACCGTGGGGTTGTTGTAGTGGTTCTTCAGGAAGCCGCCGTCCGGGAAGAACGGGGTGAGATAGTTGTCGGCGTCGCTGAAGTCCGGGAACCAGCCGAACTGGAACACGGGGTACTCATCTGCGCGGCTGGCCTTGCTGTAGGTGACCCATTCCGTGGACTGCAGGTTGACCTTGAACAGGCCGGACTTCTCCAGCTGGTCCTTGACCATGGCGTATTCATCGCCTGAGGACTTGCCGTAGTGGTCCGGGTTGTACTGCAGGTTCAGTGTGACCGGGGTGGTCACACCGGCGTCGGTCAGGACCTTCTTGGCCTTGTCCAGGCTGGGCTTGCCGCCGTCGCCGTACATGTCCTTGAAGGAGGTGTTGGCGCCGAGGAAGCCGCTGGGGACGTTGGAGTACAGCGGCAGGTAGGTGCCCTTGTAGACCTGGTCGGCGATCGCCTGGCGGTCGACGAGGTTGGCGACTGCCTGGCGGACGGCGAGTGCCTTGGCCGGATCCGCGTCCGCGGCCTTGGCCCCGAACGGCATGGTGTTGAAGTTGAACGTGATGTAGCGGATTTCGCCGCCGGGACCGACGTTGACCTTGACCTTGGAATCCTTCTTCAGGTCATCGATGTCGGTGGCGCTCAGGCTACGGTTCGCCACGTCGATGTTGCCCTGCTGGATGTCCAGCTTCATGTTGGTGGGATCGGCGTAGTACTTGATCGTTGCGGCATCGTTGGCGGGCTTGCCCAACACGCCTTTGTAATCGGCGAAGGCCTTGAAGCTGATGAGCTCGTTCTTCTTGTACGTGTCAATCGTGTACTGGCCGTAGAACGCCTTGGCCTTGACGATCGAGTCGTCGTCGAGCAGCTTGTCGGCCGGGAAGACTTCGTCGTCCACGATCGGCGCGGCAGGGCTGCTGAGGATCTGCGCGAAGGTCTGGTCGTTGGCCAGCTTCAGCTTGAAGACCACGGTGGTGGCGTCGGGGGCCGTGACGCTGTCGACGTTCGCCAGCAGGCTCGAGGGACCGGCGGGATCGTTGATCTTGATCTGCCGGTCAAAGGAGAACTTGACGTCCTTGGAGTCCAGGGTGTGCCCGTTGGCCCACTTCAGGCCGGACTTGAGCTTGACGGTGTACTCGGTCGGCGAGGTGAAGGAGGCGGACTCGGCCAGGTCCGGGACAGGGTCGGCGCCGCCGGGCTTGGAGTTGAGCAGGAAGGAGTAGACCTGGTTCATCACCATGAACGAACCGTTGTCGTACGAGCCCGCCGGATCCAGTGCGGTGACCTTGTCCGTGGTGCCGTAGGCGATGGGGCCGCTGGCCGCAGCTGATGAGCCACCGCCGCCACCGGACGGGCCCGTGCAGGCTGTCAGTGCAAAGGCGGAAACCCCGGCGAGCGCGATGACGCTCTGGAAGGCCTTTTTGTTCATTGCCATCTGTGAACTTTCTGTTCGATGAGTCCTAGCGCAGCCCGAAGTGATGCAAGCGACTCGACGGGCGGCGCGCTGTGCTGATTCCTCGATTGAATCAGAGAATCACGCGGTGAAACGTTACATCTTGTGAGATGAGACACAAAATTTACACGAATAGGGGGAACTCATCGTTTTCTTCAGGATTACGCCCGATTCTTCGGCAGGGCAACCCCTTCACTGCGCCGGGGGAATTGTTTCGGAGCACGCCATCGGCCTATGGAAACCGGCTCAGGAAATGGCATTGGAACCCCTCGTTGGCGCGGCCGGCCGGCGGCGTCGCACAGCGCGCAGGGTGCCGGGCGCGAGGCTTGGGCCTAGCCGGGGGCTGGCCCGGGCCTTGGGCCGGGCACGGGGCTAGAGTGCAGCTCGCTGCAGCGAGCGGGCGGCGTCAATGGTCGCCTGTCCCAGCACACGGCTGCCCTGGTAGAGCACGACGGTCTGGCCGGGCGCGACGCCCCGCAGCGGTTCCGTCAGTGTGACCACGAGGTTGCCGGGGTCTTCCCCGCGTTCGATGTGGGCGCGGGCCGGGACGGGATCCCCGTGGGCGCGGACCTGGGCGTAGCAGTCGAACTCCTCGCCGGTGGCCACCTCGGCAATGGGCAGCCCGGCCCAGGAGACCTTGATGCCGCGGATTTCGTCAATGGCCAGCAGCGCCTCCGGGCCCACGACGACCCTGTTTTCCTTCGGCCGGATTTCCAGCACGAACCGCGGCTTGCCGTCGGCGGCCGGGGTACCCAGCTTCAGGCCGCGGCGCTGGCCTACGGTGAAGGCGTTGGCGCCGGGGTGCTCCCCGACCTTGGCGCCGGATTCATCCACGATGTCGCCCGTGGACATTTCGATCTTTTCGGCCAGCCAGCCGGCAGTGTCGCCGTCGGGGATGAAGCAAATGTCGTGGCTGTCCGGCTTGTTGGCCACGGAGAGCCCGCGGCGTTCGGCCTCGGCGCGGACTTCAGCCTTGGACGGCGTGTCCGCCAGCGGGAACATCGAGTGCTTGAGCTGTTCGTGGGTCAGCACGCCGAGGACGTAGCTCTGGTCCTTGGCCCAGTCTGCGGCGCGGTGGAGCTCGGGGTTGCCGTCGGCGTCGTTGATGACCTTGGCGTAGTGGCCGGTGCAGACGGCATCGAAGCCAAGCGCGATGGCCTTCTCCAGGAGGGCGGCAAACTTGATCCGTTCGTTGCAGCGCATGCACGGGTTGGGGGTGCGCCCGGCGGCGTATTCGTCGATGAAGTCCTGGACGACGTCTTCCTTGAAGCGCTCGGAGAAGTCCCACACGTAGTAGGGGATGCCAAGCACGTCGCAGGCCCGCCAGGCGTCGCGGGAGTCTTCGATCGTGCAGCAGCCGCGGCTGCCGGTCCGCAAGGTTCCGGGCATGCGGGACAGCGCCAGGTGGACCCCGACGACGTCGTGTCCGGCCTCGACGGCGCGGGCGGCGGCAACGGCGGAATCAACGCCGCCGCTCATGGCTGCAAGAACTCGCATGCTGGCTTTCTTTAGGGATCGGGGGCTGCAGGAACAACACGATGCCTGCCGCCCCATTCTATCGCCACGCCGAATCCTGGCCCAAAAGCCCTTGACGGTCCACCCCCGCACTTCTAACGTCAGGATTACCGGTTATAGAACTGAAGCACGCGCCAGCGGGAATCGAGCGGACATGGCTGTTGAGAACATCGTGATCGTTGGCGGCGGACTGGCCGGGGCCACTGCCGCCAGGACCCTGCGGGCGGAAGGCTTCGCGGGGCCGGTGATCCTGCTGGCGGAAGAGTCCCACCACCCCTACCTGCGGCCCCCGCTGTCCAAGGAGTATCTGCTGGGAAAGGCCGGGGCCGACGCCCTGCCGGTAGTCCCGGCGGCGTGGTACGGGGAGAACGCCGTCGAACTGCGGATGGGCGATCCGGTGACATCGATCGACCCGGTTGCCCGGACCGTGGCCCTGCGCGACGGCGCCCCGGTGGAGTACGCCGCGCTGCTGCTGGCCACCGGCTCCCGGCCCCGGACCATCCCGCTCCCGGGCAGCGGACTCGACGGCGTCAGCACCTTCCGCACGGTCGAGGACAGCCGCGGCCTGCGCACCAGCTTCGCCGCGGGCGGCCGCAACGTCGTGATGATCGGCTCGGGGTGGATCGGGATGGAACTGGCCGCAGCGGCGAGCGCCTATGGGAACAACGTCACCTTACTGGGGCTGGAGGAGGTGCCCCTGGGGGCCGCAATCGGGCCGGAGCTTGGCGGCTTCTTCCGGTCGCTGCATGAGGCCGCGGGCGTGCGGTTCCGACTCCCCGCCTCGGCCGCTGGGATCACCGGCGACGCCGGCCGGGTCACGGGCGTCGTCACCGACTCGGGCGAGAACCTGCCAGCGGACCTGGTGATCATCGCCGTGGGCGTCGTCCCGGAGGTCTCCCTCGCCGCGGCGGCCGGACTCGGACTGCGGAACGGAATCCTTACGGACGCGTCGCTGCGGACCTCCACGCCGGGGATCTTCGCCGCCGGCGACGTCGCCAACGCCCTCCACCCGTTCACCGGGGAGCACCACCGCAGCGAGCACTGGTCCAATGCCCTCAACGGCGGCAAAGTGGCCGCGAAGGCCATCCTCGGCCAGGACGCGCTCCTGGACACGGTCCCGTACTTCTACACCGACCAGTACGACGTCAGCATGGAATACTCCGGGTTCCCGACGCTGGTCTCGGGGCCGCCCACCGTCCGCGGCTCGCTGGAAGCCAAAGAATTCCTCGCCTTCTGGCAGCGTGAGGGGCGCGTGGTGGCCGGCATGAGCGTGAACTGGCCGCGCTCCGACAAGCCCCAGAAGATGATCAAGGCACTCATCGCGTCGAAAGCCGCCCTGAGCCCCGGCGCGCTGGCAGACCCGGCGCTCCCGCTGGATCAGCTCCTGCCGGAGGCCTGACGGGCCACCGTGCCGGCGGTCTGGATAGTGGACTCGTGTCCTGCCATGCCGGCCCGGCGGGCACGGGCACAGGCGCCCGGCAGCGCGGCCAGCAGGGCGTCGACGTCGGCGTCGGTAGAGGAATGCCCCAGGGTGAACCGCTGGGCACCCCGCGCCGTGTCCTCATCCAGGCCCATCGCCAGGAGCACATGGGACGGACGCGGAACCCCTGCCGTGCAGGCGGAGCCGGTGGAGGATTCAACGCCGGCCAGGTCCAGCAGGAACAGCAGGGAATCGCCTTCGCAGCCGGGGAAAGTGAAGTGGGCGTTGCCGGGCAGCCGTCCGGCTCCGGGCGCGCCGCGCAGCACGGCCTCGGGGACGGCATCGCGGACGCCGTCGATCAGCCGGTCGCGGAGGGCCGCGATCCGTGACGATTCCCCGGGGAGTTTTGCGGCGGCGGCCTCTGCCGCGGCCGCAAAGGCGGCGATGGAGGCGGTGTCCAGGGTGCCGGAGCGGACGTCGCGTTCCTGTCCCCCGCCATGCTGGACCGGGGTCAGCTTCACGGCGCGTCCCAGAATCAAGGCGCCAACGCCGACGGGCCCGCCGATCTTGTGGCCGGAAATGGACATGGCGTCCAGTCCGCTGCCGCGGAAGTCCACCGGGACGGAGCCGAAGGCCTGGACGGCGTCGGAATGCACCGGGATACCGGCACGGCGGGCCATCGCGGCGATTTCGGCGATGGGCTGGATGGTTCCGACTTCGTTGTTGGCCCACATGACCGTGACCAGGGCGATTGACGCCGGGTCGTCGGACAATTCGGCCTCCAGCACGCCAAGATCCACCACGCCGTCGGCGCCCACGGGCAACCAGCGGACGTCGGCCCTTTCATGCCGTTCCAGCCACTCCACCGCGTCCAGGACGGCGTGGTGTTCGACGGCGGAGCACAGGATGCGCGTGCGCGCCGGGCTCTCGGCGCGCCGGGCCCAGTACATTCCCTTGACCGCGAGGTTGTCAGCTTCCGTGCCGCCGGATGTGAAGATCACCTCCGACGGATGGGCCCCGGCTGCCGCCGCCAGCGCTTCACGGGCGTCCTCCACGGCGCGCCGGGCACGCCGGCCCGATCCGTGCAGGGACGACGGGTTGCCGGTCCGGGACAACTCGCGCGTCAGCGCAGCCAGGGCCTCCGGAACGAGGGACGTGGTGGCGGCATGATCCAGGTATACGGGCACACCCCAATTCTACCTGCGGTCCTGGCCGGCCTCCGGTGTGCATGCAAGCATCACAGCGGCCTGATCCGCGCGCAACATTGTTCCCGCCCTGCGGTCCCCTGCATCCTGAGGTCCTCGATGGCAAGCGGTTCCACCCGGTCCGGAGCCACCCCGCAGCCGGCGGCCGCACCGCGCAGGAAAGCGCCGTTCATGGCACAGACCACCTCCGCGTGGCCGGCGGCGATGCGGTGGAAGGGGCAGTTCAACAGGACCAGCCCGCCCTCGCCGTCACCGTCGGGGCGGTACCCCTCCGAGGTGAGGAGCTCCGCGAAGCCCCCGGAACCGGCTGCTGCCTGCACTGTTGCGTGGCCTGCCGCCTCGCCCCGGGCGTACGCGGCCCGGAGCAGCGTCTCGCGCGGGGATCCGCCGCCTGACGTCGAGTCCTCGATCGCGGAGATTAACAGCTCGGCGGCCAGATCGTAGTTGCGGTCCGGAACCGAAGCCCCCACTTCCTCGACGGCGGCCCGGTAGAGCTTGGCGGGTCGGCCCGAACCGGGGCCTTCCCTGCCACCGAGCTTGCGGAATTCAACAGCCAGCAGTCCGTCGTGGACTAGCCGGTCCAGATGGAAGGAGGCAGTGCTCCTGGCGACGCCAAGGGCGGCGGCCGCGTCGTCCCGGCTGACGGCGCCTTCCGCCGACGCGACGAAATCAAACAGCCTCCGGCGGTTCTCGTCCCCCAGCGACGCCACGGCTGCAACCCTTCGGATCCAGGGAAGTTTGCTCATGGGACCAGCGTATCTCTAAAAACAAGATTCATTGCTTAATATCGGGTTGCGTTCTAAAATCAGAATATCCATTTTTAGAAGGAGCAAGCTATGAAATCTTCCCCAGTCCTCGCCGCACCGGCACAGTCCCTCGCGTCGGACCCGCACCGCCAGGCCTTCCTGTTGTTGCGGACCGTATTCACTGTCGCGCCGATCATCTTCGGCCTGGACAAATTCACCAACCTGCTGACCCACTGGACCATGTATCTCGCCCCGGTCGCGACGTCGGTCGTCCCGCTCCCGGCCCAATTCATCATGTACATCGTCGGCGTGGTTGAAATCATCGCCGGACTGGCGGTGGCCCTCCGGCCGCGGTTCGGCTCGGCACTGGTGGCCCTCTGGCTCCTGGGAATCATCGTGAACCTGATCGTGCTCGGCAGCTTCTACGACGTCGCGCTGCGCGACTTCGGACTGCTGGTCGCCGCCCTGGCACTGAACAGGCTCTCTCCGCGGAAAGCCGGGTAACCGGGGCCGTGTGCGGGGACCCGGGCGCCGGCGCGGCCAACGGCCGGGCGTGGGCCGGCTTTGCCACCGGCGCGGGCGGCCGGTCAGCCCGGCCTCCCGGACCAGCCGGGTCGCCGCGTGATTCCGGACCGGTCGCTCCCTGTACTACGCCAGGACCCGTACCGCCCGGGGAACGACGTCAATGCTCAGGGGCAGCGCCCCGATCCGCTCGCCGTCGGCGTACGCCACGATGTTCCCCGCTGCCAGCTCCACCCGGCGGATCCGGCGCAGATGAACCGCGGGATGCCCGACATGCCGGCCGGAGTACACCTTCGGAAACACTGCCAGCAAGCCGGCCCGGGACAGCGGACCGACGATGAACAGATCCAGGTAGCCGTCATCGAGGACGGCACCCGGTGCCACCTGCATCCCTCCTCCGATCGACTGGGCGTTGGCGACGGAAACCAGCATCGCCCGCTGCTCCCAGCGTTCGCCGTCGGCCGTGACGGTGTAGTTGATCGCCCGGAACGAGGCGAGTTCGCGGAGCATGGCGAGCTGATAGCGCAGTTTGCCCCGGGGCCAGCGCCAGTTGTTGGCCCGTTCGTTGACGGCGGCGTCAAAGCCGGCCGAGACCACGCCGGCGAACCAGCGGCACGTGCCTCCGGATGTGACCCGGCCGGCATCGATCATCCGGCCGCCGGCAGCGAGGGACGCGAGCACCTGTGCGCAGGCGGCCCGGGTGTTGTGCCGTGGCAGTCCCAGCGCCCGTGCCATGTCGTTCCCCGTACCTGTCGCAATAATGCCCAGCGGAACCTTGCCGTAACTGCCTTCCGCCGCACCGGAACCGGCGAGCGCGTTGATTCCGAGGTGGACCATACCGTCGCCGCCGACCACCACAAGGGCGTCGACGCCTGATTCGAGCGCGCCGTCAACGGCCGCGGCGAGCTCCGCGTAGCTGCCCTCGCACAGGAACAGGACGCCCGCCCCGGCCGCGCGGAAGTAGTCCGCCGCCTCTTTCCCCGCGTGCTGCCTGCGGCCAAACGATGCCCGCGGGTTGACGGCGACGGCGATTATCATGCGCTGAATTATGCCAGCGGCCGGGAACCATCCGTGCGGACGCGCTCGTTGTTCCTCCAGCCGGTTAAACTGGCCAGGCCGGACGTCCAGATGCGCTGGCCACACAACGTAAAGGATTCTTGCTTGACGCAGGGCAGCAGCTCGCATTACCAGGTCCTCAGGATCCCCGTGACGGCGACGGACAAGGAAATCAAGGTGGCCTACCGCAAGGCCGCCCGCATGGCCCACCCTGATCACGGCGGCGATCCGGCAGCCTTCCGGCGGGTGACCCTCGCCTACGAGACCCTGATCGACGCGAAGCGCCGCGCCGCCTACGACCGCTCCTATGGCAGCGGCTCCCGTGGCGCCTTCTCAACCGGTCCTGACGACGGCGCTGAGGGCGCGCACTTTGACGCCCCGGCGGCCGGAAGCCGCGCCTCCGCCCACGTGCGCCGCCCCAACACGCCGCGGAACACCGCCGCGGATGCGCCAGTCTACGTCCCGCCGTTCGAACACTTCGCCCCGGGCGGAGCTGTGCCGCTGATTCCGGAGGACACGGCACGGCAGCAGGTCCATGGCATGCCCCGCAAGCGCGGAATCTTCGGGGCCGAGGCGAGGATCCAGCGCGAACTGCGGACGGTACAGCTGATCAGCAGGCAGATCCTCCCGGCGATTCCGTCCGCCCGGCTCATCAACGGCCTGCAGTCGCCGGTGGACAACAGCCACATCGACCACGCACTGTTGGCCGGCTACCGCCTGGCCATCATCGGGTCCATGTTGCTGCCGCCAGGCGCCTATGCCTGGAACGGCAGCACACTGACGCACGGCGGACGTTCCATCGCCCCGCCCCATCTCGCCCACGTGGTGCGCCGGATGCAGGACATCTTCCCTGAGCTCAACGTCACCGGCTGGACCGTTGTGCACAGCACTGACGGCAACCTCCACGAACCGGTGATCGACCGGCACCGCAGGTCGCCCGCCGGGCAGGATGCCCGGGGAGACGCTTCCGACACAGTGCAGGTGGTCAACGCCGCCGGCCTGGCCCGCGGCCTCAAACAGTTCCTGGGTTCCGGACCGGCACCCAATACCGTCAATGTTCCCGTGCTCGCCCGCCTGCTGCGCGGTATGCACTAGCGCCTCCGGCGGCTGGCTAGGATGGAACCGTGTTCCGCATCCTCTTCCACACCCCCGAAATCCCCGGCAATACCGGCAACGCCATCAGGCTGGCCGCCATCACCGGTGCCGAACTGCACCTGGTGGAGCCACTTGGCTTTGATTTTTCCGATGCCAAACTCCGGCGGGCCGGGCTGGATTACCACGACCTCGCCGTCGTCACCGTCCATCCGGACATCGACGCGGCGTGGGCGGCGCTGAAGCCGGAGCGCGTCTTCGCCTTCACCTCCGACGGTGAAGCGTCCTATACGGAGATCCGCTACGTCCCGGGCGATATCCTGCTCTTCGGCCGGGAATCCGTGGGCCTGCCCGAGGACATCAAGCACGACCCGCATGTGACGTCGCGGGTCCGCCTGCCGATGCTGCCGGCCCTGCGCTCGTTGAACCTTGCCAATGCTGCGTCGATTGCCGTGTATGAGGCCTGGCGCCAAAACGGGTTCGCCGGTGCCAGGCTCTAACGCCCTGCCGCTACACGGAATTTTCCCGCAGCGCCGGCCCATCCGATTCCCCGGCTGCGCCGAATCACCTGTGTAGGCCGTTTCAGGGCCTAAGGCCAGGGAGACGGGGAAGGGAGTGAGGAGCGGTACGTGACAACAACTCAGGTTCAAAGACGCCCTGACCGGCAGTGCACGGCCGGCCAAGCCTCCCAAGCCGGACATCCTGGCCCGGGATCGGCGGCCGGGACCTTATGCTTGAAGGTGATGGAAACTCCCAACGCCCCGAATCCCGAGGCCACCGCTCCCCCGGGCGCTGCAGCCGACGTCAACCGCCGGCTTGGCATGCTGCTCGGACAGATTGCCCAGGGAGACCAGGGTGCCTTCGCGGAGTTCTACGAACTGACTTCCCGGCGGGTTTTCGGCATGGCACGCAGGGTCCTGATTGACACCGAGCTCAGCGAAGACACCACCCAGGAGGTCTTCCTCCAGGTCTGGCAGAACGCGTCCAGGTTCAACCCCGATGCCGGCAGCCCGCTCGCCTGGCTCATGACGATCTCGCACCGCCGCGCCGTGGACAAGGTCCGTTCCTCGCAGTCCGCCACCGACCGGGAAGCGAAATACGGCGCCAGCAGCCAGGAAATCGACCACGACTCCGTCTCGGACGAGGTCGGCAGCCGGCTTGAAGCCGAGGCCGTCGTCCGTTGCCTGGCGACCCTGACGGATACGCAGCAGGAGTCCGTGCGGCTCGCCTACTACGGCGGCCTCACTTACCGGGAAGTCGCAGAGAAGCTGAACGCGGCGGTTCCCACCATCAAGTCCCGCATCCGCGACGGACTGATCCGACTGAAGACCTGTCTGGGGGTGAGCTGAGATGACCGACATGAACGCACAGAACAACGGACGCGTCGCCGGCGGCTTCGCGGCTGATATCGCCACCGACCTCGCCTCGGGGCGGGCCGCTGACCTCGCCGAGGTCTTCGCCCTCAACGCCGTCGACGACGCCGAACGGTCCGCCATCGAGCGCTACCTCGCCTCGGCCCCTGTTGCTGAGCGGACCGCCTTCAACGAGCGCGTACGCCAGGCTCAGGAGACGCTCGCCACCAGCTTCACCACGGAGGAGGAACCTCCGGCCGGACTGCTGGACCGGATCATGGCGTCCCTCCCTGCGCAATCAGCTGCATCGATGGCTGGCCCCGGGCAGGCTCCGGACCGGACCGGCTCCCCGGTGTCCCCCGTGGTGGCGAAACCGATCCGGGAAGCCCCGGAAGAACCTGTCCCCGATGAGCTCAGCGCGGCCCGGCAGCGCCGGGAAGAACGACGCCGGCCGCAAGGGATGCGCAATTGGCTCATCGGCGTCGCGGCCGCCGCAGTCATCGCCTTGGGCGGGGTGGGTGTCGGCGCCTACGTGGCCAACCAGAACGATCCGCTCAACCAGGTCATGCAGGCCGGGGACGTCCGCCAGGCCACCGTCGACGTTGCAGGAGGGGGCACAGCCACCGTGTCCATCTCCTCGTCGAAGGACGCGGTTGTGGTGAAGATGAATGGGGTGCCCGCACCGCCTGCCGGCAAGGTCTACCAGATGTGGCTGATTCCCAAGGACGGCTCGGCGCCAGTGTCGCAGGGCCTCATGGATGCCCAGGCGCTGTCGAAGCCGGCCGTCGTCAAGGGCATCGGCTCGGCCGCTTCCCTCGGCATCACGGTCGAACCCGTCGGCGGATCAACCAGCCCGACCCTTCCGACCGTGGCCGCCGCACCGCTCGGAGCCTAGCTCCCGGCGGTGGCGCCCCCGGGCGCAGGCACCGGACTCAACGAATCCGGACACAGCAAAGCCGCGCAGTCCATGGAACCCTGAAAGGATCCACGGACTGCGCGGCCTGGTTGTTTAACCCGCTGTCCGGGGCAGCCGGGCCGGGTCGCAACCCGGCGGCAATCCCCCTAGATGATCAGCGAGAGCAGCATCACGAAGCCGAAGCCCACCACGGAGATCAGCGTCTCCATGACGGACCAGGTCTTGAACGTCTGGCCGACGGTGAGGCCGAACAGTTCCTTGACCAGCCAGAAGCCGGCGTCGTTGACGTGGGAGAGGAACAGCGAGCCGGCGCCGATGGCGAGGGCCAGCAATGCCGCGTGCGTGGGCGACAGCGAGCTGGCAAGCGGCGCGACGATGCCGGCAGCCGTCACAGTGGCGACGGTTGCAGAACCCGTGGCGAGCCGCAGGGCGACCGCGACGATGAAGCCGAGCACGAGGACGGACATGTTGGTGCCCTCGGCCCACTTCTTGACGGCATCTCCGACGCCGGCGCCGATCAGGGTCTGCTTGAAGCCGCCGCCGGCACCGACGATCAGCAGGATTGCGGCGATCGGGCCGAGGCTGGCGCCGATCTTGGTCGTGATCCTGGGTCCGGTGAAGCCCACGGCGTAGCCGAAGGTGACGATGGCCAGCAGCACGGCCAGGGTCATCGCGACGAGCGGCTGGCCGATGAAGTCGAAGAACGTCCGGATGGCCGGGGCCGTCTTGGGGTCGGACCAGAGGATGTCCATGACGGCTTTGAGGAGCATGAGCACCACCGGGAAGATGATGGTCAGCAGCGTTACGAGGAAGCTCGGCTGGCGCTTGAGGCCTTCCATGTCCGCGCCGTGCTCAGTGTCGATGCCGCCCGCGACGGCGGGGGCCCCGACGGGGACCCACCGTGCGGCAAGCCGGGAAAAGAGCGGCCCGCAGATGATGACCGTGGGGATGGCCACGAGGAGACCGAGTGCCAGGGTAGTGCCGAGTTCGGCCTTGACGGCGCTGATCGCGATCAGCGGTCCGGGGTGCGGCGGCACGAGCCCGTGCAGCACGGACAGGCCCGCGAGCGCCGGAATGGCGATGCGCATGAGGGGCATCTTGGAGCGCTGGGTGACCAGGACGACCACGGGAAGCAGCAGCACCAAGCCGATCTCGAAGAACATCGGCAGCCCGATGATCACCGCGACCAGTGTGATGGCCCAGACTGTCTTGTTGCCGCTGGCCTTGGCCAGCAGCGTGTCCACGACGCGGTTGGCTCCGCCGGAGTCGGCGAGGAGCTTGCCCAGCATCGCGCCGAGGGCAATGAGGAGGCCGACTTCCTTCAGGACGCCGCCAACTCCGTCCTCGAAGTTGCTGATGACGTTTGCCAGTCCCACTCCGGAGGCGAGGCCCACGAAGGCCGAGCCGAGGACGAGGGCCAGGAAGGGGTGGAGCTTGAACTTGGCAATGAGCACCACGATGAGTGCGATGCCAATGCCGGCCACCACCAGAAGTTGGGTGTCGTGGCCGTTCCAGGCCTCGACGGCAGCCGGAAGCTGCGTTGCTGTCAGAGAATTCAAAACATTTCCTTCGTGCGCTGTCGTTGCGTGGAGGCTCAAGGCCTGGCGGCGTCGGCAGCGTCGAGATTCAGTCGGTCGATGATTTCCTGTGCTTCGTCCGCAGGTGTCGCGGAGACGCACAGGCTAATGAAGTTTTCGTCCGCAGTGGGCGCTTCGAGCGCTTCAAACTGGGACTCCAGCAGGGCGGGGGGCATGAAGTGCCCGTGCCTGGAAGCGAGCCGGTCCGAGATCCGGTCCTTGCTGCCCTCCAGGAAGACGAACACGACCCCTTCGCCGCGCAGGACGTCGCGGTAGCGCTTCTTGAGGGCCGAACAGGTCACGACGCCGGGGGTCCCGGCCGCTGTGTGCGCCCTGATCCAGTCGGCGATGATTTCCAGCCAGGGCCAGCGGTCCTCGTCGGTCAGCGGCTGGCCTGCGTGCATCTTCGCCACATTGGACTCAGGGTGCAGGTCGTCGCCTTCTGCAAGATCCCAGCCCAGCCTGCCGGCCAATAGTCCGGCCACGGTTGATTTGCCCGATCCTGAGACCCCCATGATCACAAGGACGGGGTGCTGCGCAGTCTTCGCCATCAAAGTCTGCCTTCCATCAAATAAATATGATTTAAACAGAGGCAAGCATATGACAGAGGTTACATTCCGGCAACCTCAGAACCCGGCGATGGTCTCCGGACCGTTGACTGTTACGACGTGGAAGGCCTCGGCGCTGCGCCCGGGCGGCAGCCCCGCGCGTTCGCCCGTGTGCAGCATGAGTCCGCGCACCGTCCGTTCCATCGCGTCCGCATCGGGATGCTGGCTGACGTGGATGTGGATGGCTTCGACCTTGCTGTCCACGTGCCCGGTGACATCGACGAAGTGGTTCTCGCGTTCCTCCGGCCCTGCGAAGAGCCACAGCCAGGGCAGCTTGTACGCGTCGAGCCCGGCGGCGGCCAGCTCCGGGTAGGCAAAAGGGTTCTCCAGCGCAGGATAGACAGCCCGGGTCACGGCCTCCCCCACGGCCAGGTGGTCCGGGTGGCTCTTCTGGATCCGGTTCCAGTTGCGTTCAGGATGCATCGACAGCACGACGTCGGGCCGGAGCTGCCGGATCAGGCGCACCACTTCGCGCATCACGTCGTGCGAGGGTTCCAGGAAACCGTCCCGCTCGTGCAGGTAGTGGATGTCCGAAACGCCGACCAGGGCGGCGGCGCGCTTCTGCTCCGCCGTGCGAAGCCGCACGATTTCCTCGCGTAGCGCCGGATCGAAGCCGCCGGCATCGCCGTCGGTCATGATGCAGTAGCTGACCTGGACTCCGGCGGCAGTCCACGCGGCGATCGTGCCAGCGGCGCCGAAATCGATGTCGTCCGGGTGCGCGGTGAAACAAAGGACCCGCTCGATCCGGGATGTCCCCGGATCGAACGGGCTTTGCGCCGCGGTGGCGTTGGTGGGCATCCGATCAGCCTCTGCGCTTCTTGATTTCTTCGGTCGCCTGCGGCAGGACCTGGAACAGGTCCCCGACGATCCCGAAGTCCGCGATTTCGAAGATCGGCGACTCGGCGTCCTTGTTCACCGCCACGATCACCGTGGCGGTCTGCATGCCGGCTTTCTGCTGGATGGCGCCCGAGATCCCGGCGGAGATGTAGAGCTGGGGGGAGACGGTCTTGCCGGTCTGGCCCACCTGGGCGTCGTGGCCGATCCAGCCGGCGTCCGTGGCGGCACGCGAGGCCCCGATGGCAGCACCCAGAACATCGGCGAGGTCTTCCACCGGGCCGAAGTTGCCGTCCACGCCGCGGCCGCCGGCCACGACAATCCGTGCCTCGGACAGGTCGGGGCGGCCGCTGCTCGGCTTGTCGCTGCGGGCCGTGATCCTGGCGGCCGCAGCCGTGGCATCGGCAGGAACGTCCACGGTGACGGACCCGGGTGCCGTGGCCGTCACAGCTGGCTCCGGCGTGATGCTGTTGGCCTTGACGGTCAGCACGGAGACCGGTGTCGTGGCCCTGGCCGTGGTGGTGTAGGAACCGGCGAGCACCGACTTGTGGGCCGTCCCGTCCGGGTCCACGGCCACGACGTCGGTGATGACGCCGGCGCCGAGCTTGATGCCGAGACGCGCCGCGACTTCCTTGCCTTCGGCGGAGTTCTCGGTGAGGACCACGGTTGCCTCCGAGGCCGCCGCGGCCGCCGCCAGGAAAGCCGCTTTGGGGCCCACAAGGTAATCGTCCAGGTTCTCGGCGGACGGGCGGTAGAGCGCCTGGGCGCCGTAGGCTGCCAGGGCCGCGCCGGCGTCAGTGTGCAGTTCGCCGTTGAATGCGACGGCCGCCTCCCCGAGGGAACGGGCGATGGTGAGCAGCTCGAGGCTGGACTTTTTCAGCGCCTGGCCGGGGTTGTCAATGAAAACGAGTACTTTTGCCATGTCTGGATTTCCCCTTAGAGCAGCTTCTGTGCGGCCAGGAACTCGACCAGCTGGACGCCGGCATCGCCTTCGTCAGTGATGATGGTGCCTGCCGTGCGCGGTGGACGTGCTTCGGCTGTCGTGACCGCGGTCCAGGAACCGGTCAGCCCGACCTGCGCCGCGTCCACGCCGATATCGGCAAGGCTCAGCGTGGTGATGGTCTTCTTCTTGGCCGCCATGATGCCCTTGAAGTTCGGGTAGCGGGGATCGTTGATCTGGTCGGTGACCGAGACAACGGCCGGCAGCGCGGCCTCGATGGTATCGGTGTGGGCGTCGCCGTCGCGGCGGGCGGTGAGCTTGCCGCCGTCGAGCTCCAGCGACGACGCGAAGGTCACCTGCGGCAGGCCCAGGCGCTCGGCGAGCTGGGCCGGGACCAGGGAGGTTTCGCCGTCGGTGGACGCCATGCCCGTGAGGATCAGGTCCGCGGGGGTGTCGGCGCCGAGGTGGCGGATCGCCGCGGCGAGCGCCAGCGAGGTGGCTGCGGCGTCGGAGGCTGCCAGGGCCTCATCGCTAAGGTGAACGCCTTCGGTCGCGCCGATCTGCAGCGACTTCTTGACAGCGTTGACCGCGCCGGCGGGTCCCATGCTCAAGGCGATGACCTTGTTGCCTGCAGCCTCTCCGCCGCGGGCTTCGCTGAGCTGCAGCGCGGCTTCGAGGGCGTACTCATCCAGCTCGGACAGGATGCTCTCGGAGCGATCGGTCGTGTGGCCCCCGCCCGTGAGGTGCCGGTCGAACTGGGCGTCAGGGACGTGCTTGACCAGCACGATGATCTTCAATGTCTCTTCCACTGTGTTTGCAGCAGCCTTCCATGCGGGTGGACAGCCGCCCCTGGGGGCATGGCCACGGAACGCCCGGAGTGCCGGGTTGTTCCTAGCTAACCATATTGCGGCTCCCGTACGGCGCCTGGGTTAACGCCCGTGTCAGCACGGTCTCCGGCCGAGTTACGGACCCGGGCCTGCGGATAGGCGGCCGAGGCAACACGGAGGCCGGGCAGCACCGTATGGTGCTGCCCGGCCTCCGTGTTGCTGCGGCCCCTTGCTGCGGCTGCGTTTCCTACTGGTCGGCTGCCGCGCCGAGGGTCACGTCGAGTTGCTGCTCCTGCCCGGCGCGCAGGACCGTCACCTTCACCGTGGCGCCGGCGGCTTGTTCGCGCACCGCCGCAGTCAGCTGGTTGGGGTCGCTGATGGCCAGGTCCTGGAACTTCGTCACGACGTCGCCCACCTTGATTCCGGCCTTGTCGGCGGCGGAACCGGACTCGACGGTGGCCACTTCCGCGCCCACCGAGAACCCGGAAGCGGACGTGCTCGCAGTCTTGGCCTTGACGCTCACGCCAAACTGTCCGTGCGTGGCCTTCCCGTTGCTGATGATCTCCTGCGCGACGCGCTTGGCGTTGTTGATCGGGATGCTGAAGCCCACGCCGATGTTGCCGCTGCTGCTGCCGCTGCTTGAATCTCCTCCGGCCGAGGCGATGGCGACGTTCACGCCGATGATCTCACCCTTGGTGTTCACCAGCGCGCCGCCCGAGTTACCCGGGTTGATGGCCGCGTCGGTCTGGATGACGTTGAGCGAGATGGACCCCTGGTTCGCAGTGCTCTGCCCCTGTCCGCCGCCTGGCGGGGCGAACTGGAAACCCTGGTCACCGCCCTGGGAGTTGTCGGTGCCGTCCTTGGGAGCGGCTGAGGAGGCAACGCTGATGGTGCGGTTCAGCGTCGAAACGATACCGTCCGTCACGGTCCCCGTGAGGCCAAGCGGGGATCCGATGGCGACGGCGGTGTCCCCGACGTTGAGCTTGCCGGAGTCGCCCAGTGTTGCGGGGACGAGCCCGGACGCGTTGTCGATCTTGACGACGGCAAGATCGGAGAGCGGATCGGTGCCGACGATCTTCGCACTGTACACCTTTCCGTCACTCGTGCGGACCTCGACGGCGGCCTTGGCCGTCTTACCGTCGAGCGTGACCACGTGGGTGTTGGTGAGTATGTGGCCGTCGGCGTCCAGGATGATTCCCGAGCCCGTGCCGCCGTCGCTGCCGCTGGTCGCCTTGATGGTCACGACGCTTGGCGAGGCTTTCAGGGCGGCTGCGGTGATGGCGTTGACGTCGTCCTTGTTGTTCACGATCACCGGGCCGGACTGGCTGGAATTGTTGCTGGCAACAGTCGTGGGCCTGTTCGTCAGCAACGCGCTGCTGCCGGCGACGACGCCGCCGCCGATCAGGCCGGCGGCAAGGATGCTGGCCACGAGGGTCGGCACGCCGAACGCCGCTTTGCGCTTGGGGGCGTGGGCGGGGTTGTTTCCATAGCCCGGGTTGGACGGGTAGGGCGGCCCTGAGGCCGGCTGGCCGCCGGAGTAGGCGCCGTAGTGGGACTGGCTCGTCTGCCCGAAAGCGCCCGCCTGCTGCTCGGGGCTGTGGCCCTGCTGCCCCTGCGGGGGCTGTCCGCCGGAAGCGGCCGGCGCGCCGAACTGCTGGGTGTCCGGCGCGGCGTGCTGGCCGTAGGCGGGCTGGTGCTGCGGATAGACCGGTCGCGGGGAACCGTCCCCGGACTGGTCCAGCCGGAGGGTCGGATTCTCGTGGGCTGATTCCGGCGCTCGGGCGTCTTGCGGCTCCGAAGAGCCCTCACGCGGCTGGGCCGGCTCCCGGTTCTCTGGTGACGCACCCTGCACTGGGTTCTCAGTCATAAGACTTCCTTTCATCCTCGTCTGCCATTAACTATGGACGCTTTGACTGATACTAGAGCGCACGTTTGCTGGGAGGTTCCTGAACGGCGCGGCAGAGGTCCGCAACTGACTATTTGAACGCTACATCGCGTTTCGCTGGTGGCATATTCCCGTTGGTGGACGGCCATTCGGGTGCACCATAGAATCAAATGGAATTGCCACAGCGACCTGCGGCTTTACATCTGCGTGGGGGCGCTGCTGCATTCTGTGATGACTGGTTCGACCGAACCGGTCACAGAAGTGCTGAAGGGTTGCACATGCGGTCTAAGTTCAATCAATTCCTCGCCATTCTTGGCGTCGCTGGATTGCTGGCACTGCCTGCCGCTCCGGCCCTGGCCGAAGATCCGGTGACCATCCCGTCCGGCTCGAATGTCGTGGACAACGCAAACGTCCTCGGCAACCGCAAGGCCGAAGTCCAGGACGCCGTACAGAACCTGCTCAAGGACCAC
The DNA here is from genome assembly GCF_056395945.1 of Arthrobacter sp. 05T442. Taxonomy (NCBI): domain Bacteria; kingdom Bacillati; phylum Actinomycetota; class Actinomycetes; order Micrococcales; family Micrococcaceae; genus Arthrobacter; species Arthrobacter sp. 05T442. The sequence goes on along the minus strand of NZ_JBFTKM010000006.1, from coordinate 54,399 downwards.
AAGTACAACCTGTACGTGGTGACCGTGAATTCCTTCGAGAATCCGTCCGACCCTGCCGGCTGGGGGCAGGCCGTGGCAACCAAGAAGAAGATGGGCAACGCCGACGTGCTCCTGGCGATTTCCACCGCCGGCCAGTACTACTTTGCGCCGAGCACAGCCAGCCCGATTTACTCCAAGAAGTCGAACATTACCCAGAATGCCATCACGGTGAACCTCGCCGGCGGCAAGAAGGACTACGCGCAGGCGGCCATTGACACCGCGGCGGCGGTCGGCGATGCCGCCGGCGGCGGCAGCGGATCGGTGCCCTCCGGGGCCGGCGCCGGCAACGGCGTTCTCGTGGGAGTCGGCGTCGTCGCGGCCGGCGGTGTCGGCACGTACCTGTACCTCCGCAACCGCCGCAAGAAGGCAGGCCAGGGAACCGGCCCGGGCTACGGGCCCCAGGGTGCCGATTTGGACCCGCTGGCCGGGCTGAGCGTGCAGGAACTGCGCCGGAAGAGCGACTCGCTGCTGATCGAGGCCGACGACGCCATCAAGTCCAGCGAGCAGGAGCTTGGCTTCGCCCAGGCCCAGTACGGTGATTCGGCCGTCGGCAACTTCACGAAGGCTTTGCAGGACGCCAAGGCCCACATGTCAGAATCCTTCAAGCTGCAGCAGCAGCTCGACGACCATATTCCGGACACCGAAGAACAGCAGCGCTCCTGGCTCGGCGAAATTATCCGCCGGGCCGAAGCCGCCCTTGCATCCCTCCAGGAACAGAAGGCGGACTTCGACTCGCTCCGGGAACTGGAGAAGAACGCCCCCCAGGCCCTCGCCGCGGTAGCTGCGGGAGCCACCGAGGCAGGGGCGAAGATTGCCAGCTCGGAACAGTCGCTGACCGAGCTGCGGGCCAAGTACGCTGACAGCGCCCTGGCGCAGGTTGCCGACAACATCAGCCAGGCCAAGGACCGGCTCGCGTTCGTGCAGAACGCCTCGGCCACGGCCCAGGAGAAGCTCGGCACGGGCGAAACCAGCCTGGCCGCGGTCGCCGTCCGGGCGGCGGAAGAAAGCCTGCACCAGACGAACGTGCTGATCGGCGCCATCACCAAGGTCGCCGGAAGCCTGGACGAGGCACGCAACGGGCTGGAATCCGCCGTCGTCGACACCTCCCAGGACCTGGCACAGGCGCGGGCGATGATCCAGTCCGGAGCCCACCCGGAGCTCGCCGGTCCCGTGGCCGCGGTCGAAGCCGCGCTGGCCGCGGTCAAGGCCGAGATCCAGGGCGGCAGGATCGACCCCATCGCCACACTGGCCAGGGTCGAGACGGCGCATCAGTCACTGGATGCCTCCCTCACCGGGATCCGTGACCAGCAGGAGCAGGCGCGCCGGGCGCAGGCCTCGCTGCAGCAGAGCATCATGTCGGCCCAGGCGCAGATCAGCGCAACGTCGGACTACATCACCGCGCGCCGGGGCGGCGTGGGCACCGAGGCACGCACGCGCCTCGCTGAAGCCCAGCGGAACCTGGACTACGCCTTGTCCATCTCGCGCACCGATCCCGTCACTGCGTTGCAGTACGCCCAGCAGGCGTACTCGCTCGCGGCCCAGGCAGCCCAGCTGGCGCAGTCGGACGTCGACCACTTCGGCGGCTACGCCAACCAGGGCTACGGCCGTGGCGGGATGTTCGGGGGCGGTGGAGGCGGAGGCCTGGGGGGTGCCATCCTTGGCGGCATCCTGATCAACTCCATCCTCCACGGCGGCGGAGGCGGCGGCTGGGGCGGTGGAGGCGGCGGCGGTATGTTCGGCGGGGGCGGCGATTCCGGCGGAGGCTGGGGCGGCGGTGATTTTGGCGGCGGCGGTGGCGGCGATTTCGGCGGCGGGGACTCCGGCAGCTTCTAGGCCGCTGCAGGCGGGCACGGACTAAGGGCCTCGCGGCCGCGCCGGCGGGATCGACGGCCGGCGGATAGCAGTACGCAATAGATCATCTGTTCACGGAATTCAGTGGGAACCACTGAGCAGGACGAAAGGTAACACCATGAAGCAGTCCATTTTCGGCCGCATGGCGCAACTGGCGAAGGCCAACATCAATTCCCTGCTGGACCAGGCTGAGGATCCGCAGAAGATGCTGGACCAGATGGTCCGCGACTACACGAACAATATCGCCGAGGCCGAGTCCGCGGTGGCCCAGACCATCGGCAACCTGCGCATGCTCCAGGATGACTACAACGAGGACGTCAAGAACGCCCAGGACTGGGGCAACAAGGCCCTCGCAGCGTCACGGAAGGCCGACGAGTACCGCGCCAAGGGAGACGTCGGCGACGCGGAGAAGTTCGACAACCTCGCCAAAGTGGCCCTCCAGCGCCAGATGTCCTCGGAGAACGAGGCGAAGTCGGCACAGCCCAGCATTGCGTCACAGACCGAGGTGGTGGACAAGCTCAAGCACGGGCTGGACCAGATGAAGGGCAAGCTCAACGAGCTCACCAGCAAGCGCAACGAGCTTGTGGCCCGCTCCAAGACCGCCGCGGCGCAGACCCAGGTGCATGATGCCCTCAAGAGCATCGACTTCATGGACCCCACATCCGAAGTGGGCAGGTTCGAAGAAAAGATCCGCCGCGAAGAAGCCAAGGTCCGCGGCCAGCAGGAACTCGCCGCGTCCAGCCTGGATGCGCAGTTCAACTCGCTGGAAGACCTCGGCGAGCAGACCGAAATCGAGGCGCGGCTGGCAGCCCTGAAGTCCGGCGGAGCCCCCGCGGCCATCGGAACGGGCAACAGCGCAGCTGCCGGCTCCTCGGTCGTCGACGAAGCCGACTTCGACAAGCTCTAGCCCGTCCCCGGCGGCTTTCCGCCGACTGCACAGGCCGGGCCGCGGCGAAGGATCCCGGAAGTCCGGGATTATCCGCCGCGACCCGGCCTCTGCTGTGCCGCTACCTGCTGTGCCGCTACCTGCGGGCACGCGTGTACCTTCCCGGCGTGTACCGTGGATTCATGTCTTCGGAAACCGCATCTTCGACCGTCGTCTGGCTCCGCGATGACCTCCGCCTGGATGACAATCCGGCGCTGACGGAAGCCGCGGCGCTGGGGCACCCCCTCACCGTTGTCTACGTGCTGGATGAGGCCTCGCAGGGCGTCCGCCCCCTGGGCGGGGCGGCGAAGTGGTGGCTGCATCACTCCCTGGCCGCGCTTGCCGCCTCGTTGGAGGCCGCGGGCTCGCGGTTGCTGCTCCGTCGCGGGCCGGCCGCCGAGGTCATCCAGGAACTCACGGCGGAAACGGCCGCCACGAGCCTGCTCTGGAACCGCCGCTATGGCGAGCCTGAACGCACCATCGACGCCCGGGTGAAGGGCTGGGCCGCGGACCAAGGCGTCAGTGCAAGCAGCTTCCAGGCCAATCTCATGTTCGAGCCATGGACGGTGCGCACCGGCGCTGGAGGGCCGTACAAGGTCTTCACGCCGTTCTGGCGCGCATGCCTCGACCAGACGGACCCGCGGCTGCCCCTCGAGGCGCCGGACCGGCTGCCGGCGTCCGCCCGGCGGCCCGGCGGCGGGCTGCCGGACGGCGACGCGCTCGAGGACTGGGGGTTACTCCCCCGCCGGCCGGACTGGAGTAAAGGACTGGCCCGGACGTGGAGTCCCGGGGAGTCCGGCGCCCACAGCCGGCTCGAGGACTTCCTCGACGGCCCTGCCGCAGAATACGGCACCGGACGGAACATCCCCGGCGTCGAAGGCACCAGCAGGCTGTCCCCGCACCTTCGTTTCGGCGAAATCAGCCCGTTCCGGATCTGGCACGCCCTCCGTGAGCGCTTCCCGCACCAGCCCCCGGCCGACGTCGGGATCTTCCGTTCGGAACTGGGCTGGAGGGAATTCTGCTGGCAGCTGCTGTACGAGAACCCGGCCCTGGCAATCCGGAATTACCGGCCGGATTTCGACCACTTCGCCTGGCAGACGCCGTCGGACGCCGAGCTGGAAGCCTGGCAACACGGCCAGACCGGGTACCCGCTGGTTGACGCCGGCATGCGCCAGCTCTGGCAGACCGGCTGGATGCACAACCGTGTCCGGATGGCGGCCGCATCCTTCCTGGTGAAGAACCTGCTGGCCGACTGGAGGCTGGGCGAGGCCTGGTTCTGGGACACCCTGGTGGACGCAGATGCCGCGAGCAACCCGGCCAACTGGCAGTGGGTGGCGGGCTCCGGCGCGGATGCCTCCCCGTATTTCCGTATCTTCAACCCTGTCACGCAGAGCAGGAAGTTCGACTCCGCCGGCGCCTACCTTCGCCAGTACATCCCCGAACTCGCGGCGCTGGACGGCAAGACAATCCATGAGCCGTGGAAAGCCACGGGCACCGTGCTCGGCGACCCGGCCCCGGACTACCCCGGACCCATCGTGGGGCTGCCGGAATCCCGTGCCCGGGCCCTGGAGACGTACCAGCGGCTCAAAGAGGGCTAGCCAGCGCTGACGACTCGGCCGGGAAAGGCTGCGCAGGACGCACCTGACACGCCCGGAATTTACACACGTTTTGTCCTATAACCCCGTATAACCCCGGTCCGCAGTTTCGCGGGACAACAAGAAAGGCCCGGAACAACAGATCCGGGCCTTTCTCTTCATTCCATGGTTGCGGGGACAGGATTTGAACCTGTGACCTCTGGGTTATGAGCCCAGCGAGCTACCGAACTGCTCCACCCCGCGTCGCTTGATCAACACTACCCTAGTTTGGGGGCCGCCCCGACCACACCCGGATTGAGGGTCCGGCCGTGACCCGTTTCCGTCCCGGACGGGTCGTGGCCGCGGGCTTCCACGTGGTCCTGATCGTGGGCCAGCTGATGCACTCGTCCCGAAGAACCTCTCCGTGCCCGCGACCTGCGCGACCCGCGTGGCGACGCTCCTTCCCAGTTGCTGGCCGCCGGGACCGGTCTCGGGCCCGTGGAACCCCTGGATTGCCGGGGTCCGGGGCAGCCCGCGCAGGAGCAACCGGGCAGGAGCGTCGCCCATCCGCTCAGTCCCTTGCGAGCTCGGCTTACGTGGCCAGCTTTCGGCCCTTCCATTCCTCCGCAAGGATGGCGTAAACCACTTCCGGGGCCCATCCCCCCCTGTAGTGCCACTTGTCGGCCTGAGTGGACTCCAGGCGCATGCCGAGGCGTTCGCACAGCGCGGCGCAGGCTGACCGTTCGGGGCGGATGGGACGATGCACTTCCGCCATGGCCCCAAAGCCGCCCATCGATTGCTGCGCAGGTGCCGTTTTGGGCGGCCAAAAGGGCCGCTACGGAGCAGCCGACGGGGGAAGGACGCCGGCGGTTGCCTCGGCGATCGCGCGTTCCCCGTCCGTCGGCACGAGAGGCTCCGGGATGGCCGACTCGGGTCTGGAAATTATCCGGGACTCCTTGGACCGCTCACGGTTCGGGCCCGGGCCGAGCCGCACGCCCCAGGGCGCCGAGCCGCTCCGCAACGCGGGCCCTGAACTGGTGCGGGTTTCAAGGGGCCCGACTGGTCGCTAAAGCAGAAAGCCCGGAACACTTTGTCAGTGTTCCGGGCTTTCCCTCCAGTTGCGGGGACAGGATTTGAACCTGTGACCTCTGGGTTATGAGCCCAGCGAGCTACCGAACTGCTCCACCCCGCGTCGCACTCACAACTCTACCTGCCGCCGAACTTGAGACCAAATTGAGGCGGCGTGACGTGCATCTCGCCTCACAGCCCGGGATGCGCAAAAGCCGGGCCTCCCCCGCCGTTGGCGAGGGAAACCCGGCCTGCTGATGCATCGGCTGCCGGTCGTCAGCTGCTGGGTGTCGGTGCAGGCGTTGCCGACGGCGACGCCGTGCCGCCAGGGGTAGGCGTCGCCGGCGCCGGAGTTGCCGGCGCTTCCAGCTTGCCCTCGGCGGCGACCGCCTTCTGCAGCGCGGCAGCGAGCCGCTTCTGCTGGTCCCCGTAGGCTGCGAAGTCGCCCCTCGCGAGGGCTTCCTGGCCGGCCTTGATGGCCCCGTTCGCATCATCCAGGGCTGCCTTCAGCTCCGCCTTCGCATCGGTACTGGGTGCCGGGGTGCCGCCAGGGGCCGGCGTGGCCGGGACTTGGCCCTTGTTGGCCGAGTCACCGGCCGTTGCTCCGGAGTTGCCGCCGAACAACTGGTTCAGCGCTTCATCAAGGGTGGGTGCGAACCCGATCTTGTCACCGAACGCCACCAGCACCCGCTGGAGCGTCGGGTACGACGTTTCGCCCGTGGACCGCAGGTACACCGGCTGCACATAGAGCATGCCGCCGCCCACGGGCAGTGTCAGTAGGTTGCCGTTGAGTACAGCCGAAGCGCCCTGGCGCAGCAGGTTCAGGGCCTGCGACACGGTGGGATCGGAGTTGAACTTGTTCTGCGCCTGACCGGGGCCCGGCACCTGGGTTTCGGGCGGGATCTGCAGCAGCCGGAGCTGTCCGTAGCTGTCCGCCTTCACGCCCTTCTGGTTGCCGGCGTCCGAATCGGCGGCGAGGAAGCCGTACATGACGTTCCGGGCTGCGCCATTGACCACCTGGGGAATGAACGAGGAGGTCAGCTGGAAGGCAGGCTTCTGCTGGTCCGGCATCTGCAGGGACATGTAGAACGGCGGCTGCTTGACCTCATCCTTGACAGTGGGATCGTTCGGCACGCTCCACGCGTCGTCGTTCTTGTAGAAGCTGTCCGCCTGGGTGACGTGGTAGCGGCCCAGGAGCTCGCGCTGGACCTTGAACAGGTCCTCCGGGTAGCGCACGTGGCTCATGAGGTCGCCGGACATTTCCGAGTACGGCTTCAGGGACGTCGGGAAGATACTCTGCCAGGCCTTCAGCATCGGGTCCTGGTCGTCCCACGCGTACAGCGTCACCGAACCGTCATAGGCATCCACGGTGGCCTTGACCGAGTTGCGGATGTAGTTGACCGAGCTGTTCGGCAGCGCCGCGGTGCGGCCCGCCGTCGTCTGTGAGTCGGCGGTGGCGGCGGAGAGCTGCTCCTGCTGGGAGTACGGGAAGTAAGGGCTGGTGGTGTAGCCGTCCACGATCCACTTCACCCGGCCATCGACCACGGCCGGATACGCGCTGCCGTCCACGGTCAGGTACGGCGCGACCTTTTCCACGCGGTCGCGGGGATTGCGGTCATAGAGGATTTGCGAATTCGCGTTCACGCCGTCCGAGAGCAGCAGGTCCGAGGACTGGAACTTGATCGAGTACAGGACCTTGTTGAAGAAACTGCCCACGTTCGGGCCGCCGTTGCCGGTGAAGGTGTATTGCGTGTCACCGCCGCCTTCGGAGGTCGCGGGCCGGTCCTGTTCCCGGTGCGGGGCACCGTCAGGGGCGCCGACGATCGAGTAGTCGGGCGAGTTCTGGCCGAAATAGATGCGGGGCTGGTAGGTCTGGTCAGTGCCCAGGACACCGGTGGACGGGATACCCGACTGCAGGAAGTCCGGCTTGCCGTCCACGGTGAATTTGTTGCCCTTGGCGGCGACGACTCCATAGCCGTGGGTATAGACCACATGCCGGTTCAGCCACGACTGCTGGTTGGTGCTGAGCCCGTCAGGGTTGAGTTCACGGACCGCGATGACCGTGTCCTGGATCTTCCCGTCCACCGTGTACCGGTCCACGTTCAGCGCGCTCGGGAACTGGTAGTAGGGCCGGTACTGCTGGATCTGGGAGAAGGCATCGGAGATCAGGTTGGGGTCCAGCAGGCGGATGTTGGCCGTCGTCTGCGCGTCCGGGGCCAGTGCGCCGGTCGTGGCGGTGGTGGTGGCGTTGTAGACCTTCTCCTGGATCTTATCCAGGCCGTAGGCGGCGCGGGTCATGCTGATGTTCCGCTCGATGTAGCTCTTCTCGAGAGTCTGCTCCGAGGGGCGCACCTGGAACTGCTGGATGACCCAGGGGTAGACGCCGCCGGCCAGGATCGAGGTGATGATCAGCATGGCGGTGCCGATGACGGGCAGCCGCCACTTGCCGATTACCGCGGCAACGACGAAGAGCACGGCCACGAGCACCGCGGCCACGGCCAGGATCGATTTCGTTGGTATGACGGCGTTCACGTCCGTGTACAGGGCGCCGGCCCAGCGGCCGCCGTTGCTCTGCACCGTGGAGTAGCGGTCCAGCCAGAAATTGACGCCCAAGAGCATGAGGAACGCCGCGCCCGTCACCGCGAGATGGATCTGGGCGGCGCGGCTGGTGAAAATGCCCCGCTCCATGATCCGGATGCTGCCATAGAGGTAGTGCGTGAGGATGCCCGCCAGACCGGCGACGACGGCGACGCTGATCAGGAAGCCGGTGACGAAACCCAGGAACGGCAGGGTCATCAAGTAGAAGCTGATGTCCAGGCCGAACTGGGGGTCGTTCTGCCCGAACGGCTGCTCGTGCATGAACAGGAGGACTTTTTGCCACTGGCTGGCTGCGGCGCTGCCGGCGAAGAGGCCGAACAGCACGGGCAGGCCGAGCATGACCACGCGGCGCACCGGTTCCAGCTGGATCTGGTAGCGGTTGAGGTTGTCCCGGATTTCGGAATCGGGGGCATAGACCGGACGTGCGTGGTACGCGATCCGGATGGCGTAGAACATGGCGGCGAACATGATCGCGAAACCGGCGGCGAAGATGATGATCTTTGCCAGGTTTTCCGTCAGGAAGACTTCGAAGAAGCCCAGCTGCTGGTACCAGAGGACGTCCGTCCAGACATTGGCGAAGAATATGAACCCGACCACGATCAGGGCGACGACGATCAGCGTCGGCGTGAGGGCGCCGCGTCGTGTCGGGAGTCTTCCGGGCGGGACAGTGCTGGCGGGACGGGACAAACTCGGTACCTCATAGCTGGTCGTCAAATACTGGTTTTTAGTTATCAGTCAGTGCGTTGATTCGATGCATGTGATGAAGTGTTGATGCATTGTATCGGCAGCAACTCCCATGATTGCCACGAGTGGCGGAAGAGCTTAGTTCCGCGGTCAGTCTAGTTCCTGGTGCAGGCAGGAAGACCGGATATGTCGGCACCTGACGCGGCCAGTTCGACGGCTTTCCGCGCGTCGGCCAGATTCTCGACTTTGACCACCTGGAGTCCGTCGGGAATGTGCCCCACGACGTCGTCACAGTTGGCGGCCGGGGCCAGGAACAGGGAGGCCCCGCCAGAGCGTGCGCCGTGCATTTTCTGGCCGATCCCGCCGATGGGGCCTACGGCGCCGTCGGGAGTAATGGTTCCGGTGCCGGCAATGTGTTTGCCGCCGGTGAGGTCGCCGGGTGTCACGGTGTCGATGATCCCGAGGGCGAACATCATGCCGGCGCTGGGGCCGCCCACCTTGTCGAGGGAGATCTTGACGTCGAACGGGAACGTGAACTTGTACTGCAGGATCACGCCCAGGACGAAGCGGCCAGCGGAACTCTTGGTGGGGGTGATGGTCGCGGCAACCCTGGTGCCGGCACGGTCCACGACGACGGTAACGGGTGCCCCGTTGCCCGCTGCCAGTTCCGCCTGGACGACCCCGAGGCTCGTGATGGGCTTGTCGTTGATGGAGACGAGAACGTCGCCTTCTTTGAGCTTTCCGTTCGAGGCGGAGCCATCGGGAAGGCTCGCGATCTGCATTTTCTGCTCGAACGGGATGTTCAGGTCCTTCAGGGCCGCGGCGACGGCGTTCTCCTGGGAGGTTGTCATCGCCGTAGCGCTCTCCTGCTGGGACTGCTCCTTCGTCACTCCGCTGGGAAAGATCAGCTCCTGCGGATAGACGGCTTTGCTCCCGTTCAGCCACGCCGAGAACGCCTCGAAGACAGTGACGGGACCATTGGGGCCGCCGTCGACGTACACCGTGGTGAGGTCCAGGCTGCCCTTGGCGGGAAACACGTCGTGGCCTGTGACGCTAATGACCGGCTTGCCGTTGTCCTCGCCGAGCGTGTTGAACGTGGGTCCGGGAGATTCGACGACGTAGGGGACGGGGAGGCTCATCGCCGTCACGCCGAGTGCCACCGTGAGCAAGCCCGACACCAGCATGGCCGAGGACCTCTTGTCGCGCCTCCTGGGGGCTCGGGCTCCGAAGAGAAGCCCCCTTTGGCCCGGGGCCCGGCTGTCCGCTGGGTCGCTGGCGGGCTGCTCGCCCTGGCTATTCGTCAATGAAGGACCTCTCCGTACCGGCGCGGGTGGGCCCTGCGGGCCCGCGGACAGCGCACTAGGGCCACAGCCTAACCCGAGGCTGCCGCCCGCAAATATTCCAGTTTCCAACACTACGCGTCCGGGTGCGCCGACCGCTCTTTGCCTACAGCGAACGTGGCGCAGTTTCGGCAGACAGCCGCTCTCGCCGCGGGGTACCGTGAAGTTGAGAAACAGCCACACCGACGATCGGCGGGATCATGACTTCCAACCCACTCAATCCGTCCAACGGCGACGAGGAACCCAAGGATCCGCTGGCAGAAATGCTCAAGAATCTGATGGGCGGTCAGGGAATGGGGAACATCGACCCCGCGGAACTCGCCAAAGCCGCCGGCCTTCCGGACGATCCGAACCTTCTCGCCCAAATGTTCTCCCAGGTCCAGGCGATGATGAGCGCCTCCTCCGAAGGCCCCGTCAACTGGCAGCTCGCACACGAGAACGCCCGGCGGGTGGCCGCGAGCGGCTCCGATCCCTCCGTGACCGCGCATCAGTCCCGCGACGTCGATGAGGCACTGCGCCTGGCCGAACTCTGGCTCGACCAGGTTACGGAGCTGCCGGCCACTGGATTGATCGGCAGGGCGTGGTCCCGCGCCGAGTGGGTGGAAGAGACCCTGGGCACGTGGAAACGGCTCACTGAGCCCGTCGCCAACAGCATCGCCAATGCGCTCTCCGCGGCCATGACCGAGCAGATGCCCGAGGAAATGAAGTCGATGATGGGGGGTGCCTCCTCGATGATCCAGAACATGGGAGGCGCAATCTTCGGCATGCAGCTTGGCCAGGCCATCGGCGCCCTGTCGGCCGAAGTTGTCAGCTCCACCGACATCGGAGTTCCCCTGGCCGACCTGGAAATGGCGCTCCTGCCCGCCAACGTGGTGAAGTTCGGCGAAGGCCTCAGCCTGCCGGAGAACGATGTCCGGCTGTTCCTGGCGGTGCGCGAAGCGGCCCATGCCCGGCTCTTTGTCCAGGTCCCGTGGCTGCGGGGGCACCTCCTCAGCGCCATCGAGGCATACGCCCGCGGCATCCACATCGACACCTCAAAGATCGAGGAACTCGCGAGGGACCTCGATCCCAGCAACCCCGAGGGTATCCAGGCGGCTTTGTCCCAAGGCGTCTTCATGCCGCAGCGCACGCCGGCCCAGGAACAGGCCCTCGAAAAACTGGAGACGGCCCTCGCCCTGGTGGAAGGCTGGGTCGACGAACTGACATGGGCTGCCACAGAGAAACTGCTTCCCTCGGCCGCGGCCCTGCGCGAGACCGTACGCCGCCGCCGTGCCACCGGAGGCCCTGCCGAACACGCGTTCTCCTCCCTTGTCGGCCTCGAACTGCGGCCGCGGCGCCTGCGGGAGGCTGCCACCCTGTGGGCCTCCCTCAAGGAGGAGCGCGGGGTCGAGGGACGCGACGCCATCTGGCAGCATCCTGACCTGCTGCCCACTGCGGAGGACCTGGACGATCCGAAGGGTTTCAGCGAACGCCGGAAGCTCGCCGAGGCCAGCGACACCGAGGTTGACGACGCCCTCCAGAAGCTGCTGAACGGCGGTTTCGATGAACCGGCCGGAACAGGAACCACACAGGAAGAGGAGTCAGGCGCCGGAGAGACCGGCCCGGAGGACGCAACCGGGAGCGGCGAAGGCGACGCTGGCAAGGGCAACGCCGGGGAAACCGGCTCCGAGGACGGCGGCACGCCCAAGGCGTAGGGCGCAGGGCTTAGAAAAGCTGGCCGGCCCCGGCCGGAACTTCGGTTCGGCCCGGGGCTTCTTCGTGTCGGGACTCGGCGGCGTCATCGATGTCGTCCGGAGACAGTCCCCGTGACATTGCGAAGGACACCCCTTCCAGGAAAGCCTTGGCACGCTCCGTCTCCGGATAAGCCTCCAGCAGCCGCCAAAAGGCGGCGTTGTGGTTGGCCACGAGCAGGTGCGCCAACTCGTGCAACAGCACGTAGTCGACGACCCACTGCGGCATCGGCTGGAGCTTGTCCGAGAGCCGGATGGTTCCCCGTGACGGCGTCGCCGAACCCCAACGTGAATTCTGGTTGCTGACCCAGCGGACCGAGGACGGCACGGCCCGGCCGCCGAAGTACTTCGCGGAAAGCCCGGCCGCGTGCGCGGCCAGTGCGGCATCGGTGCGCGGACGGCGCTGGCCCTCGCCGCCGGTCCCCCGTTCGCCCTGGAGCCGGAGCTTCTCGAGCATTCGGTGCACCCAGTCGCGTTCCTGGGCCCGGCTGAAGGAGGCAGGAATGGCGACGACCGCGGTGCCGTCCTCCCAGAACGCTGCAACGGTCCGGCGGCGCCGGGCGGAGCGCCGTACCTCGACTGGAGCGCCGTCGGCCGTGGTCAACGGCGTGGCCGCCGGTACCGGGCCCGGGGCGCCGCCGGCTGGCCTCCTTACCGGGCGCTTCGCGGAGGCGCCCATCAGAGCTCCGTGCTTGCGACCAGAACGGCCAGGACCGCTTCGCCGTATTTTTCCAACTTGGAAGCTCCCACCCCGGCGAGCCCGGCCAGCTGTTCAAGGGACGCGGGGCGGGCCTCGGCGATGGCCGTCAGGGTGGCGTCCGTGAAGACCACGAAGGCGGGGACGTCGGCGGCGAGCGCCACATCCTTGCGCCATTGCCGGAGCGCATTGAAGGTCTGTTCCTCATAGCTGGGCGGACACTGGCTGCAGCGCCCCACCTTGCGTTCGGCCCCGGAGGAGAGCATGGTCCCGCAAACCCGGCAGGACGCCGGGACGGCAGCCTTCCGGCGCGGTACCGCTCCCTTGCCGCGGAGGGAGGAGCTGGCCACGGAGTCGGGCCGCAGCCCGTCAAGGAAGCGCGAGGGCTTGCGGTTCGCCCGGCCGCCGGGCGTCCTGGCGGCCGACCAGGACAGGAACAGGTGCTCGCGGGCTCGGGTGATGCCCACGTAGAGCAGCCGGCGTTCCTCGTCCACAGCCTCCGGAGTATCGGCAAAGGAAATCGGCATGAGCCCTTCGCTGAGCCCGACGAGGAACACAGCGTCCCATTCAAGGCCCTTCGCGGCGTGCAGCGAAGCGAGGGTCACGCCCTGGACGGTCGGTGCGTGCTGGGCCAGGGACCGCTCCTGGAGCTCGTTGACGAAGTCCGGGAGGCTGAACTGCGGTCCCCTGCTGATGACGAGCTCGTCGGCCAGCGCCACCAGCGCGGCGAGCGATTCCCAGCGTTCCCGGACGGCGCCGCCGCTGTGCGGCGCCGAATCGGTGTAGCCCAGCGAGGCGACGATGTCGCGGACCAGCTGGCCCAGGGGCTCGGGCGTGGCGGTTTCGGCGACCGCCCGGGTCGCGGCACGGAGCTGCAGGATGGCGTCGCGGACCTCCTTGCGGGCAAAGAAACGTTCACCGCCGCGCAGCTGGTAGCCGATGCCGGCGGAGGCCAGGGCCTGTTCGTAGGCTTCGGACTGGCCATTGGTGCGGAACAGCACCGCGACCTGGCTTGCCGGCGTGCCGGCATCGAGCAGTTCGCGGATCCGTGCGGCGACCGTTGCCGCCTCGGCCTCGTCATCGGAGCATTCGGTGAATTGCGGTACCGGTCCGGCCGCCCGCTGGGCCACAAGCTGCAGGGGGGTGGCCCAGGCGGCGTCTGCGACGGGGCCGCCGCTGCGCCGTCCTGCCAGGAGGTCGTTGGCCAGCTTGACCACCTGCGGAGTGGAGCGGTAGTCGCGGATCAGCTTGACCACGTGGGCCTCGGGATACATGGCTTTGAAGCCAAGCAGATGCTTCGGGGACGCGCCCGTGAAGGAGTAGATGGTCTGGCTGGCGTCCCCGACCACGCAGAGGTCATCACGACCGCCCAGCCACAGTTCCAGGAGCCGCTGCTGCAGCGGCGAGACGTCCTGGTACTCGTCGACGACGAAGTGCCGGTACTGCTCGCGGACGGTCGCGGCCACCTTGGGATCCTCCTGCAGGATGCCGACGGTGATCAGCAGCACGTCCTCGAAGTCGATGACGTTGCGGTCTGTCTTGACGTCCTCGTAGGACTGGAAGACCCGTGCGACCGCGGTCAGGTCAAAGCCGCCCGGGTTCCCCCGGCCCTGGGCGTTTTCCAGGTAGTTCGCGGGCGTCAGCATGGACACCTTGGCCCACTCGATCTCGGACGCGAGGTCGCGGATGGACGCCCGGTCCGTGCTGAGCCGGAGCCGGCGTGCCGCCTCGGCGATCATCTGTGCCTTGTGGTCCAGGAGGTTGGGCAGCACCCCGCCCACGGCCTGTGGCCAGAAGAACTGCAACTGGCGCAGCGCCGCGGCGTGGAAGGTGCGGGCCTGGACGTTTCCGACGCCGAGATCACGGAGCCGGCTCCGCATTTCTGCGGCCGCCCGCGCGGTGAAGGTGACGGCCAGGAGCCGCTGCGGGCTGTACACCCCCGAATGCACGCCGTAGGCGATGCGGTGGGTGATGGCACGCGTCTTGCCCGTCCCGGCACCTGCCAGAACGCACATTGGCCCCTGCAGGGTGCTGGCAACCTCCCGCTGTTCGGCGTCGAGGCCTCCCAGGATCCGCTCCTCGAGGGGGCGGTCGTCCGGTGCAGGGCCGTCGGCGGGAACGCCGTCGGAGGCCGGGGTTTCGGGGCGTGGGCTGAAGTTCAAATGCTCTGTGGTCACGTTTGCTGCTCAGTCGATAGAGGGTGTCGTATGGATGGCGGGCCGCCGTGCCGGGCCCGCTAGGTGCCGCTGCGTGTGGCTGCCATCCGCGGGGTCATTCGGTTTCCGGGCGGTCCTGGATGACGCCGCCGTACCAGTGCTCGATGAGGGAGCGTGCGATGGAGAGCCTGGTGGAGATGACGATCTCGCCGGTCAGGACCGCTTCCTGCAGTTCTTGGCGGCTGAACCAGCGCGCGCGGGTGACCTCGACGCCGTCGGGCCGGGCCTCGGTGTCCGTCGTCGTGGCGGTGAACCCGAGCATCAGCGACGCGGGGAACGGCCAGGACTGGGATCCGAGGTACTGCGTTGCCGTGACCCGTACGCCGACCTCCTCGCCGATCTCCCGGACCACGGCCTGTTCGAGCGATTCCCCGGGTTCGACGAATCCTGCGAGGGTCGAATAGTTCCTGGCGTCGAGGGGACCGCCGCCGCCGAGCAGGAGCCGGCCGTCCGGGCCCACCACCGTGACGATGATGGCAGGATCCGTGCGGGGGTAGTGCTCGGAGCCGTCGGCCGGGCAGCGACGGACCCAGCCGCCGGCTTCCGTCTCCGTGGCGGCGCCGCAGCGCGGGCAGTGGGTGTGGGTGGCGTGCCAGTTGGCGATGGCGCTCGCTTCGATGAACAGGGCGGTGTCCACCGGGTTCAAGCGGGCGGCGACATCGCGGAAACCTGCCCATTGCGCGGCGGCCGGGATGCCGGCCACGTGTGCCTCGAACGCCTCCGTTTGGACCTCAAACTGTTTGGGAAGGACGAAAAGGACGAGCTCGGTGCCCTCTTCCAGGCCGGCGCCGGCCACGGCGGAGCCCAGATAGACCAGGTGCTCAGGCGCGTAAGAGGTGTCTTGAAGGTGTCCTGCGAGGTCCGCGGCGTCCAGGAGGACGAGGCTGTTTCCGCTGACGAGGGCCTGCCGGCCGGAGAGCACCATCGCCCGCGCGGTGCCGGAGCGGACAAGGTCCGCCAGCATTCCGGGTTTCAGCCGGGCCGCGGAGCCACGGTCGATCAGTGCCGGGCGCACTGGAAGTACCGTGTCCATCAGGTGGTTGGCCGGAAGGTTCGGCTCCGGCGGGGATCCCGGGGCGGTGCTTTCCGATGCCGTGCTGCCCAATGCGGCGTTTTCTGGTGCTGGTGACTCCGCAAGACTCATATACCCACCGTACTGACTCCCGCAGACAATTGACATTTGCTCGGGCGTTTCGGAGCCGCGAGCCAATGGCGGCGGAGGCTGGAAATTGTTGCGCTCCCAACGAAACGCTCTCCGGTATTTATTCCCGATGTGGAGACTCGCCGTGGTGCCTCACTGTCTTATGCGCCGCTCAATCTACCGTGGAAGCGTGAGAAGAAAACCAATCGAACTGGCAGCTGTAGCAACCGCGGCGGTCCCCGGCCTGACCCCGACCGCCGTCAGCTCTGCGCCCGACGATCCGGCGGACTTCGACTCCGCCCTTCTCCTCGACTCCGAAGGCAAACGCTGGCGCGTCCGCTCCCCCCGCCACGCCGAAGCCAGTGCCCGCCTCGAGACGGAATTCATGGTGCTGCGCGCCTTTGTCCCCGGCATCCGGGCGGAGCTGCCGTTCCTGATGCCCACGGTCGCCGGAACCGTCAGGCAGGGTGAGCTGAGCACCTTCGTGTATTCGCACCTCGCGGGGGCCACACGCTCCGTCGAGGAGCTGAGTGGCGGATCCGCCGCCCTGGCCGCCGAAATCGGCACAGCCCTCGCCGCGATCCATGACCTCCCCCGGTCACTGGTCAGCAACGCCGATCTGCCGAGCTACACGCCCAACGAGTTCCGGCAGCGCCGCCTGAATGAGCTGGACCAGGCCGCCACGACCGGCAAGATCCCGCCGCTGCTGCTGCGCCGCTGGGAACACGCCATGGAGGACGTGTCGCTGTGGCGCTTCAACCCGTGTGTGGTCCACGGCGACCTGCACGAGGACAACCTCCTGGTCGACGGCGACCGCGTGACCGCCGTGACCGGGTGGACCGACCTCCGCATCGGCGATCCGGCCGACGACATGGCCTGGCTGGTCGCCTCGAACGAGCAGGCCTTCGTGGACGCCGTGCTGGAACACTACACCGCCAGCCGGAAGGACGCGCCCGACACTCACCTGCTGCGGCGGGCGGCATTGTCCGCCGAATTCGCGCTGGCGCAGTACCTGGTCAAGGGCCTCGCCGCCGGAGACCAGGACATGATCCATGAGGCCGAGTCCATGCTCACCGCACTTGCCGACGACGTCGCGGAACACGGCGGCCAACCGATCAGCGTGGAACCCCTTCCCTGGCCCGTCCCGGCGCCCGAAAACCAGCAGAACGCTGGCGGCGCTGCGGTTCCGGCGGTCCCGGGGGTCCCGGGAGTCCCGGCCGGCCCGTCAGTCCCGGCTGTGGGCAAAGTAACCGTACTCCCGGTCCCCGTGCCCGCCGCGGATCCGGTCTCCGGACCGGACGCGGTTCCCGCCGGAAACGCCATGCCCGCCGTACACGTGACGCCGATCCCCGGCGACGGGAAAGACGGGAAGAATGACGCCAGCGGTACCGAAGCAGCCGGCACGGCCGACAGCGGTACCGAAGCAGCCGGCACGGCCGACGGCGGCACGGCAGACCGTCTTTCGGAGGACACCTCGACGCAGTCGATCGCTGTCATACAGCCGCATCCCGGCGAGGACGCCTCAACGGCGGCCATCACCATCGTTGAGGTGAAGTCCCTCTAGTCCGGTTTGCCCACACCGGGCTGCGCCTTGCTCTGCCCGGTCGCGCTAGGCGCCGCCCGCGGGCGCCGACGTCCCGCCCAGGGCGGCGGCGACGATGGCCTCCAGCCTTTCCGCTGACCCAAGATCGTGGGGGCGGACCACCTGGTTGTCGGCCACATAGTAGAACGCGGCCCGGACGTCCTCGAGCGGGACACCCTTGAGCCGGGACCAGGCCAGACGGTACACGGCAAGCTGGACCGCCTTGACCTTCAGCTGGGCGGCCGAGGGACGGCGGCCGGTTTTCCAGTCCACCAGGTCCCAGCCGCCGTCGGCATCCCGGAATACGGCATCAATCCGGCCTCGCACCACGACCTCGCCAATCCTGGTCTCGACGGGAACTTCGACAAAGGCTGGCGCGCGGTGGGCCCACTCGGACTGGCGGAAGGTTTCCACCATGGCATCGAGACCGTAGGCCTCGTCGATATGGTCATCTGAGCCCGCCGCCTCGCCGAGATCCAGCATGCCGGCGGCGCCGAAGTACCCCTCCACCCAGGCGTGGAAGGCTGTGCCCTTGCGTGCCGACATCCCCGGTTCGCGCGGAACGGGCCGCCGCAGCCGGGCCACGACGGAGCCCGCGTCGTCCTCAAGATCCACCAGCGTTGACGCGGAAATGTGTCCAGGCAGGTGGACATCCTGCATAGTCGTCCGCCGGGACCGGCGGTCCAGCAGCGTCGCCGCCTCCTTGGCCCACCCCGCCGCAGGGCCGCGGAGGTGGTGACGGTGTCCGCCGTCGTCCGCAGGGCCGTCCAAGGCGCCGGCCAGGGCGCCGGGCTCGTCCGGTCCCAGGATCCGCAGCACCCGCTCCGCCGCTGACTCCATGGCGGCACGCCGTCCCCGCACCAGCCGCAGCCGCGTCCCCGTCCGCGGGTCGTACGGGCCTTCCAGGGGGTCGTAGGGCCAGACGGCGACCTCAAGCTCGGCGGTCAATGGGCTCTTCTCCGGCAGCAATTCCTCGCTCACGGACAGGGGGTGGATCTCCGCGGTACCGTCCGCGGAGAGGACCTCCAGTTCCGCCAGGAACGGCGACATCCCCGCCATGCCGGCCCGTGACCCCACCCACGCGGCACTGGATATCCAGAGGACGTGCTTGGCACGGGTATAGGCCACATAGGCCAGCCGCCGTTCCTCGGCTTCCCCGTGGGTCTGGACCGCTGACTTAAATTCCTTCTCGGCGTCGAGCCAGCCTTTCTGGTCCGGCTGGTCCAGGTCCCATTGCGGCAGGTCGGCGCGATCACCGCGCAGCGGCCACGGCAGTGCTGCACTTCCGCTGCTCCAGCGCGAGTCCCGGCTGCTCGGGAATGCGCCGGCGTTGAGTCCGGGCACAAAGACGACATCCCATTCCAGGCCTTTGGACGCGTGGACCGTCAGGAGCTGGACCGCCTCATGGTTCACTTCCGCCGCGGCGGCATCGAGCCCGTTTTCCTCGGCCGCTGCTGCCTCGAGCCATGCGAGGAAGGCCAGGACGTCGATCCGCTGGGACGTGTGCAGGAATCCGGCGGCCGCATCCTGGAAAGCGTCGAGGTTCCGGCGTGCCTGGTGGATGCTGGTCCCCGGCCGCGCCGCCACTTCGATGTCCAGGAGCATGGCCCGTTCCACTTCGCCGAGCAGTGTGGTGAGGTCATCGCCCATGTACGTGCGCAGCTGCCGGAGCTCGGCCGAAAGCCGCCGGAGCCGGTCCAGGGCCGCGGGCGTCAGCCTGCGCCCGTGCGCCGACGTCCAGTCCTCGCGGGGCAGCCAGTCCAGTGCCTCGACAAGGCTGGCGGCATCGGTGAGGTCGCCTTCGATCACGGCGTCGGCAGCCTCGTTTACGGTGTCGCCGGAGTCACCTGTGTCGCCGGTGTCCGGGCTGCCGGGGCGGCCTCTGCGACGGGCGAGGAAGCCGGACCAGTCCCGGAACGCCATCAGGTCCGCCGGGCCGATCCGCCACCGTGCACCGGCCAGCAGGCGCATCAGGGAGTCCGAGCGGCCGGGATCGGCCAGGACGCGGAGCGTCGCGACAAGATCGATGATCTCCGGGGTGTCCAGCAGGCCGCCGAGACCGACGATCTCGTAGGGGATGCCGCGGGCCTCGAACTCGCGGCGGATGCATTCCATCTGGGCCCTCCGCCGGCACAGCACGGCCATCGCCGGTGGTACGGACCCGGCCGACGGCGACGCGTCGAAATCGGTCACGCGGAACTTCAGGACGTCCCCGGCGATCGCGGCGGCCTCGGCCACGTCCGTGGCGTACCGGCCCATCACGACCCTGCCCTGGACGGCGGCCGGGCTTGGCTGCAGGGGCGGCACCTCAACGGACTCTGCGGTGTCCCTGGCACCCGCGGCACCGGCATGGGCCGCGGTCTTGCTGAGGGGCGCGGAAATGAGGTTGGCAGCGGAGAGGATGTTCCGGCCGTTGCGCCACGCCGTGGTCAGGTACGACGTCGGGGCGACGGCAAGGCGCGGCACGCCACCTGCCGCGCCCGCCGCGTCTGCCGCGCCCGCCGCGGGCGCCCCGGAGCCGTCTCCGCCGGCATTATTCCGCCCGGTGTTGTCACCGGTGACGCGGAGGGGGAATTCGCGGACGAAATGGAACAACTGCCCGGCCGACGCGCCGCGGAAGCCATAGATGGACTGGTTGGGGTCCCCCACGGCGGTCACGGCGTGGCCGTCGCCGAAGAGCCTCGAGAACAACACGAGCTGGGCGTGGGAGGTGTCCTGGAACTCGTCCAGCAGCACCACCTTGTAGCGCTGGCGTTCCATCTGCGCGGCGACCGGGATCTCGTTGGCAACCCTGGCCGCCAGAGCCACGAGGTCGCCGAAGTCCAGGGCCCCCCTAGCCCGTTTCGCTTCGGAATATCGGTCCACCATCTCCGCGACGCTTGCCCGGGTGCGCAGCATGCCGCTGAGCTCCCCCGCGGCCTGGCTGGGGTTTTTCCTGGCAGTGGCGAGGTAGGGCAGTGCCTCAAACGCGGAGACCCGCTCCAGCACCCAGGCCCGGACCTCTGCGGGGTCGCGGAGGTGCTCCGAGCACTCCCCGGCGAGCTGGATCACCGCTTTGACGAGGGTGGACTTGGCGGACCGGAAGTGTTCGTAGTCGCCGTCGTACGCTTCCACGACCTCGCTGGCAAGCTGGAAGGACTGGGCCCCGCCGAGAAGCACCACGTCCCGTTCGACGCCGAGCCGGAGGCCGTAGTCGGAGACGATGCCGCTGGCGTACGAGTGGTAGGTGGAGACCTTGGGTTCGAGGGCGTCGTTGCTGAGCAGTCCGGCGGGGAAGACCTTGTGCTCCGGGTCCGCCGCGGCGATCCGCTGCAGGGACGCCAGCTTGGCGCGGATCCGGGAGGCGAGTTCGCCGGCGGCCTTGCGGGTGAACGTCACGCCGAGCACTTCTTCCGGCCTGACCCAGCCGTTGGCGACGAGCCACACCACGCGGTCGGCCATGGTGGCGGTCTTTCCCGAGCCGGCGCCGGCGATGACCAGCCGTGGCGACAGCGGCGAAGAGATGATCAAGGATTGTTCGGCCGTGGGGCTGTTCTTCTCCCCCAGCATGGCGGACAGTTCCTCGGGGGTAAACCTGGGGACGGGAAGAATGGCCGGGGGTGCCGGCGGGGGCGGTGCCGGAACGCCCGCCCGCTGGACGTCGGGGGTCATTCAGTAACCTGCTTTCCGCGCGCGCACAGCGGGCAGACTTCAGGGAGGCGGCAGCCGTGGCCGCCGTGGCCCCCCTTGGACGGATCGTGGCGGGCTTCGAACGTGTTCCCGGACATCACCCTGGCGGCGTCGTTGACCATGCCCAGAGCCCAGTTATCCTGCGGGTCCAGCGGGGCCTGGGCCTGGATGCCCGGGCTCTTGGTCCCGGTGCCGAGCTGGGCAAGGACCGCGCCGCCAGGGAGCGGCGGCGGACCATCATCCGCGCCGGAAAACCCGCCGGCCAGCACCGCCGCCTGGTAGGCGCCGAGCTGCGGATGCCGTTCGAGATCCGTTTTGCCGGGCTGGCTCTTGCCGGTCTTGAGGTCCACGATGACCAGGCGGCCCTCGGCGTCGATCTCCAGCCTGTCGACCTGGCCCCGCAACACGGCGGCCCGTGCCGGCCAGGAGTCCTCGCCGGAATCCGGTGCGGCGCCCGCAGCGCCGGTGTCCGCCGGGAGGTCAGCGAGTTTCACTTCGAAGTCCTGCTCGACGCCCAGCAGGCTGCGGCCCTGGCTGCGCATGACGAGGACGTACTGGGCCAGTTTGCGGACCATGGATTCGGCGCGCTGGAAGTCCAGCTTTCCCTCCCAGTTGTCTTTCATGCCGAGGGCGGGCCAGCGCCGGAGAAGTTCAGCGACGTATTCGCCGCCCGAGGCGTCCGGGAGGTCCTGGGCGATTGCGTGGACCAGTGTGCCCAGGCTGCGGGCAAAGTCCGTCGCCGCCTCGCCGCCGGCGGCCTGGACGAACCAGTCAAGCGGCGACTTCTGCACGGTCTCCACCTTGGAAGGCGAGACGTACACGGTACTGCCCGGGGGCACCACGGGCGTGTCCGAGGACAGCGGCGCGAGCCCCCACCAGCTCCCCGGATGGGCCCCCGGAACGGCTGGCTCCGCCGAGGCCAGGGCGCCCAGCACCGCAGCGGCCTCGCGGGATTCGGGAGCGGCGGCATCCAGCTGGGCGTACTGGCGCAGCTCGGCCACGAGGGCCCGCAGGGTAAGGGGACGCTCCACCGGGGTGAAGCCGCGACGGTCCTGGTCCGGGCGCAGCGGAGCCACATAGTCCAGGAAGGAGGACGGCTGCTCGTCTTCCGAGGAAACGGCGCTGCAGATCAGCACGTCCTTGGCGCGGGAGACGGCCGTGGAGAAGCTCCGCAGCTCGTCGTAACGGATTTCGCGCAACCGGCTGAGCGGGTCCAGCTGCAGCGCGTACTCCACGCCGTGTTCGACGGCGTCCGCGAACAGGGTGCTGCCAAGCAGTTCGCCGCGCAGCCGGGTGTTGGGCCACACGCCTTCCTGCAGCCCTGGGATGATCACCACCGGCCACTCCCTCCCGGCGGCGCTGGCGGGCGTCATGAGTTCCACCGCGTCCTCCAGCTGTGCCCGCGCGGCGAGGGTGTCCATGGGGAGTTCCTGGCTCAGCAGGTATTCCAGGAATTGCTCGGGCCCGGAACCGGGCAGCTGGTCCACGAAGCGTTCCGCGGTGTGGAACAGCGCCATCATGGCGTCGAGGTCCCGGTCGGCCCGGGCTCCGGCCGTGCCGCCGGCAAGGGCGGCGTCGGTCCAGCGGCCGGCAAGGCCGGTGGAGTGCCACAGCGCCCACAGCACCGTTTCGGCGTTGCCGCCGGGCGCCACGGCCGCGTCCCGGCCGGCCCGGATCATGCGGGCAATCCTGCGGGCGGCCTGCCCCTCGATGCCAAGCGTCGCCAGGGCTCCCGGCTCCAGCAACGCCTCCACCAGCAGGGCGTCGCTGGTGCGGCCACCGCCGCCCAGGATCTCCTCCCGCCGCAGGGACTGGCGCAGCCGCCGCAGCTCGATTGATGTCGCTCCGCCGATGCGCGAGGTGAGCAGGGAAACAGCCGACTCCGGGGTGAGCACTGCCGGGTCCAGTGCCACCGCGTAGGCCTCCAGCAGCGGACGCACCGCGACCTCATCCCTGACGGCCGAATCGGCCACCGGGACCCGGACCGGGATCCCCTGGCCGGCGAGGTACCGCTGCAGCTGGCTGAGCTGGCCGCCGTTGCGTACGATCACGGCGATTTCGCCGAAGTCACGGCCGTCGTTCAGCTGGGCTTCCAGGATCCGCTGCGCCACGTATCGCAGTTCGTGGGCCGGGGACGGAAGCAGATGCGCCTCGACGCTGCCTGCGCCGGCTTCAGCTGAGGCAGCCGGGCGGGGCTGTTCAAGCCGGCGTGCGGACTGGCCGCCGGCGCGGCGTGAGATGCGCACGGCCACCGATTGCCAGGCCTCCGCCACGGCGGGAGCGTGGCGGTGGGCGGAGAAGAGCGGGCGCTCCAGGACGGTGCCGCCGGCGGGGGCCAGCAACACGGGCAGTTCGGCTACCAGGTCCGGCCTAGCCCCGCGGAAGCCCTGGACCACGGTGTCCGGGGACGAGGTGATGATGGCGTCCTTGCCGGCCGCGATGTCCGCGAGCAGTTCGAAGACGGCGGGATTCGCTTCCTGGATGTCATCGACCAGGATCAGCTGGAGCCTGTCCCGCTCGGCGGCCAGGAAGCCGGGCTCATCCTGGAAGATCTGGCGCGCGGCCGTGATGATGCCGGCGGGGTCGAAGGCTTCGGGCATCCGAAGGTCCAGGACGTCACGGTACTCGGCGTAAAGGGCAGCGGCGGCCACCCAGTCGGGCCGGCTGCAGGCCCGGGCGAGGACCACCAGGTCCTCCGCGGTCCGCCCGGATTCGATGATCCGGTCAAAGAGCTGTCGGACTTCCTGGCGGAACCCCCGCGTCTGCAGGGCAGCCCCCAGGTCCTCCGGCCACGGCAGATCGAGGCCAGGCTGCATGTGGCCTTCCAGGAGCTCCTTGATGATGAGGTCCTGTTCCGGCCCGGAGAGCAGTTTCGGCGGACGCGGGAGGGGCAGGATGCCTTCGGCCTTGGCGCGCCGGATGAGATCGAAGGCGTACGACGCCCATGTGCGGGCCGGCGTCGTGCTGAGGCTCCGGTCCAACCGGGCGGTGAAGCGGTCCCGGAGCGAATCAGCGGCGAGCCGTCCCGGAGCCAGGATGAGCATCCGTTCGGGATCCAGGCCATCGCGTTGGGCGCGGCGGACGGCGGCCTCCACCAGGACGGTCGATTTGCCGGTGCCGGGCGCCCCGGGCACCAGGACGGGTCCGGACCCGTGCGGGACGTCGACGGCGGCGAGCTGGTCCGCCGTCAGCACCGGAACGGCGCTGTGTTGCGTCCTGGGCGGCAGCAGGCGCAACCCCGAACCGGTGGGCCGGGGACGGGATCCGCCTGCTTTGGACAGCGGGAATTCCGGATGTTGGCTGGGGGTACTCACACAGTCATTTCATCATCGGGTGCCGACATTTTTTGCAGCTCACCATGGAGCGCAGCGTCCAGCCGCTCGGCAATGGAATCGATCCGGTCGAATTCGCCCTCCGAGGGCCTCCACCGGGCCGCCGGGAGGTCAACGCGCCATCGTCCCTCACCGGTACGAAGGTATTCGGCGTGACTGCCCTGAAGCGGGGTGCCTTCGACCACATACAGTGCCAGGGCCTCGCGTTCATGCCCGGGCGGGGCGTCACCGCTGGCCTTGAGAACCCGCCACCAAGGCACCGCGCTGCCGTAGTGGCTCATCACCGAACCGACCTGCCGGGGTCCTCCGGAGCCGAGCAGTTCCGCGACGTCCCCGTACGCGACCGCTGCGCCGGCCGGGACCAAAGCCACGAGCTCCAGCACTGCTTCTACATACTCGGTGCGCATCGGTCCAGCCTAGTCGCCGGAACCGCGGCGCGAGGTCACATCCGGCCCATGCCGGGCCGGAAGGAGCGCGGCGTGGCCGCGATGCGGTGTGGGCCTGTCGGGCAGGAACTGTCAGAGGCAGCAGGTAGCGTTGAAGCATGAGCACTTGGAACACCCTCCCCCGCGCAGCCTTCGACCTCGAGACAACCGGGCGCAATTCCCGCGCCGCGAGGATCGTGACGGCGTCGGTCACCGTGGTGGACTCCGCCGGCGCGGTCATCAAGGAACATGAGTGGCTCGCCGATCCGGGCGTGGACATTCCAACGGAAGCCAGCGACGTCCACGGCATCACCACCGAACAGGCGCGCCGCGACGGCCGGCCCGCAGCGGAGGTGACCCGTGAGCTCGCAGCCGTGCTCCAGGAACTTTTCGATGCCGATGTGCCCGTCATCGCCTTCAACGCCAGCTACGACTTCACGGTCCTCGCCGCCGAATCGGCCCGCTACGGCGTCCCGCAGCTGAACCGGTTCCCGGTCCTGGACCCGTACATCATGAACAAGCAGGTGGACCGCTACCGCAAAGGCAAGCGCACCCTCACGGCCCTGTGCGAGGAATACGGCGTCAGCCTCGAGAACGCGCACACATCCGCGGCCGACGCCCTGGCCACCTTACGCATGCTCGACGCCATGGCCGGGAAGTTCCCCAAGCTCAGGATGCCCGCAACCCACCTCCACCAGCTCCAGGTCGAATGGGCCTCCGCGCAGGCCGCCGACTTCCAGACGTACCTGCGCAAGACCAAACCGGCCGCCGTCATCGAAGGCGAGTGGCCGGTCCTGCCGCCGGAGGACGCCAGCCGCGGCGACTTCTAGGCCGCCGGACAGCTGCAGCGGCGGAACGGCCGGCTTCTTAAAACGAAACCTTGGCCGGCCCGACGGCTGGTTTAGCCCACAGTTACCGGCAAATCCAGCCGTTGAGACGTAACCCACACCCCCCGGTGGACGCCGCCGCGTCGCCTGGCGCGGGCGATGATTTCGCCCGGCGCCGGCGGCTCTCTCGGAAGCGTGCACTGCCCACGCGAACATGGAAGATAATTCGCCCCGAGCCCTCTTGCGTGACGATTAATTCGAATTGAGGCGTCCCCGGCGCCGGGTGACACAATTATCTTTCGCGGTGCGCCTGCCTACCCGGCGCGCCAGCAGACGGCCGGGAACCGAGAGGTTCCGCGCGGCCCACCGAACTTCGGACGAAAGTGATTGCGCGATGAAAAGCAAAGCCTTGAAGTGGCTGACAACCGTTCCTGTGGCAATCGCCATGGCGGCCTCCCTCGCAGCGTGCGGCGGCGGCGCACAGTCAACGGGCTCACCCACGGACGCCCTCCAGGGCAGTGACCAGACATCACTGGACAAGTACACCACCAAGGAGGTCACCCCGCTCGACAAGATCGACAAGTCGAAGCTGGGCCTGATCACTGACGGCACCTTGCGGGTCGGCACCCTGTCCGACGCTCCGCCGAACATCTTCATCGACCCGGCGGGCAAGTTCACGGGCTACGACAACGAGCTCCTCCGGGCCATTGGCGACAAGCTGGGACTCAAAGTCGAGTTCGCTTCCACCGACTTCTCCGCGTTGCTCTCCCAGGTCAAGAACAAGCAGTTCGACGTCGGATCCTCCTCGATCTCCACCACCGACAAGCGCCGCGAAACTGTCGGCTTCACGAACGGCTACGACTTCGGCTACATGGCCGTCGTGACCAAGAGCGACGCCAAGGTCAAAGGCTTCGCCGACCTCAAGGACGGCGTCCGCATCGGGGTCGTCCAGGGCACTGTCCAGGACGACTACGTGACCAACACGCTCAAGCTCGAACCGGTCCGGTTCCCGGACTACAACACCGTGTACGCCAACGTGAAGTCCGGCCAGGTCGACGCCTGGGTGGCTCCTTCGCAGCAGGCCACCGGCCAGGTCAAGGATGGCGACAACACCAAGATCGCCGAGAAGGTTGTCAACACCCAGAACTTCACAGCTTACGCCGTCAACAAGGACAACCAGCCGCTGATTGACGCCCTGAACGCCGGCCTCGACGCCGTCATTGCTGACGGCACCTGGACCAAGCTCACGGCCCAGTGGTACACGGACCGGCCCACCGCTAAGGAGCAGACCCCGCAGGGCTGGAAGCCGGGCAGCAAAGCCGTCCAGGTCGCCGCGAAGTAACCCGGGCGCTCCATGGATTTCCTCACATTGCTCTCCGAGACCTTCCTGGACTGGAAGTCGATCGGCGCCGTCCTCCCCAAAATGTTCGCCGTCGGGCTTCCGAACACGCTCGTTTTGGCCGTCGCGTCAGGCGTCATCGGAACAGTGCTCGGCATGTTGCTTGCCCTGATGGGGATTTCCCGGAACGCCGGCGCCCGCTGGGTCGCGCGCATCTACACCGACGTGCTTCGGGGGCTGCCGCCCATCCTCACCATTCTGGTGATCGGGTTGGGGTTCGGGCCGATTGTCCGGCAGATGACCGGATCCACCAGCCCGTACCCGATGGCGATCGCAGCGTTATCCCTGATGTCGGCCGCCTACATTGGCGAGATCTTCCGCTCCGGTATCCAGAGCGTGGACAAGGGACAGCTTGAAGCCACCCGGGCCCTGGGGTTCGGCTACGGCCCGGCCATGCGCCTGGTGGTCGTGCCCCAGGGTGTCCGGCGGGTGCTTCCTGCCCTGGTCAACCAGTTCATCGCCCTGATCAAGGAGTCCTCCCTGGTCTTTATGCTGGGCCTGCTGGCGTCGGAACGCGAGATTTTCCAGATCGGCAAGGACGCGGCGTCCACCAGCGGAAACCTCTCCCCCTACGTGGCGGCAGCGGTGTTCTACCTGGCGCTGACCGTGCCGTTGACCCACTTCGTGAACTGGATTGACCGGCGGTTGCGCTCGGGCCGGCCGGAAAAGAAAGAACCGGACGAGGCAGCTGCCGTCGTCGGAAAGGGAGCCCAGGCATGAGCGAGTTCGTTTCCGGATCGTTGACGGCACAGAATATCCACCTGTCCTTCGGGTCGAACCGCGTCCTGCGCGGCATCGACCTGCACGTCGAGAAGGGATCCACGGCTTCCGTGATCGGGCCTTCCGGCTCGGGCAAGTCCACGCTCCTGCGGGTCATGAACCGGCTCATTGAGCCCGAGCAGGGTGACATTCTGCTCGACGGCCGTTCGGTGCTGAAGGACAACCCGGACGAACTGCGCCGGCGGATCGGGATGGTCTTCCAGCAGTTCAACCTGTTTCCGCACAAGACCGTGGCGGAGAACGTCTCCCTGGCGCTGCGGAAGCTGCGCGGGATGTCCAAGGACCAGGCGCGGGAGGAAGCTCTCGCCCAGCTGGACCTGGTCGGACTCAAGCACAAGGCCGATTCCCGTCCCGCCAACCTCTCCGGCGGGCAGCAGCAGCGCGTGGCCATAGCGCGGGCTTTGGCCATGAAACCGGAGGTGATGTTCTTTGACGAGGCCACGTCCGCCCTGGACCCGGAGCTCGTCAAGGGCGTGCTGGCGCTCATGGCCGACCTCGCCAAGGGCGGCATGACCATGGTGGTGGTCACGCACGAGATGGGGTTCTCCCGCAACGTTTCGGACACCGTGACGTTCATGGACGGCGGCGTCGTCGTGGAGTCCGGTGCGCCGGAACAGATCTTCACGAACCCGCGCACGGAACGGCTGCAGGGATTCCTGGCGGACGTCCTCTAACCCTTCGCCGGTCCGGCGTTCAGCGTTGCCGGCGTTAAACGACTGATGGCACCCGCTGTTGCGGGTGCCATCAGTCGTTTGGGCACGACGGCGTCGCACGCCGTGTGCTTGGGGAAGCGCGCTTAAGCCTGCGCGGCGGCGGCGGCGGCCTTCGCCGCGGCCGGCAGGGCGTCGAAGATCCGGTTCATCGCCGCGTCGTCGTGCGCGGCCGAGAGGAACCAGGCCTCGAAGACCGACGGCGGCAGGTAGACGCCCGAGTCCAGCATGGAGTGGAAGAACGGCGCGTAGCGGAAGACCTCCTGGCCCTGGGCGTCGTCATAGTTGTGGACCCCGCGGGCCGAGGTGCCGAACGCAACCGAGAACAGGTTGCCGGCGCGCTGGATCGAGTGGTCGACGCCGGCCGCATCGAGGGCCGAGGACAGGGCCCCGGAAAGCTCCAGCGAACGGGCGTCCACGAACGAGTACACCTCCGGCGTGGCGTGGGTCAGGGTCGCGACGCCGGCGGCCATCGCCACCGGGTTCCCGGAGAGGGTGCCGGCCTGGTAGACGGGGCCGAGCGGCGCGAGGTAGTCCATGACCCCCGCCCGGCCGCCGAGGGCTGCCGTCGGCATGCCGCCGCCGATGACCTTCCCGAAGGTCAGCAGGTCCGGGGCCCAGGGTTCGGCGGCGTCGGCCGCCCCGCCGGTCAGGCCCCAGTATCCGGAGTAGCCGGTCCGGAAGCCGGTGAGGACCTCGTCGAGGATCAGCAGGGCGCCGTGCTCGCGGGTGATCCGGGAGAGCCCCGCGTTGAAGCCCTCCCCGGGGGTGACGACGCCCATGTTGGCGGGCGCCGCTTCGGTGATCACGGCCGCGATGTTGGGCCCGTGCTTGGCGAAGGCGGCTTCGACGGCGTCGAGGTCGTTGTAGGGCAGGACGAGCGTTTCGGCGGCCGTAGCGGCCGTGACGCCGGCCGAGCCGGGCAGCGCAAGGGTTGCCAGGCCCGAACCCGCCGCGGCCAGGAGGCCGTCGAGGTGGCCGTGGTAGCAGCCGGCGAACTTGATGATGAGGTTCCGGCCGGTGAAGCCGCGGGCCAGCCGGACGGCCGTCATGGTCGCCTCGGTGCCGGTGGAGACCATCCGGACGCGTTCGGCGGCCGGGACGCGCTCCTTGACCAGGGCCGCGAGGTTTGCCTCGTCCGGCGTGGAAGCGCCGAAGGACAGGCCGCGGTCGACGGCGGCGTGCACGGCCGCCAGGACGGCCGGGTGGGCGTGTCCCAGGAGGGCCGGGCCCCAGGAGCAGACCAGGTCCACGTACTCGGCGCCGTCGGCGTCGGTCAGGTACGGGCCCTTGGCGGAGACCATGAAGCGCGGCGTCCCGCCCACGGATCCGAAGGCGCGGACGGGCGAATTGACTCCGCCGGGCATCAGCTGGCGGGCACGGTCAAAGAGTTCCTCGTTGCGAGGCATGCTGGACGTCATGGTTCCTATTCTTTCAGTTCCGCGGCCGGGTCAAGGCCCGTACAGCCTCAGCCGGCCGGCGATCCGGCCAGCAGGGCCGCCACGCGGGGCGCGACTTCGGTGCCGAACAGCTCGATGGAGCGCATCATGGCGGCGTGCGGCAGGGTGCCGTGGCTGTATTTGAGGTCGAAGCGGTCCACGCCCAGGTTCTTCTTGAGCAGCGCGATCTTAGCGGCGACGGTGCCCGGTGACCCGACGTACAGGGCGCCTTGCGGGGTGCACAGGGCGTCGAACTCGGCACGGTTTCCGGGACCCCAGCCGCGCTCGGAGCCGATCCGGTTGCGCTGTGCCAGCCAGTGCGGGAAGAGTTCCTCGCGGGCTTCCTCGTCGGTGGCCGCAACATGGCCGGGTGAGTGCGTTGCCATCTGCCGCATCGGGTGCCCGTACTTGGCCATGGCCTCGCGGTAGAGCCCGGCCAGCGGGCCGAAGGAACGTGGTTCGCCGCCGATGATGGCGAAGATGATCGGGTAGCCGTACTCGGCGCAGCGCAGCACCGATTCGGGGGTGCCGCCGACGCCGATCCAGGCCGGCAGGAGATGGTGTTCCAGCGGCGGATAGACGCTCAGCCCGCTGAGGGACGAGCGGGTGCGGCCCTCCCAATGGATGGGTTTCTGCGCCCGGACCTTGTCGAAGAGTTCGAGCTTTTCCTCGAACAGGACGTCGTAGTCGGCCAGGTCGAGTCCGAAGAGCGGGAAGGACTCGATGAAGGACCCGCGGCCCAGCATGACCTCGGCCCGGCCGCCGGAGATGGCGTCGACCGTGGCGAAGCGCTCGAACACCCGGATGGGGTCATCGGAGCTGAGCACTGTCACGGCGGAGCCCAGCCTGATGTGCCTGGTCCTCGCGGCGGCGGCGGCGAGGAAGACCTCGGGCGCGGACACGGCGAAGTCGCGGCGGTGGTGTTCGCCCACGCCGAAGGCATGGAGCCCCACCTCGTCGGCAAGCTCTGCCTGTTCGAGCAGTTGCCGGAGCACCTGGGCGTGCGGGACGGGGTGCCCGTCGGGGAAGACGCCGACGTCGCCGAACGTGTTCAGGCCCAGGAGGATCCGGTCCGGCCCGACCGGGTCCGCGGGAGCTGCCACGGAGCCCAGGGGCGAGGTCGCGCTGCTCATCAGGATTCCTTCAGCCAGCCGGCGAGCTCGCTCGCCCAGTAGGTGAGGACCAGGTTGGCGCCGGCACGTTTGATGCCCAGCACGGACTCGGTGATGGCCGCCCGCCGGTCAATCCAGCCGTTGGCGGCGGCGGCCTCGATCATCGAGTACTCCCCCGAGATCTGGTAGGCCGCCACCGGCACCGGGCTCATGGCGGCGACGTCGGCGAGGATGTCGAGGTAGCTCATGGCGGGCTTGACCATGACCATGTCGGCGCCTTCGGCCAGGTCCAGTTCCACTTCCAGGATGGCCTCCCGGCGGTTGGCGGCGTCCATCTGGTAGGTGCGCCGGTCCCCTGTCAGCTGCGAGTCGACGGCTTCGCGGAACGGGCCGTAGAACGCGGAGGCGTATTTCGCGGCGTAGGCCACGACGGCGGTGTTGGCGTGTCCGGCGTCCTCAAGGGCCTGCCGGATCACGGCGACCTGGCCGTCCATCATGCCCGAGGGGCCGAGGACATGGGCGCCGGCCTCCGCCTGGGCGACGGCCATCTGGCCGTAAATTTCCAGGGTGGCATCGTTGTCCACGTAGCCCTTGGCGTCCAGCACACCGCAGTGGCCGTGGTCGGTGAATTCGTCGAGGCAGACGTCGCTCATGATCACGAGCTCATCGCCGACCTCGGCGCGGACGTCCCGGATGGCTTTGTTTAGCACGCCGTCGGGGTCCAGGGAGGCGGTGCCGCGCGCATCGCGTTCAGCGGGGACTCCGAAGAGCATGATGCCGCCGACGCCCAGCCGCACGGCCTCGGCTGCGGCGCGTTTGAGCGAGTCGGTGGTGTGCTGCTGCACGCCGGGCATCGAGGCGATGGGGTTGGGCTCGTCCAGTCCTTCCCGGATGAAGGCGGGGAGGATCAGTTCCGCGGCGGAGAGGCGGTGCTCGGCGGTCAGCCGGCGCATGGCGGGGGTGGTGCGGAGCCGGCGGGGGCGGTGGGTCGGAAAGCTCATGGTCTGTCCTTCGCTGGGTGCTCGGTTGCGGGCGGTTGAGGGGACGGGTGGGGCGCTGCTGTCAGGGAACGGACCACCGCGGCCACGAGGCCGGAGGCCGTCGGCTTTTCGGCGGTGGCCGCGACGGTGAGGCCCAGGGCCTCCGCTTCCCCCGCCGTCGAACGCCCGATCGCCACGAAGCGGCAGCGGCCAAGGGGCGCGAGGCCGGCGTGGATGCGGCGGGCGGCGCTGGGTGCGGCGGCGACGACGGCGTGCAACCGGCCGGCGTCGATCTCGGCCTTCGCCTGGGCCGTGGTGAGCACTGCTGCCGGTGGCCCGGCGTCGTGTTGCCCGGGAGGCGGCGGGCATGCGCGCAGTCCGCGGGCCGGATTGGCCGGGTAGTCCACCGTCCGGTACGCGGTGACGGCCTGGACGGACGCTCCCCGGGCCTCCAGTCCCCGGCGGAGACTGGGGTCGGCGATGTCGGCCTGCGGCAGGAGCACGCTGGGCCGGCCCTCGGGCCAGATTCCGGCCAGGCCGGCGCCGGACTGCTGCGCCGTGGGTGCCAGGTCGACGCCGATCCCCCGCGACTCAAGCGCCCGTCGCGTGGCCGGGCCGATCGTGGCCACCTGCACGCTGCCGGGGAGCCAGGTTCCCAGGGTCGCGCCGCGTTCGGCGGCTTTGGCCTCGAGCACCTGGACGGTCGTCACGCTGCTGATCACAAGCCAGGTGTAGGCCCCGGCGCCGAGGGCATCGAACGCGACGTCGAGGGAATGCTGGTCGCTGGCGACCTCGAAGTCGATGAGGGGCAGCAGCACCGGTTCGGCGCCCACGCGGCGCAGTGCCGCCACGAGCTCCCCGGCGCGGTCCGGGGTGCGGGCGACGAGGATCCGGGCGCCGTCCAGCGCTCCTGCCCGGGAGCGCGCGTCCGGGCGGTCGTCCCCGCTGTGCTGTTCCGTGGCCTGCCCCATGACTTGATGGATTCCGCGGTTCAGGAAACGGCCAGGTCCGCGATGTCGGCGGCGCCGCGGGCCAGCAGGCCTTCGGCCAGTTCGATCCCCAGGAGGGTGGCCCCGACTTCGGTCAGGCCGTCGGTGGCCTTCTTGTCCCGGACGCTCGCTGTGCCGTCGACAGCGCAGACGACGGCTTCGAGGTGCAGCATGCTGCCCTTGCGGTAGGCGTAGGCGCCCACGGGGGCCGCGCAGCCGGCCTCCAGCCGGGCCAGGAGTGCCCGTTCGGCGGTGACGGCGAGTCTCGTGTCGGGATCATCGAGGGCCGCGAGGGCCTGGGCCAGGACGCCCTGGGAGCCGTCGGTGGATCCGGATTTCCTGGGGGCGTCGGCAGTCCGGCATTCGATGGCGAGGGATCCTTGTCCGGCTGCGGGCAGCATGACGTCGGTCTCGAGGTATTCGCTGACCGCGTCCAGCCTTCCGATCCGGTGCAGGCCGGCGGCGGCGAGCACGACGGCGTCGAGGTCGCAGGACTTGCCCTCCACGACGGCGCCGGAGGTGTTGCCCGGAAGTCCGGGAACCCGTCCAAGGCGTGTGTCCACGTTCCCGCGGATGTCCCGGATGTCCAGGTCCGGCCGCGCGGCGCGCAGCTGCGCGGCCCGGCGGGGAGAACCTGTGCCAACCGTGGCGCCGGCGGGCAGGTCCGCGAGCTTGAGCCCGTCCCGGGCGCAGAGGACGTCCCGGACGTCGACGCGCTTGGGCGTCGCGGCGAGGGCCAGTCCGAGGGCCGGCCCGGTGGGGAGGTCCTTGAGGGAATGGACTGCGACGTCGCAGCGGTCCTGCAGCAGGGCATCGCGCAGCGCGGCGACGAAGACGCCGGTGCCGCCCATCTGGGACAGCGAGCCTTTGAGGACGTCGCCGTCGGTCCTGATGTGCACCAGTTCGACGGGGAACCCGCCGACGGCGGCCAGCTGGTCCGCGGTCTGCTGGGTCTGGGTGAGCGCCAGGGTGCTGGCGCGGGTTCCGATCCTGATGGTCACAGTGCTGCCTGACCTGCCGCCGGGAGGCCGGCAGGCGCCGGGGACGGGTCGTGGCCGGTGCCGACGGTGGTGTCCGCGCCCGCGATGGTGGGCTTTTCGCCGCGGAAGTTGGCGCAGCAGCCCGGGCGGCAGACGTCGTACCAGGGGCCGAGCGTGGTCAGGCGCGGCCGGTCCGTGATGTTGTTGGCGGCGGTCCGCTCACAGATCAGGTCCACGATCCCGGCCACGAACTTGCGGTGCGTGCCGGGGGTAGGGACGCGCGTGGCGGCCAGGCCGAGCTTGCCGCAGGTTTCCAGTGCCTCGGTGTCCAGGTCCCAGACAACTTCCATGTGGTCGCTGACGAAGCCAAGCGGCACGATCACGATGCCCTTGGTGCCCTGTCCGGCGAGCGCCTCGATGGCGTCGTTGATGTCGGGCTCGAGCCACGGCACGTGGGGCGCACCGGAGCGGGACTGGTAGACGAGGGACCACGGCGCGGTGAGGCCGGTCTCGGCTTCGACGCGGCGGATGACCTCGGTGCCGGTGGCCAGGTGCTGGGCCACGTAGGCGGAGTCCTCGTCGAAGTGGCGCGGCTCGCCCTCGGAGCGTCCGGCGGCTTCGGCGTCGCGGGTCGGGATGGAGTGCGTGGCGAACAGGATGTGCACGGGAGCATCGGGGGTGCCGGCCGCGGCCAGCTGGGCGCGGACGTCGTTGAGGCCGGCGGCGGTGCCTTCGATGAACGGCTCCACGAAGCCCGGGTGGTCGAAGTACTGGCGGACCTTGTCGACTTCGAGTTTTCCGTCCAGCCCGGTGTCCGTCAGCGCCATGCCGATGTCCTCGCGGTACTGGCGGCAGCTGGAGTAGCAGGAGTAGGCGCTCGTGGTGACCATGAGGACCTTGCGGTGACCGGCGTCGTACATGTCCTGAAGGGTCTGCGGGATGTAGGGATCCCAGTTGCGGTTGCCCCAGAAGACGGGGAGCTCGATCCCGCGCCCGGCGAGTTCCGCCTCGATCCCGGCTTTGAGCTCGCGGTTCTGCTGGTTGATCGGGCTGATGCCGCCGTTGGCACGGTAGTGGTGGGAGACCTCTTCGAGCCGCTCGTCCGGGATGCCGCGGCCTCGCGTGACGTTGCGGAGGAACGGGATCACGTCCTCCTGGCCTTCGGGGCCGCCGAAGGACGCGAGGAGCACGGCGTCGTACTCCTTCGGGGCCATCCGGCCCGCTTCCGTGACGGAGTTGACGGCGGTCGGCGCCGTGACGGATTCCTGGGGATCCAGTTGGCTCATGAGAGCACCTCGAGGATCCCGGCGGCGTTGACGCGGCGTCCGGTGTAGAACGGGACTTCCTCGCGGACGTGGTGGCGGGCTTCGGTAGAGCGCAGGTGGCGCATGAGGTCGACGAGGTCCACGAGTTCGGGCGCTTCCAGGCCGAGAATCCATTCCCAGTCGCCCAGGGCGAAGGAGGAGACGGTGTTGGAGATGACCTGGGGGAAGTCGCGGCCCAGCATTCCGTGGTCGCGGAGCATCGCGCCGCGCTCGGCGTCGGGCAGCAGGTACCACTCGTAGGAGCGGACGAAGGGGTAGACGCAGAGCCACCCTGCCGGTTCGACGCCGCGGGAGAACGCCGGGGTGTGGTTCTTGGCGAACTCTGCCTCGCGGTGTACGCCCATGGCGGACCAGGCGATGTCGGTGCCCGTGAACAGCTTGCTGCGCCGGATGTCCCGGACAGCCCGCTGCAGCGCTTCGGGCTGGGGGCCGTGCAGCCAGATCATGATGTCAGCGTCGGCGCGCATGGCGGAAACGTCATAGCTGCCGCGGTGGACCACCCCTGCGGCGGCCAGGGTCCCGATCAGGGTGTCGAACTCCTCGGCAGCTTCGCTGCTGCGCGGGACGTCCCCGGAGCGCTTGAACACCGTCCAGAGGGTAAAGAACTGCTCGGCTGATTCTTCGGTTTTAGTGACAGATTCGGCAGAAGTGTGGCTCATACCTACCAGTCTGCCCCTTCACCGCATCTAAGTCGAAAAAAAGCACTTCTACGATGCGTAGAAGTGCTTTATTTCACATCCGGGAGGTCGCCTTCGGACGGACGGGTCCGTCAGATTTTGCGCATCCGGACGACGGCGACGCCGGCCCCGAGGGACAGGGCGACCAGGCAAACGCCCCAGCCGACCAGCGGGGACGGTCCGGCGGGTTTGACCGCCGCGGTTGCCTGCAGCGCGGAGCTGCCCGTATGTCCCTGCGCTCCGGCGGCCGACGGCGCCGGGGCACCGGCGGCCGGTGCGCCACCGTCCTGGACCTGCGGCTCGGCAGTCCCCGCCGGTGGGGACGGCGTCACGGCCGCTTCGGCCGGGGCGGAGGCGGCCTGGGAGCCTGCAGCCGGAGGCTGGTCAGTGCCCGCTGCCTGCTGCTGGCCAGCGGCGACGCTTCCGGAGGCGGGCGCGGCGACGCTTCCGGAGGCGGACGCGGCGGGCTGCGGGAGCGCGGGCTGCACGGTGGGCTGCACGGTGGGCTGCGCAGGGCCTCTTTTCTGCGCGGCGCTTTGTGCCGGGGATTGCTGCGGTGTCGCGGTCGGTGCGGTCTGCGTCGGAGCGGCAGGCGTGGACTGCTGCGTGGGGGTCGGCTGCGGTGAGGGGCCCAGCAGTCCGCCCAGCAGATCATCGATGCCCAGGGACAGCCAGGCGTTGGCCGTGGCGGTGGAGGCTGCGGCGGAAAGTCCCGTTGCGGCCTGTGAGGCAGAAACCCCTGACGTAAGCGCCAGCACCACTCCGAGCGTGGCAGCCGCTGCGCCGCGCCGGAGTCCCCCAAGGTGACCGGTCTGCGCCCGTGCCCCGTGGGGCCTGAAAATAACCATAGTCATCGAGCCTAGCCGCCCGAACGGCAGCCGGGAAAATTTGCTGGGGTCATGCTCGAAGGGGCCGGCGGCTCGTCGGGCCCTACAGGGTCAGGAGAGCAGTGCCCGCACCTGCCGTGGCGTGTCGGCAACGATCGCCGCGAGGCCGTTGCCGGAGAGCCACCCACCCACCACAGCCACGCTGCCGTCCGCGGCGCAAATGCTCCGGACTTCGTCGACGCGCCTCCCGTGGCCCAGGGAAGCGAACGGCAGCGCCCCGGCCCAGCGCACGACGTCCCAGTCCACGACGTCCCGGGCAGTGACCGGGACGGACAGGAGCGTGGAGGCGTCCCTGAGGGCGGCTTCGAAGAGCTCCCCATCGGTGCGCGGCTCAGCACGTCCCGGGGCGCCGTGCCGCGTGTCGCCGCGCCCGTAGGACAGGCGGATGACGTGGGTGCCGGGGCCGGTCCGCCCGGCCAGCCAGCCCCATTTGGCAGTGGCATGGGTCAGGGCCTTGGCCTGGATGCCCGGGCTTTGCGGAGCCACGAGGACCCCGGTGCCGCGCGGAGCGGCGTCCAGTGCCGGCACGTCCAGCACAAGCGTGACCAGGCTGACGTCGGGTCCGGCGCCGGGGCGGAGTCCTGCGAGCGCCGGCAGGGCCTTGGCGAGCAGTGCGACGGCGGCAGGGCCTTCCGTGGCAACTACGAGCAGTCCGGCGTCGTACCAGGTCTCCCCGGCTCGGATGCGCCAGCCGCCGGCGGTGCGTTCCACGGAGTCCGCCGGTGAATTGGCATGCAGCATGACGCCGCGCTCGCGCAGCTCGGCCAGCAGCGCAGACACCAGGGTGTGCATGCCGCCGCGCAGACCTGCGACAGCTGACCCTGCCTTCTGCAGCCCGGCTTTCGGCGGCGCCGCTCCCCCGCGGCGGGCGCCGCCAGGCGCCGCTCCCCCGCGCTGGGCCGTGACGGCGGCGGCAAGGGACCCGTGCCGTCGGGTTCCGGCCCGCAGCCCGGGCGCGACCATGTCGACGTCGAGGACCTCGGGATCGGCCGAGTGGACGCCGCCGACGACCGGCGCCACGAGACGTTCGAGGACCCGCCGCCCCATCCGGGCACGGACCAGCGCGGCGACACTCGTGTCCTCGTTGCCGGTGCCGATGGAGGCGGGCAACACCGCGTCGAGGGAGGCCCGGAGCGAGCCCAGGAAACCGAGCGAGCGGCGGACTTCAGGATCCCAGGGGTTGGCCGGGATGCCGAGCACCCCGGTACGGGGAAGTTCCCGCGGGCCCTCCGGGAGCTGGACCCAGGCGCCGCCCGGATTGGGCCGGACGATCTCGCCGGCAAGGCCCAGCTCGGCGGCGAGATCAGCCACGGCGGATGAACGCGTGGCAAAGGACTCGGCCCCGCTGTCCAGGGTCAGTCCGGCCACGATGTGGCGTCCCACGCAGCCGCCCCATTCCCCGGAGGACTCCAGGACCGTGGTGCGGGCGCCGGCCAGGGCCAGTTCCCGCGCGGCGAGCAGGCCGGAGATCCCGCCGCCGACCACGACGGCGCTTGGCCCGGCAGGCGCGGGCCCGGCGGCAGTAATCCCGGCGCCAGCCGGGCCTGCGTCCACGCCGCTACTCCGGGGAGATGGAGTGGATGAGCTGGACGACGCGCGTCAGAACCGCCGGGTCCGTCTCCGGGGGCACTCCGTGGCCGAGGTTCAGCACGTGGCCGGGGGCCGCGGCGCCGGCCGCGATGACCGCGCGGACGTGGGCTTCAAGAACGTCCCAGGGCGCGGAAAGCAGCGCGGGATCGATGTTGCCCTGCAGCGGCACGGTGCCGCCGAGCCGGCGGTTGGCCTCGTCCAGCGGCAGCCGGTAGTCGACCCCCACGACGTCGACGCCGACGTCGCGCATGGCCACGAGCAGTTCCGAGGTGCCGGTGCCGAAGTGGATGAGCGGTGCCCCCAGGTGCCGCACATGGTCCAGGGCGCGCGATGACGCCGGGGCAACGAAACGTTCATAGTCAGCGAGTCCCAGCGATCCTGCCCAGGAGTCGAAGAGCTGCGCGGCGGAGGCGCCGGCTTCCAGCTGCGCGCGGAGGAACATCCCGGACGCGTCGGCCGCCCAGTTGGCCAGCGCCGTCCAGGTTTCCGGGTCAGCGTGCATCATCGTGCGCGGACCGAGGTGGTCGCGGGAGGGTTTGCCTTCCACCATGTAGGCCGCAAGGGTGAAGGGGGCGCCGGCAAACCCGATCAGCGGGGTGCTGCCGAGCTGCGCCACCGTGAGCCGGACCGCCTCCCGGATCGGCTCGAGCGCCTCCCATGTCAGCTGCGGGAGCGCGGCGACGTCCGCGGCCGTGCGGACCGGCTCGTCCAAGACGGGGCCCACGCCGGGAACAATGTCGACGCCGACGCCGGCCAGTTTGAGCGGAATCACGATGTCCGAGAAGAAAATGGCCGCATCGACGTCGTGCCGCCGGACAGGCTGCAGCGTGATCTCGGAGGCGAGTTCGGGGCGCAGGCAGGAGTCCAGCATGGCCACTCCCTCGCGCACCTTCAGGTATTCAGGGAGCGAGCGGCCCGCCTGGCGCATGAACCAGACGGGGCGGCGGGAGGGCTTGCCCCCGCGATAGGCCGTAATCAGCGGGGAACCGGCGGTGCGGCCGTCCATCAGCGGGTGTCCGGCGTCGAGCCCGGAGGTCTCGTGGGTAGACGTGTCGTCAGTGGCCGCAGCGCTAGGAGTCATGACTTCGATTGTGCCCAAATTCGGGCCCAAAAGATAACGACAGCCTGTCACCGCTTCCTCCCCGGGCCCGCGCGTGGCGGGAATCACAGGCCGGGGTGCCCATCCCCACTCCGGATTGTTGTTCTACGCGGACACGAAAAAGCTATGATGGTCGTGCTGTGGTTCTTTTCTCATTGGTGGCTACACACGCCGACATCGATCTCGAAACCGTTGCTCAGTTGAGCACCGGCGCTTCGGAGCTCGCCACATCCGCCCTCGCCGGATCGCCGGCAGTGGCGGGTGCAGTTGTGCTTGCCACCTGCAACCGCTTCGAAATCTACGGTGAGGCACCGGACCCGGACGACGTCGAAGCCGCCCGCGCGGCTCTGATCAGCCACATCAGCGGAGCCAGCGGGCTCAACGACCAACTCGTCTCCCGGGCCTTCAGCACCCGCACCGGTCCCGAGGTCAGCCAGCACCTCTTTTCGGTCAGCTCCGGCCTGGACTCCGCGGTGGTCGGCGAACGCGAGATCGCCGGGCAGGTCCGCCGCGCCCTGATCACCGCCCAGCATGAGGGCACCGCAAGCTCGGGCCTCGTGCGGCTGTTCCAGGCCGCGTCCAAGACGGCCAAGGACGTCGGCGCCCAGACTGCGCTCGGCTCCCGCGGCCTCTCAATCGTCTCAGTGGCCCTGGATCTCGCCACCGACCTGTCAGAGAATCCCGACTGGTCCACCAAGAAAGCAGTCGTCTTCGGTACGGGCGCCTATGCCGGCGCCACGATGTCGCTGCTGCGCGAACGCGGCTGCACCGACGTCTCTGTCTTTTCCTCCTCCGGCCGCGCCGCCGGGTTCGTCGCAACCCGCGGCGGCACGGCGCTGGACGAGGCGACCCTGCCGGCCGCCGTCGCCGCTGCGGACGTCATGATCGGCTGCAGCGGCTCGGACACGCGCGTCGAAGCCTACGAGCTGGCCCGCGTCCGGGCGGCGTCAACCCGGCCGTTGATCGCGATCGACCTGGCCCTCACCCACGACTTCGACCCCGCAGTCGGCGAGCTCGACGGCGTCGAACTGCTGACCCTCGAGTCCGTCCGGCTCGCCGCGCCGCAGGAACAGGCCGAGTCCCTGGCGCAGGCGAGCAGCATCGTGGAAGGTGCGGCCAGCGCCTTCGAGCAGGAACGCGAGGCGCGCTCGGTGGACTCGGCGATTGTCGCCCTCCGCCGCCACACGATGAACGTCCTCGATGCGGAAATGGAAAAGGTACGTGCCCGGCACGGCTGCACCGCTGCGGCTGAGGAAGTCGAATTCGCCCTGCGCCGGATGGTCAAGCAGCTGCTGCATGTGCCCACCGTCCGTGCCCGCGAACTGGCCGCCAACGGGCAGCAGGAACACTACGTCGCCGGCCTCGAAGCTCTCTACGGCATCACGGTTGACCCGCCGGCAGCGCCGGCGGCAACGGCCGAATGCCCGGCCGGGCGCGGCCAGCTCCCCGCCGACGCCGGCGAGAGGCACACCGCCTGACCCGTCCGGCTGTTCAGCCGAACGCGTTGATGCCCGTCAGTTCAGCCGACAGCGCCCACAGGCGGGCGGCATCATCCCGGTCCACAGCGTGGGCATCCACACCCCGGATCCGTGCCTCGGGCGATCCGGGCACGGTAGGCTCCGCGATATCGCAGTCCTCGCAGTAGACCCCGCCCATTCCTTCAAGCGCAGGGGATGTCGCCGCCCACACGGATGTGGCGGCACCCTGCGCCGGCGACTTGAACCGCGCGTCGACGTTGCCCTGTTCGTCCATCCAGCCGGAGGCAATCATTTCCTCCCGCGGCAAGTGCCGTTGAAGCTCAGTCATGATGCCTCCCGGATGCACGGCGAAGGCGCGCACCCCGAAGTTCCTGCCGAGGGCGTCCAGCTGGACGGCGAAGAGGGCGTTGGCCGTCTTTGCCTGCCCGTAGGCCCGCCATTTGTCGTACCCGGAATCGAAGTTGATGTCCTCGAAGCGGATGCGCGAGAGCTTGTGCCCCGTCGAGGACAGCGACACCACGCGGGCCCCGTTCCCCGCGGAGAGCGCCGGCCACAGCAGGTTGGTGAGGGCATAGTGGCCCAGATGGTTCGTGGCGAACTGCGATTCCCAGCCCGGTCCGACCCGGCGCTCGGGACTGGCCATGATGGCGGCGTTGTTGATCAGGATGTCCAGGCTGCGGCCCGCGCCCGGCGCGCCGGAGGCCAGGAATGCGGCCGCGAATTCCTTCACGCTGGACTGGTCCGCGAGGTCCAAACCGGCCACTGTGACGTCCCCGGGTGCCGTTCCGGCCGGAAGCCCGGCCGCGTCCAGGACCTCGCGGGCATGCTCAGGCCGGCGCGCCGGCACCACCACTGCGGCGCCGGCAGCGGCCAATGCCCGGACGGTCTCCAGGCCCAGCCCTGAGTAGCCACCGGTGACGATGGCGGTCTTCCCCGTCAGGTCAATGCCCGCAATGACCTCGGCCGCGGTCGATTCCCTGCCGAAGCCGGAGCCGGTCTTCCGCTGCGGTGTCAGCGCGTGTGCCTCGCTCATGATGCTGCCTTTCGACTCTGACGGAACCCGTTCAGTAGACGGGCTTGCCCGGTTCAACGTCCCGCACCCAGGCAAGGATCCCGCCTTCGAGGTGGCTGACGCGTTCGTAACCGGCGGTGCGGGCCGCGGCGAGGACCGCTGCCGAACGCGTGCCGGCCTTGCAGTGGAAGACGATGTCCGCGTCCTGGGGCAGGTCCTCCCACGCCTCACCGGCCAGAATCCGGCCCTGCGGGATAAGCACCGCCCCGTCGATGCTGACGATCTCATGCTCACCAGCTTCCCGCACGTCCACCAGGTGGAAATCCTTGAGGCCCGCTTTGCGCGAGGCCAGCATGGTGGCGAGCTGGGTCGCCGTCACCGTGTGCTCGGTCCCGGCATCCGCCGTCGGGGTGATCCCGCAGAACGCCTCGTAGTCGGTAAGTTCCGTGACGCGGGCGGCCTCGGGGTCCCGGGAGACCCTGATCTCCCGCCAGGTGCCGCCCAGCGCGTCATAGAGCGCCAGCCGTCCCAGCAGGGAACGCCCGACGCCGGTGACCAGCTTGACGGCCTCCGTCACCATCAGCGATCCGACGGCGGCGCAGAGCATGCCGAACACGCCGCCTTCCCCGCAGGACGGCACGGATCCAGCCGGGGGCGCCTCCGGGTAGAGGTCCCTATAAGTGGGCCCGTACTGCTCCCAGAAAACGCTGACCTGCCCGTCGAACCGGAAGATCGACCCCCAGACGTAGGGCTTGCCGAGGATGGCGGCGGCGTCGTTGACGAGGTAGCGGGTCGCGAAGTTGTCGGCGCCGTCGAGGATGAGGTCGTATCCGGCGAAGAGCTCCAGGGCGTTGGACGCGTCGAGGCGGATGTTGTGGAGCCG
The DNA here is from genome assembly GCF_056395945.1 of Arthrobacter sp. 05T442. Classification (NCBI taxonomy): domain Bacteria; kingdom Bacillati; phylum Actinomycetota; class Actinomycetes; order Micrococcales; family Micrococcaceae; genus Arthrobacter; species Arthrobacter sp. 05T442. The sequence goes on along the minus strand of NZ_JBFTKM010000006.1, from coordinate 11,361 downwards.
GACGTCCACGAGCGGGTTCAGCGCGGCAATGGCATCGCGGGCGGACTCGATCTTGGGCCGGCCGACGTCGGCGACGCCGTGAATGACCTGGCGCTGGAGGTTGCTCAGGTCCACGGTGTCGTCATCGACGATGCCAAGGGTGCCCACCCCTGCGGCGGCGAGGTAGAGGAGGGCCGGAGACCCGAGCCCACCGGCGCCGATCACCAGGACTTTCGCGTTCTTGAGCCGTCGCTGGCCGATCGCGCCGATTTCGGGAATGATCAGGTGGCGCGAGTAGCGTTCCACTTCGTCCGGACTGAGGTCCGCCGCAGGTTCCACCAGCGGTCCGGGCCGTTGCTCCGGTGTAGCGGGCGCGGCATGTGCGATGAACTTGGAAGCCATACTTCAATCTATGCCCGAAGATACCGTCAGGTCATATTACCCGCGCGTAAAGTGTTCTTAACTGCAAGGGAAAGAAGGCCGACAGTGATTCATCGGGCACCGGGTGGGCGTGACCAGGCGGGCAAATCGCCTGCCGCACAGTCGCGGAGCGGCGGACAGCGCTCGGCACGGCTCCCCCGCGACGAACGCCGGGCGCAACTGCTGGCAGCTGCGCAGGAGGTCTTCGTGGCGAACGGGTACCACGGAGCGGCCATGGATGAAATCGCCGATGTCGCCCGCGTGAGCAAGCCGGTGCTCTACCAGCACTTTCCGTCCAAGCGCGAGCTGTACCTGGCGCTGCTGGACAGCCACCTCACGAAGCTCATCGAGCTCCTCATGGGCGCCCTGAATTCCACAACGGACAACGACGAGCGGGTCCAGGCCGTCATGCGCGCCTACTACCGGTTCATCGCCAGCGACGACCAGGCGCACCGCCTCGTCTTCGAATCGGACCTGATCAACGATCCCGATGTCAGCGCCCGGCTGGAGGCCTTCAACAAGACCTTCGCCGACGCCGTCGCGCGCGTGATCGCCGAGGACACCAAGCTCCCCGAGCTGGAGGCCCAGCTGCTGGGCCGCGGCCTCGCAGGAATGGCGCAGGTCAGCGCCCGGTACTGGCTGGAAACCGGCGGCGACCTCGACCTCGATGTGGCCAGCGACTTGATCTACCGTTTAGCTTGGCGCGGAATCAGCCGCTTTCCCAAAGAGACCTAGACTACAAATAGGGATGACCCCTTGATATGTATTCGACTTTGATTGGCTTGGAGGCCTTGCAGTGGAAGTAAAGATCGGCATTCAGAACATCGGCCGCGAAATCGTCCTGGAATCTACCCAGGATGCGGACGCCGTGGCAAAGGTAGTCGGAGACGCCATCGCCAAGGGCACTGAACTGCGCCTGACCGACGACAAGGGACGCCAGATCATCGTTCCGGCCAGTGTCCTGGGCTACGTCGAAATCGGGGCCGAAGAGGTCCGCCGCGTCGGATTCGGCGCGCTCTAGCCCCACCCGGCTGGCCGCCGGCGCACCCCCGCAACTGCTGCCCCGTCATTGTCCCGACGAAGATAAGGTGTCCGAAATGCTTTCCCTGATTGTGGTCGCCCTGGTGACTGTTGCCGCGGGCTTCGTCGTGTGGGCCAATGACAAGCGCCACGCCAAATACGGCATCAGCGTCCCGGCGGGGGTCTCCGCCTCGGTCGGGATGCTGAGCTGGATCCTCTTCATGGCGGCAGGGTTCGGCTACCAGCCGGGCCTGACGTGGATCCCCTGGATCTTGCCGCTGCTCCTGGGCACCGCTGCGGCCATCGCCTCTGTGATGTACCTCGGCAGGCACCGGACCCGCCACGACACCGCCCGGCTCACGGCCATCCTGAAGATCTAGGGACCCTGCCGGAGGCAGAGCCGGCCTAGAGGAACTCGGCCCGGCCTTCCATGGCCGAGGACGCCAGGGCGTGCTCGCGCCGCGGGATTCGGCCAGCCGCTTTCGCCAGCCTGCCGGCGATGACCGCGTGTTTGAAGGCCTCCCCCATGAGCGCCGGATTCTGCGCCCGGGTCACTGCCGTGGCCAGCAGGACGGCGTCGCAGCCGAGTTCCATGGCGAGCGCGGCGTCCGAAGCCGTACCGATCCCGGCGTCGAGGACCACCGGTACGGACGCCCGCGAGACGATCAGTTCGATGTTGTGCGGGTTCAGGATGCCCAGGCCGGTGCCGATCGGCGACCCCAGGGGCATGACGGCCGTGGCGCCGAGGTTTTCCAGCCGCAGGGCCAGCACGGGATCGTCGTTGGTGTAGGCGAAGACCTTGAAGCCGCGGGCCACAAGCCGTTCGGTCGCGTCCACCAGTTCCACGGCATCGGGCAACAGGGTGTGCTCGTCGGCGATGACTTCCAGTTTGACCCAGTCGGTTTCGAGGGCGTCCCGGGCCAGCTCGGCGGTCAGGACGGCGTCCTTGGCGGTGAAGCAGCCAGCCGTGTTGGGCAGGACCCTGATGTTGTGGTCCACGAGCAGCTGGAACAACGAGCCTGCCTCCGCGGGCGAGTAGCGGCGCATCGCGACCGTGGTCAGTTCGGTCCCGGACGCGGCAAGGGCCGCCCCCAGTCCGTCCAGGCTCGGGGCGCCGCCGGTGCCCAGGATCAGTCGCGATCCCAACCGGACGCCGTCGACAATAAACGGGTCGCCGCCGGACGGGGTGGCCTGGTCCGCCGGCGGTGCCGTGAGTGCGGTTTCTTTCATATCGTTCATCCTCCCTGTACTGCCGTGACCAGCTCGACGTCGTCGCCGTCGATGAGCGCGGTGGCGTGCCACTGGCTGCGCGGCACTACCTCGGAATTCCGGGCCACCGCGACGCCGAGCCTACGCCCGTCCGCGGACTGGCCGTCCGGGCCGACGGTCCGGCCGGTGAGCTGCCTGACGAGCGTGCTGACGGAGGTGCCGTCCGCGACGGCGTGCTCCGTTCCATTCAGTCTGATGTTCATGGTGCTTCCTTGTTGGGGTTTTGTGCCTGCCTCGCGTGCCGGGCGTCATCTGCCGGGCACGGACGCGGAGGCCTCAGCGGCACGGGAAAACCGGTCCGGACGGAATCCGGACCAGCGCGGGTCCGCGGTCCCGTCCATCAGTTGCCGGCAGAGAATCGCAGCCGCGGGGGTGAGCAGGACGCCGTGCCGGAAGAACCCGGTGGCGATGATGAGTCCGGGGATGTCTCCGACGTCCGCGGCCTCCGCCGCCGGGCCGTGGTGCGCAACGCGCCCCAGCAGCGGCGCGTTGTCCGGCGTGCCCGGCCGGGCGCGTGCTGTGGCCTCCAGGAGTTCCAGCTCAGCCACGGCCGGCACCAGCTGCTGGGCGTCCCGCAGCAGCTGGTAGACGCCGCCCGCGGAGACTGCGGACGGGTCCGACGGCCCGTCTTCGCGCTGGGTGGCCCCGATCACCACCGTGCCGTCCTGCCTCGGGACGATGTAGACCGGGATCCCGCGGACCAGGCCGCGCACGGTGGAGGCCAGCAGGGGCTGCAAGTGGGCGGGCACGCGGAGCCTGAGGATGTCCCCGTAGACCGGCCGGAGCGGCAACGCGAGCCCCGCCGGCAGGCCGGTCAGGTCCGGGGCTCCGAGTCCATTCGCCACGACCGTTTCCCGGGCGTGGACCACACCGCCACCTTCGAGGCTGACCCCGCTGACGCGTCCGTCCTGCCAGAGCAGTCCGGCCGCGCGCCGGCGGAGGGCGCGGCCTGGGCCTTCTCCTGCCAGCAGGGCGGCGATCCTGGCAAGCAGCTTCCGGGGGTCCACCTGGTGGTCGGCCGGGATGTCGAAGGCGCAGGAGATCGCCGGGCTCAGCAAGGGTTCCCTGCTGCGCGCTTCGCGCACGGTCAGGGGTTCGACGGTGAGGCCGCAGGCCTGCTGGACCGTCCGCAGGTCCGCGAGTGTCCGGCGGTCGGCGGCGTCGGCTCCGACGACGAGGGTCGGCGTCGTCAGGTAACCGGTATCCGGGCACGTGTCCGCTGCTGTTCCCGGGTCGTGTCCCGCTCCGGCGGCGCCGTCGAGTCCCGCGGCGAAGCCCGGCCACAGCCGGGAGGACTCGAGCATCAGTTCCAGGAGGCCTTCCTCCTGGTAGTGCAGTTCACTGACGGGCGCGAGCATCCCGGCGGCGGCCCAGCTGGCGCCGCTGCCGGGGGCGTCGTCGATCAGGACAACCGACCGGCCCGAGCGGCGGGCCTCCCAGGCGATGCCATGGCCGATCACGCCGGCGCCGATGACCGCGACGTCGTAACAATCATCGTGTGTCGGGGTGCCCATGAGGATTCCTTCCCTACGCCGGTACTAACCGGATCAGGTCAAGCGGTCGGCTCTGACGCCCTCTCAGCCGTGCAGTGTCCTACGCCGGTGGCGTGAACGGCTGCAGCGGGCTCCCGCGGTATGGGCCCAGTTTAGAGGAACTAGGCTGGTCCCATGAGCCAGGAAGCCCTCCACACCACTGCCCGCCTGTACCTGTGCACCGACGCCCGCAAGGATCGAGGCGACTTCGAGGACTTCGTGGACGCCGCTTTTGCCGGCGGGGTGGACATCATCCAGTTGCGCGACAAGTCCCTGGAGGCGGCCGAGGAACTTGAGCTCCTCGAAGTACTGCACAAGGTGGCGCAGCGCCACGGACGGCTGTGGGCCGTCAACGACCGGGCGGACATCGCGTCCCTCTCCGGGGCACCGGTGTTCCACATCGGGCAGAAGGACATTTCCCTCGGCGCCGCCAGGAACTTCCTGGGCAACGGCGCCGTCATCGGGCTGTCGACCCACAGCCCCGGGCAGGTGGACGCCGCCATTGCGGCCGCGCCCGGGCGCAAGGCGCTCGACTACTTCTGCGTGGGGCCCGTGTGGGCCACGCCCACCAAACCCGGGCGCGCCGCCGTCGGGCTCGATCTGGTGCGCCACGCTGCCCAGGCGGTCCGCCGTGCCGGGGCCGCAGGAACCGGCACGGTCGACGGCGGAGTGCCCTGGTTCGCGATCGGCGGGATCGGCCTCGGCAATGTCGAGCAGGTCGTCGATGCCGGAGCCCGGCGGATCGTGGTGGTCCGGGCCATCACCGACGCCGATGATCCCGCCGGCGCCGCGCGTGCCCTGCTCGCTGCGCTGGACGCCGCGGAAGCCTGAGGCCGGTCCCCGGCCCGTCGCGGACGTGGTTCCCGGGCAGCGGCGGACCTAGCCGGCCAGACCCAGCTGCGCCATCCTGCGGGAGTGGTTCGCGGCGAGCTCGGCCGTCAGCCCGCTGACCAACTCCCTGGACCGGGCATCGTCCCCGACGAGGGCGCCGAGGAACGCGTGCTCGAAACTCACCCGCTGCGCCTGCGTCAGGGCCTCGCCCAGCAGGCGCCTGGCCCACAGTGCCAGCCGGGACGCCAGCCGGGGGTCATCGGCCAGCGCCGTCTTGAGGCGGTCCCGCAATGCGGCCGTCCCCTCGTCGGCGGATTGGATCCGCTCGATCAGTTCCCGGGTCCCGGCGTCGACGTACCGGGCGATGGCACGGTAGAAGTCCGCGGAGACCGTGTCGATCACATAGGCCTTCATCAGCGATTCATACCAGTCCGCAGGGCGCGTCCGCTCGTGGAAATGGTCCACGGATGCCTGGAAGGGCAGCATGGCAACCTCCGGGTCCAAGCCCATGTCCGCGAGCTTGGCGCACACGAGTTCGTAGTGCTGGAACTCGACGACCGCCATCCTGCCCAGGACCGCGCGGTCGTGCAGCGTGGGCGAATACCGGGCGTCCGAAGACAGTCGCTCGAAGGCCGAAAGCTCGCCGTAGGCCATGACGCCGAGCAGATCCCTGAGGAAGCTGTTGTAGCGGGCGGGATCAGCCGGGGATGCGCTCATGATCCAAGACTAATGGCGCAATTCGGGCTAATCTGATTTTCGTGTCCCATCATCGCCTGACCCCCAGCGTCCACGAACAGAATAACCAGCTTGCCGGGGCTCTCAAGGCGCTGCGCACCACGTTGGAACTGCCGGGCGCGTTCCCCGAGAACGTGCTCCGTGACGCGGAGGCGGCCGTGGCCGAACACAAGCTGCCGGATCTTGATCTCACGCATGTCGAGTTCGTGACAATCGATCCGGCGTCGTCCACCGACCTCGACCAGGCACTGTTCATTGACCGCTCCGGCGAGGGTTACAGAGTGTTTTACGCCATCGCGGACGTCCCTTCGTTTGTGGCCCCGGGCGGGGCGCTCGACGCCGAAACGCGCCGTCGCGGCCAGACCTTCTACACACCTGACGGGCGGATCCCCCTTCATCCGGAAGTCATCAGCGAAGCCGCCGGCAGCCTCCTGGCCGGGCAGCTGTGCGCCGCGTTTGTCTGGGAGTTTGAGCTCGATACCGCCGCGGAGGTGTCCTCGGTGCTCGTGCGGCGGGCGCAGGTCCGCAGCCGCGCCAAGCTCAGCTACAAGGGCGTGCAGGCCGGGCTCGACGACGGCACCGCGGCGCCGGTACTGCAGCTGCTCAAGGAGGTCGGCATCAAGCGGGTGGAACTGGAGCGCCTCCGCGGCGGGGCGAGCCTGAACATGCCGGAGCAGGAAATCCAGCAGCTGCCCGACGGCGGCTACCGGATCGTGGCGGCGCCGCCGCTGCCGGTGGAGGACTGGAACGCGCAGATTTCCCTCATGACGGGCATGGCCGCTGCCCGGCTGATGCTCGAGGGCAAGGTCGGCATCCTGCGCACCATGCCCGCCCCGGATGAAAGCTCCCTGCGGCACTTCCACCGCCAGACGCACGCCCTCGGCAAGCCCTGGAACGGAGAAATGAGCTACGGCGAGTACCTGCGCACCCTTGACCCCACGGACCCACGGCAGCTGGCGATCGTGCATTCGGCCGGAATGCTCTTCCGCGGAGCCGGCTACACGCCCTTCGACGGAACGGTGCCGCAGGCCGCCCTCCAGTCCGCCATCGGCGCGGCGTACGCCCATTCCACGGCCCCCCTGCGGCGGCTGATCGACCGCTTCGTACTGGTCATCTGCGAAGCCCTCAGCAACGGAACGGAGGTTCCGGCCTGGGCCCGCGAGGCCCTGCCCTCCCTTCCGTCCATCATGGCAACCTCGGACCAGCTGGCCGCCAAGCTGGAGCGGCTGTCCCTGGACACTGTGGAGGCGGCCCTGCTCATCAACCACATCGGCCAGGAATTCGATGCCGTCGTCATTTCCGGTTCGAAGCCAGCCAGGAACGGCAACGGGAACGGCGGGGCCGCCGGCAAGGCCAACGGGAACGGAAAGCAGTCCGGCAACGGCAACGGACCCTCCGGCATCGTGCAGATCGCCGAGCCCGCAGTCACGGCCCGGTGCCCCGGCGAGTTGGAACCCGGCACGCAGGTCCGGGTCCGGATCCTGTCCTCCGACATCACCACCCGGGAGGTCCGGCTGGAGCTCGCAGGCTGACACGCCCGGGCATCCCGCACCTGAACTGCGGGTCCCAATTGCGGGTCCCGTCGAGGTTCCGGGCCCGGTACAGCTAGACTGGAGAGGTAGATATGGATGCCCGGTCGTTGATTTCCATCATTTTCGAATTCAACAAGCCCGCCCCTACGCGATCTTGAGACACACCCGCTGGTCCCCAGTGCCAGCATTTAGATAGCCCGCGATCGGCTTCCACTGGAATTGCCTGCGCGCCTGAGCGTGCTCCGGAACGGCCGACCCGGCCGCCCCCGTCGAGCAAGCAGCGCAGCCCAAAATGAATAAGGAAACTCACCTGTGAGTGAATTGCACACGCACCAGCTTCTGACCGACGCATCCGGAACGGAATCGATCGAGCCCGAAGAGACCATCATCTCGGACGAAAAGCCGCATGAGATTGCCGAGAAGACCTTCGCGGACTACAACGTCCGCGCCGACATCGTGGAGTCCCTTGCCGCCGCCGGCATCACCCACCCCTTCCCGATCCAGGCCATGACGTTGCCCGTCGCCCTGGCCGGCCACGACATCATCGGCCAGGCCAAGACCGGAACCGGCAAGACCCTGGGCTTCGGCATCCCTGCGCTGCAGCGCGTCGTCGGCCGCGACGACGCCGGCTTCGAAAAGCTGGCAGTTCCGGGCGCACCGCAGGCTCTGGTGATCGTGCCGACCCGAGAACTGGCCGTCCAGGTGGCGAAGGACCTTGAGAACGCCGCCACGAAGCGCAACGCCCGCATTGCCACCATCTACGGCGGCCGGGCCTACGAGCCCCAGGTTGACGCGCTGCAGAAGGGCGTCGAAATCGTTGTCGGAACCCCCGGCCGCCTCATCGACCTGTTCAAGCAGAAGCACCTGAGCCTGCAGAACGTCAAGATGGTCATCCTCGACGAGGCCGACGAAATGCTGGACCTCGGCTTCCTCCCCGACGTTGAGACCCTCATCGCCGGCACCCCCGCCGTCCGCCAGACCCTGCTGTTCTCCGCCACCATGCCCGGCCCGGTCATCGCCATGGCCCGCCGCTACATGACCCAGCCGACCCACATCCGTGCCGCCGACCCGGACGACGAAGGCCTGACGAAGCGCGACATCCGCCAGCTCATCTACCGTGCCCACAGCATGGACAAGGTCGAGGTCGTGGCCCGCATCCTGCAGGCCCGCGGACGTGGCCGCACCATTATCTTCACCAAGACCAAGCGCACCGCAGCCAAGGTTGCCGAGGAACTCGTGGACCGCGGCTTCGCAGCCGCCGCCATCCACGGCGACCTGGGCCAGGGTGCCCGCGAGCAGGCGCTCCGCGCCTTCCGCAACAACAAGGTCGACGTCCTCGTGGCCACCGACGTCGCCGCCCGCGGCATCGACGTCGACGATGTCACCCACGTGATCAACTACCAGTGCGTCGAAGACGAAAAGATCTACCTGCACCGCGTGGGCCGCACCGGCCGCGCCGGCAACAAGGGCACGGCCGTGACGTTCGTCGACTGGGACGACATGCCGCGCTGGGGCCTGATCAACAAAGCGCTGGGCCTGAGCTACCCGGAGCCCGTGGAAACTTACTCCTCGTCACCGCACCTCTTCGAGGAGCTGGACATCCCCGCGGGCACCAAGGGCCGCCTGCCGCGCGACAAGCGCGTGCTGGCCGGCGTCGACGCTGAGGTCCTTGAGGACCTCGGCGAGACCGGCAAGAAGAACGCCCGCGGCACCAGCGCAGGCGGACGGGACAGCGCCCGCGGCACCAGCGCAGGCGGACGGGACAGCGCCCGCGGCACCAGCGCAGGCGGACGGGACAGCGGCCGCGATACCCGCCGCAGCGGCGGCGCCGGTGGCGGGCAGGAGAGCGGACGGTCCGGAGACCGCCGTCGCCGTCCCGCCGAGGCTGATGCCTCCGCCGGCCAGGCTGCCGAGGCTGTAGCGACGGCGGCACCGGCACCCGCCAAGGCCGCGGTCGAGGTCGACCGGGCCACCCGTGCCCGCCGCCGGACCCGCACCCGCCGCCACAACGGCGAAGTGGTGACCGGGGGCGACGCGCAAGGCGGCACTTCGCAGCCGGGCAGCGCCGAGGCCTAAACCCCTTCATGACTGACACCGTCTGGGCGCCGGACGGCAGCAATCTGGTGGTACACGCGGACAACGCGGAGTACCTTCCCACGCTGCCGGACGGCGCCTTCACCTTGATTTACGTGGATCCGCCCTTCAACACCGGCCGGGTCCAGAAGCGCCAGGAAACCCGGATGGTGCTCAACGCTGGCGGCGAGGGCGACCGGGTCGGCTTCAAGGGCCGGTCCTACGACACCATCAAGGGCGCCCTGCACAAGTACGACGACGCGTTCAGCGACTACTGGTCCTTCCTCGAGCCGCGGCTTGTGGAAGCCTGGCGGCTGCTCGCCGACGACGGCACCCTGTACCTGCACCTGGACTACCGCGAGGTGCACTACGCCAAGGTGATGCTGGATGCCATCTTCGGCCGCGAATGCTTCCTCAACGAGATCATCTGGGCGTACGACTACGGTGCCCGGGCCAAGTTCCGCTGGCCCACGAAGCACGACAACATCCTCGTGTACGTCAAGAACCCGGCCAAGTACCATTTCGACAGCGCCGAGGTGGACCGGGAGCCGTACATGGCGCCCGGGCTTGTCACGCCGGCGAAGCGCGAGCTCGGCAAGCTCCCCACCGACGTCTGGTGGCACACCATCGTCTCCCCCACCGGCCGGGAGAAAACGGGTTACCCGACGCAGAAGCCCGAAGGGCTGATCCGCCGGGTGGTGGCTGCTTCGAGCCGGCCGGGCGACTGGTGCCTGGACTTCTTCGCCGGGTCCGGGACGCTCGGCGCCGTGGCCGCGAAGCTTGACCGCAGGTTCGTGTGCGTGGACCAGAACCAGCCGGCCATCGACGTCATGGCCAAGCGGCTCTCAAAGCACGCCACGTTCACGTCGTTCCCGGGCAACTAACTCGCATTCCCAACTAACTGGCAGCAGGGGCCGTTCTGGGCGCTCAAAACGGCCCCTGCTGCCAGTCAGTTGGGTCGAAGGGGATCAGCGGACCACGGATGAGCCAGTGCCCAGGTCCTCGATCCGGGCCAAGACCTCGGGCGAGGTGAGGTTCTCGCCCAGCAGGTTCGGCTTCCCGGCGCCGTGGTAGTCGGAGGACCCGGTCACGAACAGGCCGTACCGTTCGGCCAGGCCGCGGAGGAACTCACGTCCCTCCTCGGGGTTGTCCCGGTGGTAGATCTCCAGGCCGGCCAGCCCGGCGTCGATCATCTCCCGGTAGGTGCGCTCTCCCACGATCCGTCCGCGGGAGGAAGCGACGGGGTGGGCAAAGACCGGCACCCCGCCCGCCGCCCGGACCAGTTCGACGGCGAGCGCCGGCTCCGGCGCGTAGTGCTGCACCCAGTAGCGCGACCGGGAGGTCAGGATGGAACTGAAAGCCTCGGACCGGTCCTCCACGACCCCGGCGGCGACGAGCGCGTCGGCAATGTGCGGCCGGCCCAGCGTCGCCCCCGGAGCCACGTGGTGGATGACGTCGTCCCACGTCAGCGGGTAATCCTCGGAGAGAAGGCTGACCATCCTCTTCGCCCTCGTGTGCCGCGCGTCCTTGGCTTTCGTGATTTCCTCCAGCAGCCCCGGGTGCGCCGGGTCATGCAGGTAGCTCAGGAGGTGGACGCTGATTCCGTCCTGCGTGCGGCAGGAAACCTCCATGCCGGGCACGAGGGCGATGCCGTGCTCCCGGGCCGCCACGGTGGCCTCCGCCCAGCCGCCGGTGGAATCGTGGTCGGTCAGGGCTACGGCGTCGAGCCCGGCGTCAGCAGCCGACGCAATGACGTCGGCCGGCGCCTGGGTGCCGTCGGAAACATTCGAGTGGGCATGCAGGTCAATCCTCACTCCACCAGCCTAGACGATATGAAGTGAGGGGTGCGGGGCCCAGCCCCGTCCGGGACCGGCCATTATCGCCGGACGGTCCCGGCAGCGCCGGCTTGGTGTAATCCGTGCCCTCTGCGTGGTGGGCGGCGCTGCGGGGCCTGATCCCGGCGGTGATGT